>CACYQK010000014.1:4360-26930 GCA_902776495.1 uncultured Ruminococcus sp. | reverse complement strand
CGTCCGCGGTCAGCTTTTCCGTTACCGCGGCGAGCACCGATGACAGCGCGGTAAGCGCGAAGGATTATCACCTCTCGCCCAACATCCATGACGGCGCTATTTTACACTGCTGGTGCTGGTCGTTCAACACCATCAAGGAACAGCTCCCCAACATTGCCGAGGCGGGCTTTACTTCCGTTCAGACCTCGCCCATCAACCAGTGCAAGGTCGGCGAAGGCGGAGGAATGCAGCTTTACGGCAGAGGCAAATGGTATTATCACTACCAGCCCACTCTTTACACGATAGGCAACTATCAGCTCGGCACGCTTGACGAGTTCAGGGATATGTGCGAGGAAGCCGACAAGTACGGTATCAAGGTAGTTGTTGACGTTGTGGCAAACCACTGCACGGGTGATTACAACTTAATATCTCCCGAAATCAAGAACATCCCCAACGCCTTCCACCCCACTCTTGAGATCATTAGCTGGAACAAGAGGTATCAAGTGACCCAGGGCAAGCTCTCGGGTCTTTGGGATCTCAACACCGCAAACCCGACTATCCAAAATATGATAAGCGATTATCTTCAGGACTGCCTTGACGCGGGCGCGGACGGCTTCCGCTACGACGCGGCAAAGCATATTGAGCTTCCCGACGAGCCCGTTGAGGACGATCACGATTTCAAAAGCGATTTCTGGACGAACGTGCTCGACAACGACGCTGAGTTCCAGTACGGCGAGATCTTGCAGGGCGACAACTCCGACAAGATCGCCGAGTACTCTCAGCTTATGAGCGTTACCGCTTCAAAGTACGGCGAAAACCTACGCTCGGGACTGTCATCACACAAGATGTACTCAAAGTATATTTCAAACTACTCCGCTACAGGCGTTGACCCGAGCAAGCTCGTCACTTGGGTAGAGAGCCACGACAACTACTGCAACGACGGCAGCTACTCCCAAATCAACGACGACGAGGTAAGAATAGGCTGGGCGATCATCGCGTCAAAGGGCGACACCACTCCCCTGTTCTTTGCGCGTCCCAAGAACAGCAGCGCCGACAATATGTGGGGCGACAACCTCATCGGACCCGACGGCAACGGAAACTATTACCACCCCGAGGTCGCGGCGGTCAACCACTTTAGAAACGCTATGATCGGCGAGGACTGCACCGCAGGCGGAATCGACCGCAACTATGCCCACATCTACATTCAGCGCGGCAGCAAGGGCGTTGTTATCATCAACTTTACCGACACTGACTTTGACGTTGATACCGCCACAAAGCTCCCCGACGGCGAGTACACCGACGAGGCTTACGGCAGAAACTACACCGTTGCAAACGGCAAGATCACAGGTACGGTCAAGGCTAACACCGTTGCGGTCATCTACGACAGAGGCGAAGATTACGGCAAGATCGGCGATGTTAACGGCGACGGCGAGGTCGACGTGCTTGACGCTGCTATTGTCCAAAAATACGCTGCCGAAAAGACCGAGCTTGACGAGCGCCAGCTTTATGTGGGCGACGTCAACGACGACAACAAGGTTGATATCCTCGACGCTATAGATATTCAGAAATACGCCGCGGAGATCATCACGGAATTCAAGAAAAAATCATAATAAATAAATCAAAGGCTCCCCCGTAAGTAACGAGGGAGCCTTTAAACTGCCTGTTAAATTATAATGTAATCGTTGAGATGGATCGAGAATATAATCAGCTCGCTGACTTCATACTCGAGCGACTTTGTAAGCGCTTCGCTGTAGAGCTCAAGCTGCTTTTGATAGAGCGTTCTGAGTTTTTCGATGTCGCTCACCCTGTCGGTCTTGTAGTCGACTATCACAAGCCTGCCGTCCTCAACAAAGGCGAGGTCGACCGCGCCCTGCATTATTATGCCGACGCTCGGGTCGATGTCCTTGTACTTATCATCAAGGAGTGACGGGTGTATTTTTGCGGTAAAGCGTTCCTCGCGGTACACCTTTTCGGCGTTGAGTACTCTGTCAAAAAGCCTGCCGTTCAATGCCTTTGAAAGATTGTTTGTATCAACGCTCTGCGCCTGTTCGGGCGTTAATCTGCCGGCTTTTTCAAGGCGTTCAAGCTCGGCATTTATGTCCTTTCTCGCGGCTTCAAAATCGCAGTACTGCAAAAACAGGTGGTGCGCCGTTCCCCTGTCTACGGAGTCAGCTGTGCTGCCGATAAACGACGGCTTTTTTATCACCTTGTCAAAGTACTCGTCGCTTTGGCTGTGGGCTACCTGAGAGGCCGTGACCTTTTGCGGCAAGTCCATAATGTCCGCGTTCGGGTACTTGAAGCTGAGATTTTTGCGGAGTATTTCGGCGTAGTTTATGCCGTCTGTAAGCTCTTGTTCCGCTTGGACAGCGATTTCATTTATCACGCTCTCAGCGCTTTGGTCGGCGTCCTCAAAGGCTTTGATCTCGGTGTACTTCCACTCGGGATAAGACTCTGCGCTTATCGCCTCCGCCGACGGAAGTATATCCCGGCGCACCGAGGGGTTGAGCAAGGACGCGAGCATCATCCATTCAAACATAGACTTGCAGGACGTGACCGCGTAGGGCTCTGCCCTGTTTTCGCTGAGCTTTGAGTTTACCGAGTCCTTGAATCTGTCGGCATTGGCGACCGTGCCGATCACAAAGAGCTTTTCCTTTGCCCTTGTCAACGCCACGTAGAACAACCGCATTTCCTCGGCGATCTGATTGCGCTCGAGCTCGAGCATTACAGCAGATCTCGGCAGCGTATTGTAGCTCAAAACTCCGATTTTGCGCTTTACGCCGAGTCCCGCTTTGCTGTCGAGCAGAACGTCCTTTTTAAGATCGCTGAGATTGAACTGATGGGCGGTGTCCGCGATGAAGCAAATCGGATATTCAAGACCCTTTGACTTGTGTATGCTGAGCACCCTGACGCCGTTGACGTTTGAGCTGTCGGCGTTTGAGGCGGCACTGAGCTTGCTGTCGGTCTCGATCATCTTGTCGATGAAAGAGATAAAGTCCGAGAGCGATTTATAGCCGTGCTTTTCAAAATCACGGGCGTAAACGCGCAGGAGGTTAATATTCTTCTGCGCCGACTGAACGCCCTTGACCGCGGCGGTTATCGCGCCGAGCGCAGTGGTATCGAGCAATCTTCCGATAAGCTCGTCGACCGTACACACGGACGAATACTGCCTTAATCGCTTTAGCTCGGCAAGGAAGCCCTCGATTTTGCCGCTGTCCTCTCTGTTTTGGCAGAGGGATGAGTACAAACTTATATAGCGCTCGCGCGCCCTGATATGCGCGAGCTCGTCGGGGGTAAAGCCGTAGATCGGGCTGCAAATCACCGAGAGCAGCGGAATATCGAGCGAGGGGTTATCTATCACGCGCAAAAAGTTGAGCAGAAGCTTTATCTCTGTCGCGTCAAAAAAGCTGTCGGTGTCCTCGCAAAACGCGGGCACGCCAAAGCTGTTTAGGTTCTTTACAAACTCGGTCGCGCCCTTGCGCTTGCCGTCCTCGTTTGAAGAGAACGCGCCGCCCGAGCTGGTGTTCCTGAGAAGAACCGCGAAGTCGCCGAAGGTGGCTTTTCTTTTTGTGCCGTCCTTTTCCGTCACCATAAAGCCTTCACTTCTCATTTGATGGATTTTTTCCGCGATATATCGGGCTTCAAGATCAGCCTTTGACAAGTCGTCGGGAAAATGAGATTTATCTATCAGCACGACCTCGGTCTCACAGTTTTCGCCCTCGTCATAATTTTTTGCGCCGACATAAAGGTACTCGTCCTTTGTGTAGTCCATCTGAGCGGCGCGCTTTGACATAAGGTGCTTAAAGATAAAATTGACCGTATCGCAGACCTGAGAACGGCTTCTAAAATTCTTGTCAAGAATTATAGTTGCGGGATAATCGGGGTTTTCCCTGTCAAAACGGTTGTAGCTGCCGCGCCTTTTTATAAAGATCTGCGGCCGTGCCTGGCGGAAGCTGTAGATGCTCTGCTTTACGTCGCCGACGGTGAACAGGTTGTCTCCGTTTGATACGCAGTTAAAAATCAGCTCCTGAACATCGTTCACGTCCTGATACTCATCGACTATGACCGCGTCAAAGCGTGCGGAGATCTCTTCGGCGCAGGCGGTTTTTTTCCAGCCTGAATCAGAATCGTATTCCGCTAACAGCTTGACCGCGAGCTGCTCTACGTCGGAGAACGAAAGTATGTTTTTATCGTTTTTGAGTTTTTCAAAGTTTTTAAGATAATCCTTTACGATGTCAAACAGCACGCTGAGGATCACCTTGACCTCGGCAAGCTCATTGTCCGCCTGAAGCTCGGTGTAATTGTAGGATGTTATGAGCTTAGTTATCTCTTTTTTGACCGTGTCGCGCTTTTTTGCGACCGATACCTTTACCGGATGGTCGGTGTACCCCTTTGGCGCGCGGATGTTTTTCTTTGGAGAAAAGCCGTTTATGTAATCTATCAGCCCGTCCCAGTTGTCCTCTTGCAAAACAACGAGCAGTTTTTCGAGCCAGCTTTTGTCTTCCCTTACGGGGTCGAGGAATTTTTCGGCAAGCTCGGGCTCGGTCTCAAGCGATTTTTCCGCGCTTTTGAGCAGATTTATGAGCCTGTTGACGTTGTCCTCGATACTCGAGATAATGATTTTGCCCCACAGCGATTTTGAAAAGTTTTTTTCGCTGTAGCTGTTAAGCATTTTGTCGAGCCAGACCTCCGGGAACGGCTGGGTCGACAGAAAATCACTGATTTTAAGGACTGATTTCCTCAGCGCCGCGTCGCCCTTTTTGGTGGCGGCAAAGGCGTTAAGAAGTTCTTCAAATCCCTTTGGCTCGGAAATATAGAACTCCTCAAAGGTTTTGTCCAGAGCCTTTTTGCCGAGCACGTCAAGCTCGCCTATGTCGCCTATACGGTAGTCGGACGAGATACCGAGCGCGTGAAAATACTCCCTCACTATATCGCCGCAAAAGCTGTCTATCGTGGAGATATGCGCATTGTTCAAGCGTTTTTTTTGCTCGATATAATACGGGTTGTAGGGGTCTTTTTCAATAAGCTTGTTTATCGCCTCGCTTATCCTCTGCTTCATCTCGGCGGCGGCGTCGCGGGTGAAGGTGACTACCAAAAGCCTGTCGGCGTCAACGGGAGCTTTATCTCGCGTTATCATCTTTTTTACGCGCTCGACAAGTACGGCGGTCTTGCCCGAGCCCGCGGCGGCTGAAACAAGCACTGAACCGTCGGTTGAATCTATCGCGTTGAGCTGTTCATTAGTCCACTCACGCATCTTCTTCACCGCCTTCCTTTTTGAGCTCGTCCATAAGGGTCTGTTTATCCATAGCAACGGCGTTCCTCGGCTCGCTCTGACGATAGGCGCAAACGCTGTCGTACGGGCAGTAGGCGCAGCCGTCGTAAGCTCCCTTTAGCGGAGCTGCCTCGATCTTGCCGTCGTATAGTCTGTTGCCCATATCGGCAACGGTCAGATCGAGCTTTTTGAATACCGTGTCAAATTCGTCGCTGCTGAGCCTGCTCGATGACTGCCGCCTGTCAAATTCGAGTTTAACGGGGATATATGTGGCGGCGTCGGTCTTGTCCATCGCGTGGATGACTGTTCTGTCGTCAAGCACGACGCCCTTCATTTTGAGCTTTGAGTCAAGCTCCTTTTTTATTTTGTCGTCCGTCATATTATCCGCGGAGACAGTCGGGGTCGTGCCCGGCATATAGAGCACCGCCGAGGGGATGATCTCTCCGTACTTTTGCTTGCCTGTGGAGTCGATCGAGTGCAGATAAATGAGCATTTGCAGGTTCACGCCGTAGAGAATATCGCTGAGCTTGAAATCCTTCGGCCCTGTTTTGTAGTCGATAACGCGCAGGTATTTTGCCCCGTCCTTTTCCATCACGTCTACCCTGTCTACGCTTCCGCGGATAGACACGGTGCGTCCGTTTTTGAGCTTTACATTGTATGCGGGTATCTCCTCTGAGATATTCAGCTCGCAGTCCGCGACGTCAAAATCGCTCTGGGACAGCTCCTCGATGATATGTTTAAGCAGAATCAGCACGTTGCCGCTGAGGACTTTAAGCTCAAACATAAACTCGCCGGTTTTGTTATCCTCGCCGCCGAAGTGTGTCACAAGATAATCGGAGAGCGTGTCGTTTATAAAGCGGATGATCTCTTCATCGCTCATTGTGCTGTATTCGCTTTTTTCAAATGTATCAAAGAAAACCTCGAGGATATAGTGCACGAGCGTGCCGTACTCCATCGGGTTGATCTCTGCTCTGTAGCGCTCGCGGATGCGCAACCCGTAATTGCAGAAGTACGAGAACGGGCAATTGCTGAATTTTTCTATTTGAGAAGCGGAGATGTTGAGCCTTTCGCCGAAAAGCTCCTCCGCGTTTTTCCTGTCCTCTATCACAAACGGAGACTTTTGGGCGGCTCGCCTGACCGCCTCGGCCTTTGATTTGTATTCGCTGTCGTTGTCAAAAAACCGGCGCAGGCCGAGGAGCTCTCTGTTGCCGCAGAGCGAGCGCGCGTATTCTTCAAACGCGGGCTTTAACGCCAGCATAGAGTCGGTCATGGAGTAGTCAAAATCAGTTTTATCAAGCACGGCGATTTTCGGGAATGCCGCCGATACCTCGCTGATTATCTGCGAGGGCTTGAATTTTTCGCCCTTCAAATCGACCGTTGGGTAGCTTACAAAGAGCTTGTCCGACACCGCGGTGATACAGCAGTACGCCATATATGTCTCGAGGTTCGCAACGTCCGAAAAGTCCTCGGTAAAATCGAGGTCGTTTAGTATGAGCAGCTTTTGCTCATACGCCGAGAACAGCCCGGTGCTTTTCGGCGCCGCGGGGAAAACTCCGTCGTTGCAGCCGATAACGAACGCCGCCTTGTGTGAGGATATCCTCACCCTCTGCGCGGTGGTCACGGTCACGCAGTCGAGCTTGCGCGGGATCTCGGCGAAGTCGATCGAATGTATCTGCCTTGTCAAAAGCTCGTAGTACCGCTTTGCGGAAAGCTTGCTCTCTCCTATTACCGCCACGGTTTTGTCGAGGGCGTCCATCAAGAGCTCCCAGATCCTTATCTGCTCGGCGGCGTACTCCGCCTCTCCGTTTTCTGACAGCTCGTCGTAAAGCCTTTTGAGGGCTTCGGGCACTCCCATATTCTCTAAGAGCTTATAGAGCAGGCTTGAGATCTCGAGTCCCGATTTGTCTTTTATATCTTTTTTGAACTTGATTATCGGCTCGATCACCGAGCGCCTTACGCCCTCGGCAGCCGCCAAGGCGCGCTCGTCGGACTCTGTAAAACTCTCCGAAAAACCGCGCGGGTTGTTCTCAAACGGCTTTTTGAAGCCGGAATTGTTGATGTTCCAGATATAAACGTAGTTTTCAAAGTCGCATATTTCTTCTGAAGAATTATCAGTCAGCCCTGTTTTGAGGAGCGACAGAATATCCTCGCGCTCAAAGTTGTCGAGTATCATCCTGAAAATCGAATTGACAAGCCTGATAACGGGCTTGACGTCGGCGTCCTTGCGCACGTCCATAAAGTACGGTATCTCGTACTTTTCAAATATCACGTCCAAAATCCCGTTGTATTTGTCGGTCTCGTGGCAGATGACCGAGATGTCTGAATACAGATACCCCTCGTCGATGATAAGGTGCTTGATCTGCCTTGCTATGTACTCGCACTCGTCGCTTTGATCGCTCGCCTTGTAGACAGATACGTTCTCGGGGCGTGATGCAAACGGCGTATCGGGCTTGCGGTTGCGAAACGCGAAGGCTTCAAGCGTTTTTAGCTCGTCGTTATTAAAGCGCGTGCACTCGGTGAGCTTTACGGGAGCTGCAATATTGATAAAATCCTTGTTGGCGATAGCTTTCAGCTTTTTGTAGGTCTCGTTACAGGTCGCGAAAACATCCTCGTTCTGAGCGTTTTCCGGGTCGAGCGTTAGCGCTATATATGTATTGCCGCAGCGGTTCATAAGTAGCCTGATGAGCTTAAGCTGCTGCGCGGTGAAGCCGCTGAACGAATCCGCGAACAAGGTATAGCCGCTGAACAAACTATTATTCTCTAAAAGAATATTATACACTCTGTCGAGGTCATCGAGCGGGTCTATGTAGCTCTGCGACACGATAGCGTCAAAGCTGTCGAAAACCAGCGCGGTCTCGTTAAGCTTAGTCTTTACGGTGTTGTCGTCGATATTCTCGGCGGCAGCGCGGAGCATATCGGAGGTGACTCCGCTCTTTTTGCACTCCTTTAGGGTGGAGATCATCAAATCGGGAATACCCCTGTTCTTCTCTTCGCTCAATAAGGTGAGTTTGCCCGCGAGCTGTTCAAGCGTTAGGCTCATAATAACAGCCCTTGTGCCGTCGTCTATCACATTCTTTGGGTAATTCGCGGTCTGCTCATAGACGCTTCTGCAAAGGCTGAGAAAGCCGAAAACGCTTACGCTCTTGGAGTCCTTTGCGCCGAGCAGCTCAAAGAGAGATTTTTCGGTCTCAAACGTGCTTTGGTCGGGCACGAGCATAATTATCTTATCTTCGCCCGACGATACCATTTCCTTTATTTTGTTGTAAATATACGAGGTTTTTCCAAAACCGCTTCTGCCCAAAATAAACTGAAGCATCTTATCCTCCATAAATTCATTTGTAGGGGCGGACCCGTGTGCCCCTACGAAAAAATATATAACTTTTTTATTTTTCAAAAATTGTTTTCATCATTTCAAAAAGCTCGACTACCTTGAATTTATAACTGTATTTTTCGTTTTTTATTATCTCGTACTCGTCATCATCGAGCGCCTGCTTTGCCTTTTCGTCCTGTTCTGCCGCCGCGCTTACGCAGATAGACGGGTACATCACGCACCACCAGTTGTGGCCTTTGCCGCTGCCTATGGTGATCCTTAAAGCGTCGTACATTCCCGACGGCAGTGTGTATGAATCGTAGTAACGGGTGGTAAAGTACATTTTTTTGATCTCGGCTTTTACGGTTTGATCACAGCCGAGGTCTTTTAATTCATTTTGCGCGACCCGCGTTATGTTATCGAGATTACTTGAAACCAGGCTTTCCGCCTCTTGTTTTGATTTTGCCGACTCAAACAAGCCCTTTGAGTATTCAAGCACCCTGTCGCGGACTTTGAGCTTAACGCTCTGGTCGTGATCGCTGTCGGAATTCGCGAGGATATGCAGCCTGAATACATCGCGCGAGATATTATCGCACTGAGCCTGAAACGGGATAAGCGAGTAGATAACAACGAGCACAAACGCGATGCACGCTGATTTTACAAACAACTTCATAAACAAAAACCTGTCCTTTCTTATCTGGATTATGGACAGGTTTTAAGTATTTATTCTACTGTACACCCGGTTTTTATGGGCTTGCACAAAAATGTCTCGGGGTACTGCTCCTTTAGCGCGTCATAACACGCCTTTGCCCTGCGCGATGAGGTGAATACCGCAAACACTGCAGAGCCCGAACCGCTCATCCCCGCGCCGCGAGCCTTGCTTTTGAGCATTATGCTCTTTATATCGTTGACCTCCGGGATTTGGAGCGCGAGCTCAAAGTCGTTGAAGATCGTGGTGGAAATCATAAACATATCGCGGCTGTAGAGCGCCTTGATCATCTCGTCCGTATAGGAAGCGTGAGGGTTGAGCGCGTCGACCTTTTTGTACGCCTCCGCGGTGGAAACGCTGACGGTCTGCGGCTTACAGATGACGATATCCGAACAGTTGAAGGACGGCAGCTTTTTCATCGTCGTACCGATACCCGTGCAGAGCTTTGTGCCGCCCGCTATGCAAAACGGAACATCCGCGCCGACCTTTTCGCCGAGCATATTCATCTCTGCGGGTTTTAGCATAGTACCAAACATCGCGTTGAGCCCCATTATAACGGCCGCGCCGTCGCTGCTTCCGCCCGCGAGACCCGCCTGAGTCGGGATAGTTTTGTCGATGTCGATATGCAGACCCTTGTTCTCGCGCTTTGTGTACTCAAAGAACCTTTCCGCCGCCTTGTAGCAGATATTCTTTTCATCGCAGGGTACGCCCTCGTAGTTGCAGGAAAGCGTAATTTCTCCGCTGTCGTTATCCTCCAAGGTTATTGTATCGAACAGAGATACCGCCTGCATTATCGTTGCGAGCTCGTGATAACCGTCGGGGCGCTTTGAGAGCACCTCGAGCGTCAAATTGATTTTGGCGGGAGCCTTAACCGTTGTTTTCATCCTTTAGCTCCTTTACAAATTCCCTGATGCGCTCAAGCGCGATTTTCAGGTGCTTGAGCGAGTATGAGTAGGAAACCCTTACAAATCCGTCGCCGCATTTGCCGAACGCGCTGCCGGGCACTACCGCGACGTGTTTTTCCATAATCAGTCTTGTGCAGAATTCCTCTGAGCTGAGTCCCGTTGACTTTATGCACGGGAACACATAGAACGCGCCGAGCGGCTCAAAGCACGAAAGCCCCATATCGTTGAAGCTGTCGACCACCAGTCGGCGGCGCATATCGTACTCATCGCGCATTCTTTTTACGTCACGGTCGCCGTGTCTGAGCGCCTCGATAGCCGCGTACTGGGCGGTCGTAGGAGACGACATTATCCCGTACTGGTGGAGCTTTGTCATCTGGTCGATTATCTGAGAAGGTCCGAGCGCGTAGCCGAGCCTCCAGCCCGTCATGGCGTAGGACTTTGAAAATCCGTTGATAACTACCGTGCGCTCGTACATTCCGTCTACGGAAGCTATCGAAACATGGTTTCTGCCGCCGTAGGTCAGCTCGGAATATATCTCGTCCGAGAGCACGATAAGGTCATTTTCTATAACGACCTTCGCTATCTCCTCAAGGTCGTGCCTCTCCATTATAGCGCCGGTTGGGTTATTGGGAAACGGCAGCACCAAAAGCTTTGTTTTCGGGGTGATCGCCGCGCGAAGGTCGTCCGCTTTCAGCCTGAAATTATCCTCGTTTTTTGTATTGATTATGACGGGCGTACCGCCTGCCATAACCGCCAAGGGCTCGTAGCAAACAAAGGACGGCTGAGGTATGATCACCTCGTCGCCGCTTTCTACAAGCGTCCTGAATGCGAGGTCGATAGCCTCGGAACCGCCGACCGTCACAAGCGTCTGGTCGGTGGGAGAATATGTAAGATTGAACCTGCGCTCATAGTAGCACGTTATCTCTTTTAACAGATCCGCGAAGCCTCGGTTGGGCGAATACCACGTTTTGCCCTTGATAAGGCTGTGGATGCCCTCATCGCGGATATGCCACGGAGTCTGGAAGTCCGGCTCGCCGATGCTCAGCGATATAACGTCATCCATCTCGTTGGCGATATCAAAAAACTTTCGTATCCCCGACGGACTGACCGACTGAATACTACGGTTCAAATATTTATTATAGTCCATCAAAGAATAAGACTCCTCTCGTCTGATTGGCTGTCGGAGCCAAACAAATTCATTCCTCTGTCCTTGTATCTGCGCATAATAAAGTGGGTGCTTGTGGAGAGAACGCCGTCGACCGTAGAGAGCTTTTTGGCGACAAACATAGCGACATCCTGCATTGTCTCGCCCTTTACGATGAGCGCGAAGTCGTAAACGCCCGCCATAAGATACACGGAGTCTACCTCTTCAAACGCCATACACATCTGAGCCATATCGTCAAAGCCGGTTTCTCTTTTGGGAGTTACCTTGAGCTCGATCAGCGCTTCTACATAGCTGTTCTCTACCTCTTCCCAGTTCACGACTGCCTGATAGCCCTTGATAATGCCGCGGCTTTCGTACTCCTTGATCTGAGCCTTGATGTAATCCTCGGGCTCGCCGAGCATCGCCGAAATCTCGGCGGTAGAAAATTTTGAATTTGAGCTTAACAGCTGTAAGAGCTTATCCATAAATGATCCTCCTGAATATTCTTAGACCGCCTGAACGGCGAATTTTTCTACAGTGTTTATAAGGTTAGCGCAGATAGACGCCGCAACACAGTAAAGCTCGGCGCTCTCGCGCTCGATCTCAAGCTCGCAGTGATCCGTATGCTTTATGTGGCGCAGGATCACGCTTTTGTCAACATCTATGATCGTAAAGTTTTTTGAGCTGAGGTCTCCGTTTATATGCCAGTTGTTTCCGTAAAAGTTACAGCTGAGCCCGTTCGCGGTGGGCAAAACCACAAAGGTGATATGCGATTTGTTCACCTTAAAAACAAAGGTTTTTGTGCCGACTATCGGAAGCTCGCGGATCTTTGCCGCAGTTTGACCCTCGGCGTCGGAGATAATAATATTAAATTTGCCGCCAACCTTTGTTTTTCCGACGTCGGCAAAGTATTTGTTTTCGCCGAGCTCATCGCAAACCACAAAGGCGGACTCTCCTAAAGACACATCGCGTTTTAAGAAAAGCCTCATAATAATCCCTTCAAAAAAATAACCATAGATATAATTGCGTATACCTATGGTTATTATACTACATATTTACAAATTATACAAGGCTTATGCTTATCTCAGATAAAAAAGTGTCTAAATAATTTATTTGAGATCAGTATTAAAGCATAGCCCTTGTAAATCTTTTTTTGCCGAAAAGATACCGGTTTTGCAAATTGGACTCGTGCTTGACGATAAAGCAACTCAAGTAACCCATAAAGAGCCAGAACCACATTACCAAAAACGAAATGTCGTACAGCAATGCTTTTTCAAAGAAAGAGTAAAAAACATAAGCGCCCAAAAACGCGAACAGACACGGGTAAACATCATACCGATACGATGTTTCCTGCAAAAACAGATGTTGGACAGAATGTTTTGCCACCCTGAACCCGAATATACAGAACAGTAAAGCGCCTATTGCACCGGTCGAGACTAATATCGTCAAAAATCCGTTATGCAGGTCATAGTGGTTGTAGTCGAACTGAAGCACTCCGTTGAGATACTCGTTGCTGTAATTGACTATATTGCCGTAAGAGATACCGATGACCGGAGAAAGCCTGAACAGACCTATGGATTCATCCCACAGTTTAAATCTGCCGCTGTCGATGTTGGCGTTCTCGTGTTCAAATGAAGCCTCGCCGTTTTCGTCCGCCTCGATCTCTGCCTCGCTCTCTATCTCGTCTATTATCTCCTCGTCGTGGAACAGCACGTCGACAAAGGCGTTGGTTTTTGCGTTTACAACGGCAAAGCCCGCCTTAAATACGGTCCTGAACGCCATTGACGCGCCCGTTATAACGGCGCAAACAACTATTAGCGTTAATATCCTTAAAAACAGCTTTGACAGAGAAAACTTTCGTTTTACGTCGAAGAACATATAAATAACATAGATGAGAACATATCCCAAGCCGAGAACAAACGCCGCGTTTGAGTCGCATAAAATCAGCGAGAACACATTAGTCACACCGCAGGCAGCAAGAAACACCCTGTTGGACTTTGGCTTTCTGAGATCGTGAACAAAGGTATCCTTGTGCAGGATATGGCAGCATACAATGCCGACTACCGAAACAAAGCCCAGAAGATTGGGATTAAAGAAAACACCGGTAAAGCGGTTTTCGTAAAGCGGGAAGCGGATCCAGTAAAGCTCCTCGAAGTTCCAGTCAAAGTGGACGCCGAACATCAGGCAGAAGAACCCGATAGTGTTCATAATAGTCGTGGCGATAGCTATAAAATAAGCCAAAAAGTAAAGCTCTTTTTTGAAGTCAAAATCCGGTTCGGTATGTATTCCGTAAAACACAAAGAAGCAGATGAACATATGAAAGAAGCCCAGCACGCTTAGCAGCACGCTTAGCGTGATGTTAAAAACGATAGCCAAAAGCGAAAACGCCATAAACGCGCCTATCCAGATACCGAACCTCATATTAAAAAAGGTGTTGTAGCGGCGCTGGTTATAGAATACAAGCCACAGTCCCCAGAAGAACAGGAACGGAAGCAGCACATAACCGAGCAGCTGCACAAACGAAACCATACAGAAAAACAGGTCGATAATATAAATTTTTCTGAAAAGAGAAGTATTCTTAAAAAACTCTTTTACTGCGGTCATCAGCTAACTCCTTATGAAATAACCTCTTTTACGGTCTTGAACATTATCTTTATATCATACCAAAAGCCGAAATCCTTGGTGTACTCCAAGTTGTATTTCATTTTTTCGGGAAGGATATTATTTATATAAACCTCGTCGGCGTCGTCAGCTGACGCGAGCAGCTTATCCTCGTCTTTATACATAATTGATGTATATGAGGTTATTCCCGCGGGCAAAAGCAAAGTCGCGTAATACTCGTCCTTATAAAGATCAACGTACTTTTTGACCTCCGGTCTTGTGCCGACAAAAGACATATCGCCCGTAATAACGTTAAAAATCTGGGGCAGCTCGTCAAGGCGGTACTTCCTCAGGGTTTTTCCGATTTTGGTAACTCTGCTGTCACCCTTTGTCGTTACCATCGAGCCTAAGCTCTCGGCGTTTACGACCATCGTCCTGAACTTGAATATCCTGAACACCTTACCGTATTTTGTCACTCTCTTTTGTCTAAAAAAAACAGGACCGGGAGAATTGAACTTTATACAAACGGAAACGATAATGATGGGGATTATCAAAATGACAAGCATTATCAATGACACAATAATATCAAAGGCTCTTTTCAGTATGATCGAGCCGTTGCGTTTGCTGAGTATATCATAATACGCTTTTACGCTGTCGTTATTAAATTGAGCGGGAAGCTTGTTAAAAGCGCGCATAATTATCTCCAATCACAGGTTGGGGTCTTTCTCCCCTCATACTAACATATTATGACTAATTATATCCCATTTTTACGCCGTTTTCAATAAATGTTTCAAAAGATTAATAAATTACGGCATAACGTAAAAACCGACGGTAGGAAGCCGTCGGTTTTTAGGTAATTTTATGGAGTAATCAAGCACATAGAAAGGAAGTCTCTAAATTTATCTTGTCTATACTATATCATACTTTTTGTATATTGTCAACACTTTTTTTAAAACTTTTTGTGAAAATATATATTTATTTTTAGAGCACTAAAACACTTGACTAATAGCGCAAAACAATGTACAATTATAGTATAAATCAGGGATCAAAGGCAACGCGATCCGTTCGGAGTTATAGTATGACAAATGATTATTCGCCCGATATTTTGACGCTTTCTGATGAAGACGGCAAAAATACCGAGTTTGAAATACTTGACATCATAGATTTTGAGGGCAAAAAATACTATATTCTTCTCCCCCGCTATCAGGACTATGAGACGGCGCTGAAGTCAAGCGCGGACTATCTGGTTTTAAGAGCGGATACCGAAAATGAAGAAACTTTCTTTAGCTATCCCGAACACGATATGACCGTCAGGATCTCCTGCATTTTTGAAGAGCGGTACAATTCTTCGTTTTATGATGAATGATCCCGCCGTAAATAACCCTACAACTCTTAAATCGGGAGCTTTACTCTTCAAGTGGTGTGCAGACCTCCCACTTTTTGGAAGAAGGGAGCCTGAAGCTTGAAGGTGGGCACCCACCTGTTCTACTCGTAGGCAGGTTATTATTTAAATCATACGGTCGGGCGGGTTTTTTAATGTATTTTTATAGTATTACATAAGAGGTAACTTATGAAGATTTCAGTTTTGGGCTGCGGACGCTGGGGCAGCTGCATAGCGTGGTATCTTGACAAGATCGGCCACGAGGTGCTCTCCTGCGGACTGAGTGACGCGCCCGAGTTTATTAGGCTAAAAAGCGAACGAAAAAACGATTACCTGTCGTTCCCCGAGAGCATCGAGATCTCAGACGATCTTGAGTACGCGGTGAATCGCGCCGAGGTCATCGTGATCTCGATTTCATCGCAGTATCTGCGCTCTTATTTTAACGACATTTCAAAGTACGACCTCGACGGCAAAATCATCGTGCTGTGTATGAAGGGCGTTGAGGTGACTACCGGCAAAAGACTGAGTCAGGTAGTCGGCGACTTTGTTGACGAGGATAAAACTCCGATTGCCGTATGGGTCGGCCCCGGACACCCGCAGGACTATGTCAAGGGCATACCGAACTGTATGGTGATCGACAGCAACAACCAAGCGGTAAAGGAAAAGCTGGTTTCTCAGTTCACAAGCGAGCTCATCCGCTTTTACCTCGGCACCGACCTGATAGGCTCTGAGATCGGAGCGGCGGCAAAGAACGTTATCGGTCTTGCCGCGGGTATGCTCGACGGCTTGGGCTACACCTCGCTGAAGGGCGCGCTTATGGCGCGAGGCACAAGGGAGATCGCAAGGCTTATCAAGGCGCTCGGTGGCAACGAGTTCAGCGCTTACGGACTATGCCACCTCGGCGATTACGAAGCGACCCTTTTCTCCCCTTGGAGCCATAACAGGAAATACGGCGAGCAGTTTGTCAAGGGCAATAAATTTGAAAAGTTAGCCGAAGGCGTTATGACGTCAAAGGCTCTTTATAAATTAGGTCAGGAATACGGCGTTGACCTGCCGATCGTACACGCTGTGTACGAGGTCCTCTTTGAGGGTTCGGACGTCGAAAAATCGCTGCGCAAGCTCTTTTTGCGCTCGGTTAAAGAAGAATTTTAGTTCAGGCGGTAATATAATGGGACAGAAACCACAAAAAAAACCAAAGGCCGACAAGGCCAAACCAAACAACGCTGCCAAGGGCAAAACCCAAGGCGGCAGAAAAAACACAAAGGCTAAGACAACTGCAAAAAACACTGCGGTCACTGAAAATACAGCCGAAAATGTCAAAACAATTATGACCGTAAAAAATCAGAATATGGTCGAATACATAGTTGTCAATATCATTTCGCTTTTTGTATTTATTGCATTCGGCTATGTGGCGATAATGAGCTATTTTCAGACAAGCGTGATCGATCCCGCGGCTTATTCCAACGAGAAAGTGCTGTATATAAACGACAATATACTTTTGAACATTCTGTTTACGGCGATATTCTTCGGTCTGGCGTTCGCGTTCAGAAAGACATATAATTTCTTCTCAAAAATCAACATCAGGTTCTTTGAGATCGGTATCGTTGTGTGGGTCATCCTGCTCGGCTTTATCTGGATATTCTCTGTGACTTCGGTCCCCGCGGCTGACAGCCAGAATATCTTTGAGACCGCAACAAAGGCAGCCAAAAACAATTACACCCCGTTTATTGACGGTATGAAATTCTACAACAAGGATTTCTATCAGGGTTATTCTTATTTTAATTTCTATCCGTTCCAGCTCGGATATGTATTGATCAGCGAGATCGTATACAGGATCTTCGGCACAACAAGCTCAATGCCGATGCAGGTCATCAACGTTCTTTGCCTGTCGTCCGCTTACTTTGCGCTTGCAAGAATGGCACGTCTTCTGTTCAAGAGAAGAAGCGTTGAGTTCTTTACTATCGTTTTGCTCGCGGCGTGCTTCCAGCCGATCTTGCTATGCACATTCGTATACGGCAACATTATGGGTATGTCGTTCGCGATCTGGGCAAGCCTGATGCTGATCAAATACTTCCAAACCGGAAAATACAGATGGATGGCTCCCTGTGCTGTTTTTCTGGTGCTTGCGATACTCGCGAAGTACAACAATATGATCTACCTCGTGGCGTTTGTTGTTATGCTCGCCGTCCACGCAGCTAAAAACATCATTAAAGGCATCAAGAACAAAGATCAAAATGATAAAATGAATAACGAAAAAAACAGCAATACTCCCCTCAATCTGGGTATCGTAAGCATTGCTTTTGCCTTAGTGATTTGTATTGCCTCGATCGGTTCGGTCAACCTTGTAATATTAAGCTACGAAAGCCGCGCAAAGACCGATTTGGCGGACGGACTCAGCCAGGTGCAGTACCTCGATATGGGTGTTACCGAATCGTATATGGCTCCCGGCTGGTATACCAGAACCGGACTTGACACTTACCTTCAGGCAAACCTTGACAACAAGGCAGCCGATAAAGCTTCTTGGAAAAACATAGATACAAAGCTTAATCAAATGGGTAAAAACAAAAAGATGAACGCCTTTGACTTCTTTAGCAAGAAGATACTGAGCCAGTGGAACGAACCCGAGTTTGAGAGTATTTGGGTCAGCAAGGTCAAAGGTCATACCGACAACGAGCTCGCCTCAAAAGGAATCGGTAAGGCGGTTTATGAGGGCAGCTTTGGTCAGGCGCTTGGGATCCACTTCAACATATATATGCAGATCCTTTATCTGCTGTTTGCGGCGGGTATTTACATGATGTTCATCAATAAAAAGACAAATATCGAAACCATTCTGCTGCCGCTTGTTGTCTTGGGAGGCTTTGGGTATCACCTGCTGTTTGAAGGAAAATCGCAGTACGTACTGACGTATATACCGTTGCTTATCCCCGTTGCAGCCTACGCGCTGAACACGATACTCGATGCATCCGATAAGATAAAGAAGGTCATCGCGAAAATCAACAAAAAGGTTGAATACTACAATCCGTATAAAGAAACAGATATAAAAGCCGAATAATAAAACAAAGGGTGTTTCAGCAAACGAAACACCCTTATTATTTGTCTTGATTTAACTGATTCTTTTTGTTCTCGTTGTTCTTCTTATCCTTTGGCTTGATACCGAGTAATTTGACAGCTCCGCGTTTGCCGAACTTGTACAATCTTCGTACCGGCCGCGTATAGTACCAAAAGTTTACATATGTCCGGTATAAAAACGATTGTGTTGTGTACGGCTTGCCCTTGCGGTAAAACGCGGTGACTACGCCGATAATGTCGCTGTCCTTTATGCCGTGCTCCTTGCGGAACTGGTTATCGCCGCACATAACATATGAGCCGTCGTTGTCAAAATCAATGACCCTGTGCAGCACAAACGTGCCGTTGGCGCGCCTGTACAGCGGTAAATCAAAAAGCTTTAGCCTGCCCTTGGGCTTTGACAGAACCACAACGTCTTCCCCGTCGCGCAGCATTGGCAGCATACTTTCGCCGTGAGGCGTAAAGGTCACTGTACCGCCCGCTTCGAGCTTTTCTATTATTATGTCTACAAGATCCTTTAGCTGCGCTTCCTTACTCGAGCACATCGGCATCCCTTACCTTTTGAATAAAAACATCTACATCCTTTGCAGCCCTGTCGGGAACAACATCGTATTCTTCAAGCAAAACGTTTATGAGGTCTTCCCTACCGGCTCCCTGCTGGAGCTTTTCAAAGAGGAACGCGCCGGTCTCGTTAAGATTGATGATACCGTTAAAATTCAGCGTCATACTGCCGACCGGGACTACGATATAAGAATCCGCGACCTTGCGCAGAATAAAATTCTCCTTGATTTTCATATTACCACCGCCTTAATTGTTTAATACATTATAATATAAAAACAGAGTAAATGCAAGTGAAAACCGCCGGCTTTTTTGCCGGCGGTATTGTGTTAGAGTGTGTATTTTTCTTTATAATCTGCGTACTGGTTCTCAAACTTTTTGCCCTGGCGCTCACGTACTGTGTTGAGGTACTCGTGAGTTTCAAATGATTCCTCGCCGATCTCGATCATAGCGACCGCGATATTTGAGCAGAGATCCGAGACGCGCTCAAGGTTGGTGATTATATCGTTGAATACGATACCCTGACTCAATGAGCAAATCTCTTTTTTAAGTCTGTGAACGTGGTTTTGCTTGATAGTATCGCGCATATAGTCGATGTATTCCTCAAGCGGAGCTACCTGCCTTGCAAGCGAGAGATCACCCTCGGTAAAGGCTTGGTTAGTCATATTTACGATCTCGAGCACAGCCTTGCACATGGTTTCGAGCTCTTGGTTGGCAGCGTCGGAAAAATGGTACTTGTTATCGTGCATTTCCTTTGCCTTGATCGCGATATTCATAGCGATATCGGATATACTCTCAAACTCAGGCACGGTGTGCAGGAATACCGACACAGCCTCGTTTTGCTTTATGGTCATCTCCTGAGCGGTCAGCTTGATAAGATATGTGCCTAAAGCGTCCTCGTAGCTGTCGACCTGATCCTCTAATTTTTTGACCTTTTTGAAGGTCTTTTCGTCGTAATTACTGATCAGAGAGATCGCCTTTCCAACCGCCTTCTGTGACGACGCAGCCATATTGTTTATCGTCATACGGCTCTGCTCGATAGCGAGCGCGGGGTGAGGAATGAAGCGATCCTCAAGACGGGTCGAGGGCATATCCTCGTCTTCTTCGTCGTCGCCCTTGAACATAGTCGTGACCATCTTTTCGATAAGATTGGTAAACGGCAGAACCAAAAGGATGAGCACAAAACGCATTATAGTGTTTGTAAGCGCCAGCGAGAACGGGTTCATAACCTCTTTTACAAACGGGAACTGAACGAAAATACTCACGGTATAGTACAGCGCCGCAAGCAAAATAACGCCGAGCGTTGTACATATGGGATAGACAAACGCCGTGCGCTTTCCCTTTGCGGTAGCGCCCATTGAAGAAAGCACAACGGGGAGCGCCGCGCCGACGATTACACCCAAAAGCAGCGGCCAAGCCGATTCAAACGTCAAAGCGCCCGTTACAGACAACGCCTGGATAATACCGACAGACGCCGACGCCGACTGCAAAAGCGCTGTAAATACAAGACCTACCAAAATACCGAGGAACGGATTTGACATTGAGGTCATTGTCGAGGTAAACCATTCCTGATTGCCCAGATCCTTAACAGACGAGCTCATTGCGCTCATACCGAACATCAAAACGGCAAAGCCGAGGAAGATGTCGCCGACATTTTTTGTCGTAACGTTCTTTGAGAACATCTTTAGGATGATTCCCACAAGAGCGACAATACCCGTAAGCGTAGCGGTCGAGAATATCTCGGCAAAACCTGCCGCGCCGTCAATGTAGCTCAGGCAGATTACCCAGCCCGTGATACTTGTGCCTAAAATTGCGCCGAGTATTACGGAAATACCTTGCCGAACCTTCATCATTCCGGAATTTACAAAGCCGACTACCATTACCGAGGTCGCGCTGGAGCTCTGGATCACCGCGGTGACCAAAGCGCCGAGCAAAACACCCCTTGGCATTGTGCTTGTAAGGCGGAAAAGAATGGGTTCGAGTTTGTTGCCGGAAGATTTTTGAAGTCCGTCGCCCATTACGGACATACCGAACAAGAACAGAGCGACGCCGCTTAGCAGCATAATAATGTCTGAAAAATCCATAAACTCTTTCCTTTAATAATCGTATGTAATTTTTACTTTTGACAGTGCGTTACGCACTACTATTATTTTAATACAAGCACACCCAAAAATCAACAGTTAAGAACCAAATTAAATATTATTTTAAAAAATTTCTTAAAGTATTTTATATAATAATATATCTTTGTATATATTTGTCAGTTTATTGTTTTTTAAAAGAAAAAAACAGCTGCCACCCTTTAGTAAAGAATGACAACTGTTTGAATAAATCAGAAGTTATGACCCTCCGTTATGCGAACTTACGATAACCGCGACCGTTTAAAAAGGAGGGTTGGATGCAACGTCACGTTGCTTAGTACATTCCGCCCATGTCGGGTGCGGGTGCCGCGGGAGGTGTGGGCTCCTTGATGTCGGCAACGAGCGACTCGGTGGTGAGTACCATAGAAGCTACCGAAGAAGCGTTCTGGAGAGCGGAGCGCGTTACCTTTGTCGGGTCAACGATACCTGCCTCCATCATATCGGTGTACTCCTCTGTGAGCGCGTTGAAGCCGTAGCCTACCTTGTTCTCGCGCTTGATGTTCTCAACGATAACGCTGCCCTCAAGACCGGCGTTAGCGGCGATCTGGCGCAGCGGCTCCTCAAGAGCCTTGAGCGCAGCCTTTGTAGCCGCGAGAGCGTCCTCGATGCGGAGCTTCTTTTCCTTCATTTCGATCTCTGTAGCAGCGCCGACCTTGATAACAGCTACGCCGCCGGCGAGCTTAGCAAGACGCTCCTGAAGCTTTTCGCGGTCGAAGTCAGAGGTCGAGGTCTCGATCTGCTGGCGGATCTGAGCGACTCTGCCCTTGATAGCGTCCTTGTCGCCCGCGCCGTCAACAATGATAGTGTTCTCTTTTTCGATCTTGACCTGACGAGCTGTACCGAGCTGATCCATTGTTGTGTCCTTGAGCTCAAGACCGAGGTCTGAGGTTATAACGGTACCGCCTGTGAGTGTGGCGATATCCTGGAGCATTTCTTTTCTTCTGTCGCCGAAGCCCGGAGCCTTAACGGCAACAACGGTGAATGTACCGCGGAGCTTGTTGAGCACGAGAGTTGTAAGAGCCTCGCCCTCTACGTCCTCGGCGATGATGAGGAGCTTTCTGCCAGCCTGAACGATGCTCTCGAGCAAAGGAAGGATCTCCTGAGTTGTTGAGATCTTCTTGTCTGTGATGAGGATGAGCGGATTTTCGAGCTCTGCGACCATCTTGTCTGTATCTGTTACCATATAGGGAGCGATATAGCCGCGGTCGAACATCATACCCTCAACGACCTCACTGTAGGTCTCGGCAGTTTTGCTCTCCTCAACGGTGATAACGCCGTCGGTGGTTACCTTTTCCATAGCCTCGGCGATAAGGTTGCCGATGAACTCATCCTGAGATGATACTGTAGCGACTCTCGCGATGTCGGCTGAGCCTGTAACCTGCTGGCTGTTCTCCATAACCGCCTTAACGGCTACGTCAACAGCGTCCGCGATGCCCTTTTTGAGGATCATCGGGTTAGCGCCGGCGGTGACGTTCTTCATACCCTCGCGGATAAGCGCCTGAGCGAGCAG
>CACYQK010000014.1:0-4353 GCA_902776495.1 uncultured Ruminococcus sp. | reverse complement strand
TAACGCCGTCGTTTGTGATGAGCGGAGCGCCGAACTTTTTGTCGAGCACTACGTTTCTGCCCTTGGGGCCGAGTGTGATCTTTACTGTGTCGGCGAGCTGATCAACGCCGCTCATAAGAGCTTTTCTGGCGTCCTCACCGTATGCGATTTGTTTAGCCATAATTAATTACCTCCAAATTACCTTAAATTACTCTAATGTAGCAAGGATATCCGACTGATTTACGATCGTGTATTCCTCGCCGTCGATCTTGACCATTGTGCCTGCGTACTTTGAGGCGATGACCTTGTCGCCTACCTTAACATACATCTCTACCTCTTTGCCGTCTACAACGCCGCCGGGTCCTACAGCGACAACGGAAGCAAACTGGGGCTTTTCCTGAGCGGCGGATGAAAGGATGATACCGCTTTTGGTCTTTTCCTCAGCCTCTTCTACCTTTAATACTACTCTGTCGAGCAAGGGTTTGATTGTCATGATATATAGCCTCCTAAATAAAATTACATTATTTTAGCACTCTATATATCCGAGTGCTAATTATATTATATACCATATTTTGAAAAAGTCAAGGGGAAATTTGACTTTTCCTGCCCTTTGACGAAAAATATTATTATTGAGCTATGAGTTATGAGCCAAGAGCCATTTTATTTTTCCGATAAAGAATCATACAGTGTTAAAATCCTCTCATAACTAATAATGGCAGCCGCAAGGGCTGCCACTACTTTTAATTGTTGATCGTTGATTGTCTATCAATCGGCTTACATATCAAGGATATCGTCGTCGTCGAGTGTCGAGATACCTTTTTCGTCGAGGAGCTTTTGAGCCGCCTCTACGTCGTCGACTCTGAACACTACATATGCGCCGAAGGTCTCTGACGCGGTGAAGGCATACATATACTCGATGTTGATACCCGCCAAAGAGAGGGTGTCGACTACCCTGTACAGCGCGCCGGGTCTGTCCTCCATTTTTGCGGCGATGACCTTAGTAACGTTTGTCACGTTGTTCTTTGAAAGGATCTCGTGCGTTTTGTCAAAGTCGTTTGTGATAAGCCTGAAAATGCCAAAATCCGTTGTGTCGGCAATGCTGCTGGCACGGATATTGATATTCTGCGCGGCAAGCTCTTCGATTATGCCGACAAGCTTGCCCGGCTTGTTTTCTACAAATACCGAAATTTGATGGATTGCCATAGCTTATTCCTCCTTAGTCGTGCAGCTTGCGGTTGTCGATGACCCTGACCGCCTTGCCCTCTGAGCGTGTGATTGTCTTGGGCGGTACAAGGTGGATACGCGGTCCGATACCGAGCATTGTGCGCATAGCGCTCTCGAGCTTCTTCTCCTTTTTGAGGTTGACGGATACGATATCCGAGAACTGGTCGGGAGAAAGCTCAACATAGATGTCGAGCGTATCGCTGTTGTTTACGCGGTCTACAACGATCTGGTAGTTCGGCGTGTAGCCCTCGTTGAGCAGAACGGTCTCGATCTGGCTCGGGAATACGTTTACGCCGCGGATGATCATCATATCGTCCGATCTTCCCATCGGCTTTGTCATTCTTACGAATGTTCTGCCGCACGAGCATTTTTCGTGGTTGAGCACGCAAATGTCACGCGTTCTGTAGCGGAGAAGCGGGAACGCCTCTTTGTCGAGAGAGGTGAACACGAGCTCGCCCTTGCTGCCCTCGGGGAGCACCTCGCCTGTGTCGGGGTCGATGACCTCAACATAGAAGTGATCCTCGTTGATGTGCATTCCGTTTTGCTCGGAGCACTCATAGGCGACACCGGGGCCGCTGATCTCGGTCAGGCCGTAGATGTCGTACGCCTTGATACCGAGGCTTTCTTCGATGCTTCTGCGCATTTCCTCTGTCCACGGCTCGGCTCCGAAGATACCCGCCTTGAGCTTGTTATCCTCGGGCTTGTAGCCTTTTTCCGCGAGCGTCTCGCCGATATAAGCGGCGTATGACGGCGTGCAGCAAAGAACGGTGGCGTTGAGGTCCATCATAAACTGGATCTGTCTTTCGGTGTTGCCCGATGACATCGGGAGAGTAAGGCTGCCCAGCTTGTGAGAGCCGCCGTGCAGTCCCATACCGCCTGTAAACAGACCGTAGCCGTAGCACACCTGAACAACGTCCTCGTTTGAGGCTCCCGCGGCTACAAGCGCCCTTGCGCAGCATTCATCCCATAGGTCTACGTCGTTTTGTGTGTAGAAAGCGACAACGCGCTTTCCCGTTGTACCCGAGGTAGAATGGATCCTGACGCAGTTTTTGAGGTCTGTTCCCAAAAGTCCGTAAGGATATGCCTCGCGCAAATCCGCCTTGGATAAAAACGGAAGCTTTTTGATGTCCTCTACTCCCTTGATATCCTCAGGCTTTACCCCCTTTTCGTCCATCAGGTCGCGGTAGTATTTGACGTTTTCATACACGTGCTTGACCTGCTTGACGATTTTTTCATTTTGAATCGAGCGTATCTTTTCGCGGGACATCGTCTCGACTTCGGGCTGAAAATAATTTCCCATTGTAATCACTCCTTATGAATTACTATTCCGGTTGTGTAGTCCTGCAAACTGACTACAACTATGATCTATAACCCAATTCAAAAGCCTTCAAGTTCACGTCAACAAACTGAGGCTTAACCGAAACCTTGATCGCTTCTGTCCACTTGTCATAATCTATGTGGAAATACTTGGCAAGTCTGCCCATAAGTACGATATTTACGCTTTTTGCGTTGCCTGCCTGCTGAGCAAGGCTGAGAGCGTCGATCTCATCTACAAAAACGCCCTTGTCCTTTAGCTCGTCGAGCACGTTTTCGGGGTACTCTGCAGCGCCTGTGATGACGGGCATAGGGTCGATCATCTGAGAATTAACGATGATCTTGCCGTCATTTTTGAGAGTGTCGGCATAGCGAGCCGCCTCGATCTTTTCAAATGACACGATAAAGTCCGCCTCTCCCTTTGAGATCACGGGAGAATAAACCTTGTCGCCGAAGCGGACGTATGTTACCACCGAACCGCCGCGCTGGCTCATTCCGTGGACTTCACTTACCTTTACATCATAGCCCTCGGCTGTGAGCAGCTTACCGAGCAGCTTGCTCGCGAGGAGACTTCCCTGACCGCCTACGCCGACGATCATTACATTTTTAGTTTCCATTTATCTCTCCCCTTTCTCGATCGCGCCCACACGACAAAGCTGTGTGCAGACGTCGCAGCCTACGCACTGTGTAAAGTCGATAACTGCCTTTTTATCCTTAAAGCTGATCGCGGGGCAGCCGAGCTTCATACATTGACGGCAGCCTACGCACTTGTCTTTGTTTACCTTAACGGGCGGTTTTGCCTTGACGTATTTGAGGAGCATACAAGGCCTGCGCGAGATTATCACGCTCGGTGCGTCAACAGCGAGCTCTTCCAAAATCGCTTCCTCGCACTCCTTGAGGTTGTAGGGGTCAACTACCCTTACGCGGTCGATGCCGATTGATTTGCAGAGCTCCTCGAGGTTGACAGCAAGAGCGGGCTCGCCCTTGATGTTCTTGCCCGTGGTGGGGTTCTGCTGGTGGCCTGTCATACCCGTGATGGAGTTATCGAGGATGATGACGGTCGAATTTGAAGCGTTGTACGCGATATTTATAAGACCCGTTACACCCGAGTGCATAAAGGTCGAGTCGCCGATAACGCAGACTGTTTTGCCCTCGGTCTCTTTTCCGCCTGCCTTGTTAAAGCCGTGGAGTCCCGAAACCGACGCGCCCATACAGAGCGTTGAATCGAGAGCGAACAAGGGAGCCGCCGAGCCGAGCGTATAGCAGCCGATGTCGCCGAGGCAGGTGATCTTGTGCTTAGAGAGCGTGTAGAACAAGCCGCGGTGCGGACATCCGGCGCACATTACGGGCGGACGGACGGGGATGGCTGTGTCGGCAGCCTTGAATTCGGGCTGAGCCATACCGAACGCCTCGCGGATAGTGGTCTGGTTGTACTCGCCGATCGGTGAGAACATCTCCTTGCCCACACAGGGAACTCCGATGGAATTGAGGTGGGATTCGATAATGCCGTCGAGTTCCTCAACAACGTAGAGCTTGTCTACCTTCGCGGCAAAATCCCTGATAATATCTGTGGGAAGCGGATTGACGATGCCGAGCTTGAGAACCGAAACGGTATCGCCGAACACTTCCTTTACATACTGGTAGCAGGTGCCTGAGCAGATGATGCCCTTCTCTGTTCCGCCGTACTCAACACGATTGAGCGGACTGGTCTCGGACATTTTGGCAATCATCTTGGTGCGCTCCTCGACAAACGGATGTCTGCGGATTGCGTTAGCAGGAGCCATTATGTATTTCTGAGGATTCTTTTCGTAAGCGGGAAGCTCCTTCTCTACCCTG
>CACYQK010000013.1:0-15927 GCA_902776495.1 uncultured Ruminococcus sp. | reverse complement strand
CCTGCTAAGGGAGTAGGTCGCTAACGCGGCGCGAGGGTTCAAATCCCTTGTCCTCCGCCAACCCGAAAGCTGCTATTTATGTGGCTTTCGGGTGTTTTCTTTTCCTGAAAATTCCTAAAAAAGAAGTGAGAAAATGTCATTCGGAAATTTTATCATAAGCAGTAGATCTGATTTGATAGACGTTATTGATGAATACGGTTTTTTGCCATTTTTTGAAAACTCAATAGAAGGGTTCTCGATCGAGGAGCATATCACGCGCGAATGCTGGTGGCACGGTGATACAGGCGAGTGGAGCGCGTGGGAATGGAAAGGTCCCGTTATTCAAGAAACCCGCTGCGCCTACGGCAAATTTTTTGAAAAAAAGGCTTGCTATATAAGCCCAAAATGGTTCCCTGATTTTGCCAATTACCGCCGCGACGGTTACGACCTTGACGCGCGCTACGACGACGGGCTTGTGCCGTATAGAGATAAGCAACTCTATGATTTGGTAGAGGGTAACGCCCCGATTATTTCAAAGCGGCTAAAGCAGCTCGGCAACTATAAAAAGGGCGGCAACAAGGGTTTTGATACGATAATCACCAGACTTCAGGCGCAGTGCTACGTCACCATCAGCGACTTCGTGTATATGAAGGATAAATTCGGCAACCCATACGGGTGGGGAGTTGCAGAGTATTCAACGCCCGAGACTTTTATGGGCAACAGCTTTACCGATAAAGTTTACAGCTGTTCCCCCGAAGAATCGTACGAAAAGCTGTTGGCTCACTTTTGCAAGTTGTTCCCTAACGAAGACATAGCTCATATCAAAAAATTCATAAAATAAACTGCATTACAAAATCCCTGCCGATAGTTGATTTGGCAGGGGTTTGTTGCAGTCACACTTATTGTTTTTTGAAAGGAACGCCTTTTTTAACAATGAAAACCTCATCGGATATATCCATCATATCCTTGTCATTGTAAGAATCGGTATAAAACGCGTCGATCTTTCTGTCTCCGTAAAGCTCCTTATAACGTTTGACCTTGTTATCTCCGAAGTTGAACCAAGTGATTCGTTTCCGTTCCAAATCAACTTCCGTACCGACGATGTTTTCCGTGTTAAGTATTTCGCGGATACCATCGAGCAGAATTATCGGGCTGGCTGAGATAATAACGTCATCGGGCTCGATCAGCTTGAGCATATCCGAGTAAAGCTTATCGGTGCGCGTCTCCCAAAACTGCCTTATAAATTCGGGGTAAGACTCCGTGTTATCCAAAACAGCGGCGAAAAAATTATTGATGATCGTTTCGAGCCTTTCCTTTTTCAACAGGCACAATTTATATCCGATCAGGCTAAACAGAATCACCGGCACATGCAGCAATATCTTCTTATTGTGTTTGATCATATAGAACGAAAACTCAACGGAGCTTTCGCCTCTGTAAAGAGTGTTGTCAAAATCAAAGACCTTCACGCCGACCGTCCTTTTCTTGTGTTGATCACAATTCGATCATATGTACATTTTATCATAACAAGTTTTTTCAACTCATTAATCATCCAACCCGTTATACAAAAAATCCGCCCAGTAGTACTGGCTCATATACTCGCACTCATAGGCGTTTACCGCGCCGGGATCGAGCTCCTTAAAGCGGAAGTAGTCGCAGTCGAGCATTTTCGGGTCGATCGAGATAGCGTTGTAGCTTTTGTTGAGTACCTTTTCCGCGCCGACCTTTTTAAGGCTCTTGATCATTGCGGAAATCAAGGTTTGCGTATAGCTTTGCTGAGTTTTGTCGTACGGTTCCCTCGCCGATTTTACTTTCTGCTTTAACTTCGCCGCCGCACATACCGTGCAGGCGTTTTTGTGTTTTCCGTACCGATGTGCGACTGTCCGTAGTTTTTGACTCGGCAGTCGTGTCAAAGCCAACGCCGCCGTCGAGGGATCATTTACCCTCAGTATTTGTATCAAATCCAGTATACCACATATATTTTAAAATGTCACTCAAAATAATAAAACGGACAGCATATAAGCGTACAGTTATATTTTACAGCAAACCCCCGACGGATAGATTCCGCCGGGGGTTTTTAAGGTCATAAAACAAATTATTAAAGCTGAGTATTAAACAGGTTACGGAGCTGATTGATAAGTCCTTCGGAATCGGCGTTTATCATCGCGGCTTCGTTGATGTTTGAAAGCCTCGTAAGCTCCTTTGCCTCTCTTGAATCGTCCTTGATATTGTATCCGATCGTGTAAACGGGGATTTTAAGACCGCCGACGATTGGAGCGATACGGTCAAGACTATAGCCTCTGTTTTGCTCGCCGTCCGACAGAACAAAGAGCATTGTTTTTGCGTTGGGGATCTCTTCCTTCTTGTCCATTATCATCTTCATTGCGACTAGCACAGCGTCATAGGTAGCTGTCGCGTCCTCTACGGCAAAGTTTTTGACCGCGCCGGAGAAGTACGCCTTTTGCTTTTCGTCAAATTTTTCTATCGGCAAATCAATGTGTACGTTTGTCGCGTACGATACAAGTCCGATGTAGTTTGAAGAAGTGATGTATGATTTTGTCGCGAGCAGCGATTCTTTCAGCTTGCTGATCGGGGTGCCGTCCATTGAACCCGAAACGTCAGCTACAAATACAGCGATGATCGGCTGGCCGCCGTCCTTGGCGTTTTTCCAAATCGTCTGAGCCGCAAGGTAGCCCTTGCCGTCAAGGCCCGTGTTCTGACCTTTGTAATCATCGTGCTTGCCAAAGCCCTTTTCTTCGCCGAGCTTTTGTGACTCGTCGCTCAGGCAGTAGTTCATAAACTCCTTGGCCGCCTCTTTTTCCTGTGAGGTCACATAATCAAAGGTATAAAGCGGATGGTCGTGCCTGATTCCGAACGGCGTGTAAACATAGTTGCTGAGCTCCGGCTTGTTTGTGTATGCCTGCTCCTCCATAACCATTGCGTTGATAACGCCTTTGGAAGCCTGGTTTACAAGTACTCCGGTAGTATAGGCGACCGGCGGAGATTTCTTTTGATAATCAAGCAGCTTTTGTTTAGCGTTATCGGAAAGCGGGTTTTTGTTGTCAAAAGCGTAAAGCGTTGAAGCGATAGCGTTGAGTCCCGTTGCCGAGGTATAGGGGTTTGTGTAAGCAAAGTTCAAATCGCCTGCGAGCGTAGCCTCGATAACCTTGTCAAGGGTGCATTCCTTATACTTTTCAATAAAGGTGTCATAGGTTCCCTTTTCCATAAGGATGCCCGCAGTGTTGCCCAAGATTTTGTCGGATAATGTTTCGACATTGATCCCCTTTGCTTTGAGCATTTCGCCCCAAGCGGAGTTAGAGGGGATATAAAGATGCGGCTTGTAGTCGCTCTCTGTCATATATGTCAGTGTCTCGCCCGACGCGATCTTGCGGACGGTAACGCTTACGGTTTTGCCGCCAACGGTTTTCTTTTCGTTGTTAAAGCGTTCGGCAACAACGTTGATCCAGTCGTCGGGAGCGCTGCCGCTCAGCTCGCTGGGCGCTGCGATCTCAAGGTTTATTTCTCCCTCGCCCTGAGTCGTAATGGGGAAGGTGCTGATATCTGCGAGAGCCTTGTTTGTTGTTTCGTCGTCATAGATATCCATAGTAGGAGTTTTTGTATCTGTTTTTATCTCCTTATTAAACGCCTCAAGTTCGGTCATAGCTTCGTCGTATGAATACACTTTTTCGTTTCCGGTTTCGTATTGTGTACAGCCGCAGCCCGTAAAAGTAGCAACGGTAAAGGTTGTCAGCAGTAATCCGGAAATCAGTATTTTTGCAAGCTTCATAAATGCAACCTCCTTAGTTGATTGATAGATCTTTTTTGTCGTCGGTCGATGTTTTCATAACGTCGATCCACGCCTTGAGCTCGCTCATATCGGTAACGCCGTTTTGCTGATAATTGTTTATATAGTTAACGGCGTAGTGAATCAAAGTATTAACGTTTTCAAGCTCGGATTCGTTTTCTTTTAACGCTTTGTCTATTATTTCGTTGTCAAAGTCCGATAGCTGAGCCGACCCGTCCTCAACAAGAATACAGCAGTTGATTATGTTGCGGATATTTCTGCACAGCCTTTTTTCGGCGTCGTCAATTACGGATATAGTGTCGTTCAGATAAATAGCGTCGTTGGCTTCGATCAGGGTCTTGTAGCGATCCTGAAGCTTGTCCATCCTGTCCATTTGGTTGATGCACTTGTCAACGATCGGGGTGAGCTCCCGGTTGCTCTCCTTGAGGTCGTCAAGGCGTTCGCGGGTCTTTTCGGGGTTAAGGCTGTCTTTGGCGTATTCGTCAAAGGTTTTTTGCCTTTCCTCAACCTTGCCTTTGATCATCTTTTGGTTATTTGAACTGTTTATAAGATTAATTATGTTTGGCACAAAACCCAAAGCAAAAACTCCGCCGCCTACACACGCCGTAACAATTGATAAAACGCTAAGCGTCGATATTGCCTTAACGCCGATAGAAACGATTAGAGCGGGTGTTGCCATTGACGTCGTAATAATGCCTATTACGCCGAGCACGACCAACAATGCTCCGATAATCTTTGGAATCTTAGACATACATTACCTCTGTTGTTTGAATTTTGCCGAGTACGTATTCGCACTCGGCAGATGATTACATATTCTGTCTGTTGCCGGCGGACAATACACCCTGAACAAGCTCGCGCTCCGAGTTCGCGATTACCTGAACGGCGTTTTGTCTGTCGCGCTGACCCTGCTGTTCGATAGCTATATAATCGAGAACAGCGCCTGTGATCTCTTTATTTACATAATCGATAGTTTCAACGTCGATTATACTTCTCTGAGAAGCCTTTGCCGATTCTACGACCGACATATGGAACTGCTCCGCCTGTTCCTTGAGCATCCTGTTTGTGATGTCGTCAACGGCGTTGCTCGCCTCTACAGCCTGCATATTGTTGTTGATAGCGATCGACATAGCGATTTTTTTGCGCCAGAGCGGCATTGTGTTTACAATACTCGACTGCAGCTTCATTGCCATATCCATATCGTTGTGCTGGATCATCTTGATTTGCGGAGCGGACTGCAGGCAGTTTGTGCGTGTAAGGCGCAGGTTGTGGATCTGCTTGTCAAACTGGTCGCACTGCTTTGCAAATTCATCCGCCTTCATCGCGTCCTCGGGCAGACCGGTTTCTTCTGCCTTGGCATAAAGAGCGGGAAGCTCCTCGTTCCTCGCCTTTTCGGAAGCGATCTCCGCTGCCTTTATATAAAGCGTAAGAGCCTTAAAGGTCTCCCAGTTTTCTTCATAAAGGTTATCAAGCATCTGTATATCCTTTTGAAGAGTCAGCTTATGACCTTCGAGCTGCTTTTCAATGCGTTCAAGGGTTTTTTCGGCGCTTTCGTTTTTGGTTCTAACCGCAATCGCCGTTCCCTTGATTTTTTGCATAAACTTCTGGATAATTCCGCTGTGATCGTTGCCGCCGGCAAGACCGTTCATCGCGCCGACCATTTCTACAAGAAGTCCCGAGACCTCGCCGGTGTTCTTTGTTTTTACATCCTGAAGAGTCTTTGTCGCTATGGACGCCGACTGCTTTTGGATAGTCGCGCCGTAGTTCATAACGATCTCGGATTTGTGGATGTCAATTTTCTGAGAGAACGCCTCGATTTGAGCCTGCTCCTCGGGAGTAAGCTGCTCGACCTCCGCCAATACTTTCTCCGCTGTGGTTTCGGGAACCGCGGGTTTTGTCGTTTCTACGGACGAAGCTCCGTCAAGTACAAGATCTATTGCCATTTCTTTTGCTCCTTTTTTATAAATTTGTATAATTATCATACCATATAATGTGTAAAATGTAAATATATTTTATTGTTTTTACTCTGAGTTTTGAAGAGATTCAAACAATAATAATGTCATAATTGTAATTGATTTAGTGTGGATAATCTGATATAATTACTATGCAAACCTTAAAAAGAGGTATAATAACCGACGCAAAACGTCGGAGAATGGAGTGTATTATGAGCGATTTAAGAACATCAAACTCAAATGCTCAAACAAAGAAGAAAAAATCGTTTTTTCATTCAAATCCCGTAATGAACAGGCTGAGCAAAGTCGACGAGGTAGCCGCCGATAACGAAAAGGCGGCGGGTTACGGAAGGATCGCCGGAAAAACAGCGTACTTTTTGCTGTTCACGGTAGCAGGACTCCTCGTTTATCTCTTGATGAACGAGCTTTTGTTCAAAAACCAGCCCGCGATGGTTAACTTGAATCTTAAAGGCTTCAGGGTCGTCTTGTCGGGGATCCAGATAGGATTCTTTGTCGGTGCAAGTATTCTCGCGATCGTGACCCAGCTCGTTGCTTTCTTTGCAAGAAAGGCGATTCCCGTGGTCGGCGCGATCTATTCATTTTGCCAGGGCTTTATAATCTCGTTTCTTGTCTTTTCAATACTGGTCGGCTACGAGTACCTCGGACTTTTGGCGCTCGCTATCACGATCGTAATCGTAATGGTTATGGCTGTCTTGTATTCAACAAGGATAATCAAGGCGAGCAAAAAGTTCCATATGGTAATGATCTCTTTGTTTGCCGGAATGATCGGTATCTCGATTTTCTCGTTTATCGGATATCTCATCCCGTTCACAAGACCCTTTGTCGCTTCTATCCTCGGCAATTTCCCGGTCTCTTTGCTTTTGACGATAATCTCGCTGCTTATCGCGACGCTGTTCCTTATCTCGGATTTCGCGATGATCGAGCATGTTGTCGAAAACAAAATGCCCGCAAAATACGAGTGGATGGCGGCGTTCGGACTTGCGTTCACAGTCCTTTGGATCTATGTAAAAGTCCTTGAGATATTGATCAGATTATTGGGTAACAGTAAAAGTTAAAGCATTAAATACAAAAAAACAGCGAACCCAAAGCATATTGCCGTGGGTTCGCTGTTTTTATGTTATAATGAAAACCACAAATGCGATTTTTAATTATCCCTCGAAGGGCTGTACAACGTTATCACCATCGTTATTTGTGTTTGTGTTGGTGTTTGTGTTAACCTTGTTGTCGTTGTTAGCCTTGGTCGCATTCGGATTGTCAACGGGGTTGGTCTTTGAGTCGCCGATCGAACCGTTGCCGCCCTTGTTTACGTCTGAACCGGTGTAGGGCTGAACTACGTTTGCATCGCTGTCGTCGGTGCTTGTGTTATTGTTGTTGTAGCTTGTGTTGTTGTTTGTGTTGGCGTCGTTGTTGTTTGTATTTGTGTTTGTATCGTTTGTGTTGCTGTCAACATAGTTGTAAGTATCGTTGCTGTCTGTGTAGCCGTTATTGTCAACATATGCCGAGTTGTCGTTTGTCTGGTTGTTTGCTGCGGGCTGTGTCTTGGCGGCTGCTTTCTTTGCAGAAGCCTTCTGAGCCGATGCCGTAGCAGCGGGAGCGTTGCCTGCCGACTTGTTGATCATCGGGATACCGAAGATGCAGAAGCTTGCGATTGCCGCAACCGCTACCGTAGCGGTGATGACTGCTGCTGCGATCCTCTGCTTCTTAGCCTTTCTCTTTCTCTCCTTCTGGATGAAAGCGATCCTTTTTTGTCTTGCTTCTCTTGAGAGGGGAGCGGGCTCGCTGTCGTTTGATGTCATATCAAAGCCGTCGTTGTAAACCTTTGTCTTTTCTTCGTTTGTATCGAATGAGTTGATTTCCTTTGTATTGATCATCTGTGTGTTTCTGAATTCCTTTGTGTTTTTCATTTTTTTATCTCCTTTATATTTGAAATTTGTCAGGGCGTTTTGTTTTTGTTGTCTCCCTTGACTGTGGCTATATAATAACACACCGACTATAACAAAACCCTAACAAAAAATCTGTTATTTTTAAGTTTTTTAGATTTTTTTCGATTTTTTTTAAAAATTTTTCAAAAAAACTAAAGGATCAATATCTTTTTCCGCACTTGACATATCCCAAAACATAATGTAATATATATATGGTTTAAGAACCGCTGAAATATTTGGGGGTATAGCTCAGCTGGGAGAGTGCTTGACTGGCAGTCAAGAGGTCACGGGTTCGAGCCCCGTTATCTCCACCAAAGCAAAAACCGCTGTTTTACAGCGGTTTTTGATATTTCTCGGCGTTTTAGAAACCATAAAAAATCGGCAAATCATCACACAGGTCAACACTTTTTTACTTATATAATTAGTTCAGAGGTGATAATATGAAAAAGCACAGGTTTTCGGGCTTTGGCAAGTCCGGGCATTTTGATATCACACCCTTTGACCCCGAAACTCAGTACGCCGTGATACGCAGCTCTATCTGCACGGGCGAAAAGGTCGCGGGTTTTAAGGACAAAAAAGACGGAAGTTTTAAAGAGGTAATGCTTATCCGCTCTAAAAAGGACGAGCAGGAATTCAAAAGGACGTACAACGTCACAGAGATAAAAACCGAGTATTGAGGTGTAATTATGGCTTCTTCAAAAGAGTATCTTGAATTTGTATTGGAACAGCTCTCCGAGCTTGACGAGATCACGCACAGGGCGATGATGGGCGAGTACATAATCTATTATCAGGGCAAGGTAATCGGCGGAATATATGACGACCGCTTCCTTGTAAAGCCCACCAAATCCGCAAAAGAATTAATGCCCGACGCTCCGTTTGAGCTGCCCTACGAGGGAGCAAAGGAAATGCTGCTTGTTGAGGATATCGACAACAAAGAGTTCCTTTGCGAGCTTTTCAACGCGATGCTCCCCGAGCTTCCCGCGCCTAAGAAAAAGAAAAAATAATCAAATCGCGAGGGTATTATGCTGTTTTCAAAGGAACGAATCACGGATTTTACAAAAATTGAACTCACGATGAGCGGTATGAGAGGCTCAGAGGTCTACGAGCTGATTTGCGAGGGGGAGAGCACAAGGCTCACTTTGTACAGGCTGCGCTATAACCGGGACGGCGACGAGCGCGTGCCTTTTGGCAGCGCTAAGATTGGCACGGCTGAGATAATGAACCTCCTCAACGAATGTGAGATAATCAAATGGGATAAGTTCAGCGGCGCGAACCCGAGCGGCGTAAGGGACGGGTGGCAGTTCATTTTCACGGCTGAGGTGAACGGCGGCAGAAAGCTCTACGCGAGCGGATCTAATAATTTCCCGAAGCATTTCAGCGATTTTACGAACGCGCTGAACGATATGATAAGAGATCAAGAGGACACAAAATGAGCTTGTTTATTAACGGCGACGATTTCGGAATGAGCAAAAGCTGCACGCTCGCGATAGCCGAGGCGATCGAAAAAGAGCTGATCGACGGCACGACGATGATGGCTAACGGCGAGTACTTTGATGAGGCGGCAGCTCTTGCGGCGAGTCTCGGATTTGCCGGCAAAATCGGCGTGCACCTTAACCTGACAGAGGGAGCGCCGCTGACAGAGGAGATAAAAACCGTTTCGGCGTTTGTTGCCGGCGGACGGTTTCATAAAGAGTACCTAAAAAACCCCTGCCCGCTTACCGAACGCGAGCAGGCGGCGGTCTTTATCGAGCTTGCGGCGCAGATAAAGCGGATAAGGCAGGCGGGTATCAATGTAATCCGCGCGGATTCTCACCACTATATCCACACCTTTATTCACATAGCTCCGCTTGTTGCCGAAGTCTGCCGCAAGAACGGAATAAAAAGGATCAGGATAAACCGAACCTTCGATACGCCCGAACGCCCGATTATGACCGACGGCAGGATAGATAACTCTTTCTGGTGTGCCCGGGGCTTTGAAACGACCGCGCATTTCGGCAGGATGTCTGATGTTGAGCTCGGCAAAATCCCCGACGATACCGAGATAATGGTTCATCCCGACTACGACAAAAACGGTGCGCTGATCGACAGAACGGGAACAGCAGACGGCTATCCGACAGGTGTACAAATCAAAAGGATAAAATAAAACAGGAGTTTACCGATTTGGTAAGCTCCTGTTTTAAGTTAAATCATCAATTATTCTTCTTCATCCGGCTTCAACATAATCCCCTTTGCAAAGTCGCAGGTTTCCGAAGGCGTTAGAAGCGGGAAAGCTGTCAGTTCTGCGTTACAAAGAGTTATTATTTGTTGAGTGTCGGTGTTGATATCCGCAGGATAGTTGATTACGGCAGTTATCTCAAAGTTGTCGCTGTCAAACAGCCATACTTTAGAGTTTCCGTATTCTATGGCACCTGCGCCATCTCGATATGAAGTGAAAGAAAACTCCTTTGAGGATGGTTCGTTTATATCAAGATCAATTGATTTCGCTTCGGAATAAGCGTCGTTTTCCTTAACGGTTTTTACAAGTTTTCCGGTTATATCCAACACGCAAAGCGAGCCGTTGACATCGATCAGATTCACAACGGTACATTCATGCTCGGGCAGAGTTTCGTTATCCCCTGTTGAACAATCAAAAATATAAACAGTTTCATTGATCAACATTCTCAATTCGCTGTCGTCGGGTGACCAGCAAACCGCATCTATTTTATAGTAGTCTTTTTGTGAAAGAAGTGTTGTTACATCGCCGGTATCGGGAGTGATAGTAATGATATGACCGACAGATTCTTTGTCTTGAACATCTATAGCGATATAAGAAATGTTTGTAGAAACAAAGAACTTACGAATACGTTCATATCCCGATTTATTTGCGTCAAAAATAATTTTGGGTTCTGATTTTCCATCGTACTCGTACAGATAATTGTTTTTATTATCTTTCAAATAAAGCTTTCCTTCTTTTGAGCAAACAACCGATTGGCTTATATCGTATTTATCGTTATTGAACTCAGTTATTATCTTGCCGGTTTCAGTGTCATACACATAAACATTAGTATAGGATGACAGAGCAAGTTTGTTATCTCCCAAAAAGCCGATGATTGTCGCTCTTCCCTTGGGTTTAAATGTGCTTTCAACAGAATTTGTTTTTGCGTCAACAATATAATACAGGCCTTCTGATTCGGAAAATGATGAAGCCGAAGATAATTGGCCGATGACAGCTTTTGTTTGGCTCGGATTAAGCAGGTAGCTGGTTTTGTTATGTTCGTTTTCTTTCTGACCTTTTATATTGATCTGTTTGGCGTTTTTGTTCTTTACATAACGGTACAGTGTAGTCGTTGTCTTTTGAGCATCCGTAACTGCGTAAGATCCATTGCAGTACGACGCTTTTTTCAAATTTGAATGAAAATCATTGTTTAGAAAGAACGTGGTTTCTTTTTTGCCTGCCAGCATATTGGAAAGAGAAACCATGATTTCATATCCTCCGGCATCTGTGAAAAGTATATATCCTTTATCGGAAATACGCATTTCAAGTACGTCGTCGGCAAGAATGGTTTTTGAAATTATTTGTCCGTTGTCTGAATTTATTATAACAAACTGATTTCCTTCAATTGCCACAAAGGCGTTAATGTCAATACCATTTGCGTTTTTCGGGATCGAACCTAAAAAGATCTCGCCGCCGTGTATCTCGGTATCGCCGTCAAAGTTAAAAACAGTGTTGCCGTTTTTTATGTTAAGCGCCTGAAAATGCGCTGTTGAAAAATACGAGTTATCGGTTTCCGCAGCGAAGAATACGTGGCCACTGTCAATCAACAGTTCGTATTTGTAAGCATTTGTATAGTTATCGAATTTTTTGTTCCATAAAAACTTAAAGTTGTTATTTTCACGCGAGTAAAGGTCTAAAGCATATGTATTACCGGTTTTATAACAAACTGCAAGATGATTATTTTGATAATAGAGATCACATGTTAGTGTTCCGGAGTGCTTTTCAATTTCCTTAATATCAACGGAAGCTATAATTTTTCCGTCAGAGGGAGAAATAACCAAAGCCTTTTTAAGAGTCTCTGCCGTTACTCCGTCAGCAGTAGCTTTGGAAATAGAAGATATTCCCGATTCATACGAAGCGTATTCCCATGCGGCACTGCCGTCTTTGGGATCTATTTTGATTATTGAACCTTTTTTCTTATCGTCTACATCACCGTCAATTTTTAAATAAACTGCATTTTCTGTGTTTTTCTTGCCATCCGGATGAAATGTCAAATTTTTGTTTATTATAAGACTGCCTTTTATATCAAATGAAATGTTTTCAATTTTTGCCGTGTCAGTCGTTCCGGAGCCGAGCAAATGGTCTTTATAGATTGAAATGTCAGTTGGATTTGTTTTATATTCTTCAATTTTTTCTCCCGTCTCGGTATCCCAAAGATAACTGTTTCCAATATCACTGCTGAAAAGCCGCTTGCCGCCGTCGAGCATAACAAAGTCAGTTATAGTGTCCTTTTGGTCGAACTTCGCTACCGCGGTGAAAATCTCGTTTTCGTATGCGCCCGAGAGCTTCGTCGCCTGAGAAACGGCGGTGTTCTGCATAGGGATAGACTCTTCCTCTGATAATTCGAGCGATTGTACCGAGGCCGCCAACGCACCGTAAAGGTCGCCGTTTTTCTCGAGCTCCACGGACTCCTTCGCAAGAGATTTTGCCTGGCTTATATTCAGCTCGCGAACGTCGTTTTCGATCTGCGCTTTTTGCGAGCTTATCGTAAACAGCGCCGCGAGGCTTGCCAGAGAAATTACCGCAAGGATCGCCGCTACAGTAACCGCGGTCGAAACGCGCCTGCGGTTTTTGCGTCTTTGATCTCGGCGGTATAATTCGTCATACGAGCAGCCGTAAAGCGAGGCGGCAAGGCGCAAAAACTCTGTTTTAAGCAGCTTTTGAGACTGAGAGAGAGTCGGCGCGCTTACGTTTGCCGCGAGCGGTTCTATCTCGCGCTTCTCGGCGTGAAAACCGTATTCGTCTTCAACCATCACCGTTTCAAATCGCAGTGCCTCGGGGAAAGTCACAGTGCCGTCGGGGGAGCATAGGAGTGTCAGGATATTTTCGTTAGAATACCCGTGCAGTGATTTAAAATAATCTATCTCTTCCATACACCAGCGCGATTTTTCCGTTTCGGCGGAGCAAACGACTATCAGATACCGCGATTGGGCGAGCGCCTCGCGTATAGAACTGCCCAGATCCACGCTGGTGGGCAGCTCGGTCTGATCCCTGAAAAGATGAAGGCGCTGACCTTTTTGCCCGATCCCCTTTGGCGGAACATATCCTTCAAGCAGCTTTTGCAGCTTTTCGGCGATAGGTTTGTCGGGACTTAGATGACGATATGTTATAAACGCGTCATATTTGTAATTTATATTCATAATAACCTCCGGGTCGTTATATTTCAAACACAGTGTATAAGTATATGATTATTATAGCACAAATCAAAAGAAATTGGCAAGAAAAACTATTATTCGATTTTGCTTGGAATTGATTTTGACAATATGATTTTTGTTATTGCAGTATTTAAAAACTTGTAGTATAATATGAAAAGTGTTATTTCATAAGTTTTAATACAGCTTACAGAGGTGTGAAATGATTCAACCGTTAAAACAAAAAACACAAAAGCCACAAAAGAAACAAAAAATGATGTCCTCTTTCCGGATAATTATCGTCAGCTTCTTTTGTTTGATAATGGCAGGAACCCTGCTGCTTATGCTGCCGATTGCTTCACATGACGGCAGTGTTACTCCTTTTTCCGACTGTATGTTTACCGCGGTTTCCGCAACATGTGTTACGGGACTTGTCGTCAGAGATACGGCGACCCACTGGTCGTTTTTCGGTCAGGCGGTAATTCTTAGCCTTATTCAGATCGGCGGTATGGGCGTTGTCACTATCGGCCTTACTATATTGAGGTTATCGGGCAGAAAGATCGGACTTAAGCACAGAAGTACGATGCAGGATTCGATCAACGCCCCTCGCGTCTCGGGAATGGTTAAGATCACGGGGTTTATTCTCAAGACATCGCTTATTATAGAACTGTCCGGAGCAGCGCTGCTCGCGCCTGTATTTTGCAGGGACTTCGGGATATTGAAGGGCATTTGGTATTCGCTGTTCCACTCGATCTCCGCTTTTTGTAACGCGGGCTTCGACCTGATGGGAATCAGAGGACAGTTTTCTTCGCTTACGTCATACAGCAGCAATATTTATGTCAATACTATAATTATGCTGCTTATCATAACGGGCGGTATCGGCTTTCTTGTTTGGGGAGATATCGCGACCTTCAAGTTTAGGATTAAGCGTTATTCACTGCAAACAAAGGTCGTATTTATAACCAGCTTTTTGCTGATATTAGTGCCGGCGCTGTACTTCTTCTTCGGCGAATACAGCAATATGAATATGGGTGAACGGATCATAAGCTCACTGTTTCAATCCGTTACAACAAGGACGGCGGGCTTTAATACGCAGGATCTTTCGACGATGAACCAGTCGGGCACGACGATAATGATCTTTTTGATGCTGATCGGCGGCTCGCCGGGCTCCACCGCGGGCGGTATGAAAACAACGACTATCGCCGTGCTGTTTATGTCCGCGATCACGGTATTTGGCAGAAGAAACGATGTTCAGTGCCTTAAAAGAAGGGTGTCTGACGAGACAGTACGCACCGCGGGCGCGATTTTGTTTATGTACCTTTTCCTGTCTATTACGACGGGAATCATCATCAGCAGGATAGAGGGTATTTCCTTGCTGAAATGTCTTTTTGAAACGAGCTCGGCGATCGGAACGGTCGGACTTACGCTTGGTATTACCGTTAAGATGTCTATCATTTCGCGGATGCTGTTGATGATACTGATGTTCTTTGGCAGAGTCGGCGGACTGACGCTTATTTACGCCGCGGTACCGTCGGCGGAAAGCCTTAACTCACGCTTGCCTCTCGGTAAAATTTCAGTCGGATAAGGAGAAGAATTATGAAAACAGTATTGATAATCGGTTTAGGTCAGTTCGGCAGCCGTGTTGCCAAACGTATGGAAGAACTCAACTGTGAGGTTATGGCGGTTGATATTGTTGAGGAACGCGTCAATGATGTGCTGCCCTACGTTACCTACGCGCAGATAGGCGACAGCACAAACGCCGAGTTTTTGCGTTCGCTCGGAATAGACAACTATGATGTCTGCATTGTAGCCCTCGGCGGGCAGTTCCAGTCATCGCTTGAGACGACCTCGCTGCTCAAAGAGCTTGGCGCTAAAATGGTTATATCCCGCGCCACAAATGATATTCATATGAAGTTTTTGCTCAGGAACGGCGCGGACGATGTCGTATATCCCGAAATGCAAATGGCGCATCGCATAGCTACAAAATACGCGTCCGATAATATCCTCGACTTTATAGAGATCGACGATGAAAATTCGATCTATGAGATCAAGGTCCCAAAGGATTGGTTCGGCAAGACGCTTATGCAGCTCGATGTCCGAAAAAAACACAAAATCAATGTTCTCACATTAAAGCGCGGCGGCGAGGTGTTCGTTCCCGCACCCGATACAGTAATGGAGAAAGAAGATATCGCGCTGGTTACCGCAAAGGAATCCGATATTCAAAGAGTATTAAAAATAAAATAAAGAAAAAACATCCCCAAAGGAAGAATTCCTTTTGGGGATGTTTGTTTGTAATAATGCGTTTTACAGGCTTGCTTTTAATACTGCAACGACCTCGTCACGGCTGAGCACCTTGTAGCCGCCGTCGAGGATGATAGTCGCGTCGGCGATAGCTTCTATCATACTTTCATCAGCGCCGAGCTCGGTGATATTCATTGTTACGCCGATCTTTTTCATCCAGCTTTCAAGAGCTTCAAGACCTTCGTTTGCGATTTCTTCATCGCTCTTGCCGCTTGGATCGACGCCCCAGACCTCTGTCGCGAAGCGGACAAATTTTTTCAGTCCGTAGGGCATGATCAGTCTGTAGTAGGGCAGAGATACAGCCGCCAGCGTCATACCATGGGTAGCGTTGGTGATAGCGCCTACAGCCTGACCGAGCATATGTACCATCCAGTCGGTTGTTTTACCTCTTGAGATCAGGGTGTTGAGCGCCCAGGTTGCCGACCACATAATGTTGGAGCGCGCCTCATAATCCTCGGGGTTTTCAACGGCGATCAGTGAGCTGTGAATGACTGACTTCATCAGCGCCTCGGCGATATAGTCGGAGGTGTTGTCGTCCTCGCCCGAGAAATACTGCTCGCAGATGTGG
>CACYQK010000012.1:0-16311 GCA_902776495.1 uncultured Ruminococcus sp. | reverse complement strand
TCCAACGGATAGCCGAAATCGGTTATTACCCGCGCTGTCTTTCCCCTCGCGCAGACTACCCATTTTAAATATAATCAATTTATTATAAGGCTAAAATTGTGTTTTATAATTCCTGTAAAGAATTATAAGGCCTCGGACGATTATTTTATCACTATTGAGCATAAAAGCTATTTCTATCCCGCGTAAATTGGTAAATACGATGTCAATAAGAGTTATTAGTTGAGAGTTATGAGTTATATGCTAAGGAAAAATCCGCACCAAAATGTGGGAGCGGGCATCGCCCGCCCGAGTGTTAAATCCACGTTTGCCTTTATTCAGCGGGCGAGCAATGCTCGCCCCTACGATTGATACGAAAAACTTGCGCGGGCGGTAACGCAGCCCCCTCCGTCATTTTGCAAGCAAAATGACACCTCCCCCAAAACAAGTGTTGGGGGAGGCTTTAAATTACTCTTAACCTATTCCTTAGTTTTTTCCTTGCTCCTGATCACCACCGATGAATGGGGCGAGAGGGTCAGCTTGCCGTCCTTGAGCTCGGCTTTGCCGTCCTGTACGCCGACTAAATCCGCCGCAACAACGGCGTTTGGAACCATATCGTCCGTAATGTCGAGCGTTTTGGTCTCTTCAGAATCAAAGTTATGGATGATGAGCACCTTGTTTTTGTCGTACTCTGTAAAGAACGCGCCGACCGAATCATCGTCAAAATCACACACCTCGGTGATCCTGCCTCTTGAGATCTCGGGGTTTTGCAGCTTGACTTTTATAATTCTTCTATAGAAATTCAGAAGTGAATCCTTATCCTTTAGCTGCTGCTCAACTCCGCCGTTCTTTGGCGGGTCAAAGGTGCTGCCCAATTTTTCAACGCTGATTTCCGGCATATTGTCGCTGTCGAACACCATCGGCGTCCTGAAGTTTTCGTCGCCCGTTGTGGCAGGCGAGGTCATACCGATCTCCTCGCCGTAATATGTAAACGAGTTGCCCGGGAACAGCATATAGACAGACGCGGCGAACTTTTGCCAATCAAGTCCCTTTGACTCAAACGTGTTTGACAATCGAACCTGATCGTGGTTAGACAGGAACATCGCGTTGATTTCTTTGGGGTTTGCATCTGCCATCTTTTTGTCGTAGTTCTTGACCTTTGCCACGAGCGCCATACCCTTTTGGGTCATAAGGCTCTGGCTGATCGAGCCGGTCGTAGTCGCGAACTTAAAGGCAAATTCGCTGTCAATACCGCTCTTATAAAGCTCGGCGATGTCTGAATCGTCCGACCATGTCTCACCCACAACATAAACCTCGGGGTTTATACCGCGGCAGGTCTTCATAAACCACGTCAAAAACTCGGTGCCGTTTGTGGTCTTGTTCGTGTAGAACTTGCAGGCGTCGAGCCTGAAGCCGTCCACTCCGCGGTCAAGCCAGAACTTGGCAATCTTGGTGAACTCCTCGCGCGTTTGCTTTGAGTTTAGGTTCCACTCGGGCATAACGGTTGAGAAGTTTGCCTCGCATGAATACTTGCTGCCGAGCGGCAACACCTGAGTATCCCTGCTGAAATAATCGTTCTCGTGTATTTCAAAATACCTCGCGTTTCCGTTGAGATTACCGCGGGCAACCTCTGCAGCCGCCTTTGAAAAGAGCGGATTTTGTGAGGAGATATGATTGAGCACCAAGTCGATTATCAGCTTTATTCCCCTTTTATGGCACTCCTCAACAAGCTTGTCAAAGGTCTCGAGAGAACCGAACGCGGGGTCTATATCATAGTAATTCTCAACGTCGTACTTGTGGTAGGACTGGCTCGGCATTATCGGCGTCAGCCAAATACCGTCTATCCCGAGGTCGTCGCCTTTGTTCGGGTCGCCGTCGTTGAGGTAATCGAGCTTGTCGATAATTCCCTGAATATCGCCCGTGCCGTCGCCGTTTGAATCGTTGAACGACTGGACAAATATCTCGTAAAAATTGCGATACTTATCCGTTGACTGCTTGGCGGTATTCTGCTCAACAGGGTCGCTGCTGTTTGAACAACCGCAAAAAATGACTCCGCAGACGATCACAACGGCGAGCATTGCGGATAAAAGTCTTTTCTTCATAACTTTTCCTCTGTAAATATATGGGCGGCAGCCTACGACTGCCGCCCTAAAGAGCTTATTGGTGTACTAAAAATTTTTAACCCTTTACGCCGCCGGCGGTTACGCCTTCAACGTAATACTTCTGCATCTTGAGGAAGAGAAGTGTGATAGGAATAGCAACGAGTACCGAGCCCGCGAGGAACTGTTTATAGTACTCATTGATAAACTCTTTGTCAATCATTGACTGAAGTCCGATAGCAACGGTGTAGTTTTCACGCATATCACCCATGATGATCTTAGCAAGGATGAAGTCGCACCACGGTCCGATGAAAGATGTCAATACCGTGTAAACTACGATCGGCTTTGACATTGGAAGAATGATCCTCCAGAAAATCTGGTTCTTGGTAGCTCCGTCGATAGTAGCCGCCTCGTCAAGAGCACGTGGGATAGTATCGAAAAAGCCTTTTGAAATCTGGAAGCCGAGACCCGCACCGCAACTGTAGCAAATAATAAGAGCGATAAGGTTACGGTCAAGATGCATTGCCTTCAGCAGATAGTAAATAGCGATCATTGTCATAAATCCGGGGAACATACCGAGGATCATAGCGACATTCATAAGCTTTTTACGAGCGCCGAAACGCAGACGGCTGAACGCATAGGAAACCATAAGAACCGAAATTGTAGAAATTACGCAGCTGGCAGCAGCTACACCCAGAGTATTAAGGAACCATCTGGGGAAGTTGATCGCTGTTGAGCTGTCAAAGAAGTCGACCATAAACAGATCGATGTAGTTCTGGAATGTCCACGAATGCGGAATAAGATAAGGAACGCTGACGGTGGACTCTGCGCGGAATGAATGCATAAGCAAATATGCGAACGGAGATACCCAGATAATTCCTAAAATTGCAAGAAGAATATAGATAAAGGTGTTCGCAAGGGTTCTTCTTAATTTATAACTTTTTATCATGAGAACGCCTCCTCATCCTTCATCGACTTAGAATTGTTGTAGATTATCAGCGACAGGGTAGCGCAGACAATAAATACAAGAATACCTATCGCCGCCGCTAAGCCGTAGTCCTGAGACGACATCGACAACTTAAACAGCCATGTAACAAGGATATCCGTCTTACCGGCCTGATAATACTGCTCTGTTGAAGGACCGCCGCCCGTTAACAGGTAGATTACGTTGAAGTTGTTGATATTACCTACAAACTGAGTGATCAGCTGCGGGGTAGTTACAAAGATCATATATGGTAGAGTGATCTTTGTAAACGTCTTTACCGGACTCGCACCGTCTATTCGTGCCGATTCGTACAAGTCCTCCGGAATATTCATTAGAATTCCGGACATTGATAGGATAGTATACGGAATACCTACCCAAATATTAATGATGATTACCGTTATCCTCGCCATCCATTCCGTACTGTTCAGGAATTGTATCTTAACAACGTCTCCGCCAAACAGCCGGCTTATGTCGGTAAGCAAAACGTTTATAGCGCCGTTCGTCTGAAGCATTTGGTTCATAAGAAGCAGTGATACGAACTGAGGAACAGCGATTGTGATAACGAAAAGTGTTCTCCAAAGGCTCTTGAGCTTGATGCCCTTTTTGTTGATCATAAGAGCAACAATCATACCGAGGATGTAGTTGGAGAATGTAGCAACTACCGCCCAGATAAGGGTCCACTCGGTCAGCTCAAAGAACGTTTTAGCTTTTTTAGGTGTGTTTACAAGGTCAAACAGCGATGCAAAGTTATCAAGTCCTACCCATGTGAACAGTGTTCCGGGTGGCATATGCTGCTTGTCGTAGTTTGTAAACGCGATCAAAATCATAAATATGAGCGGCAAGATATTGAAAATACCGATCATAAGCACAGGGAAAGAAAGAAGTGTGATATGATATTTGCCGTCCAAGAATTCCTTGATATCAACTCTGAGTGAAGTCGGCTTTTCGCCGTTTTCTCTCATTACCTGATGCTTGTAAGCATCCTTGATATTCGCTATATAAATAACGAAAATAACAACGGTGATTACGATTGTAAGTACCGAATAAAGCAATATCAGCATAGAGTTATCGCCGGGAACCGTACGCGGGATAACAGAACCGGGATCCATTACTTCATACTGAGTTTTAATACCCAAAGTATCGAATTTTGAAATGTACTGCCATCCGAAGAATACGATATATAATACATACAGCACTTCGGAAAGGAAGAACAGAATTCCTTTGTAGTATTTGCCTTTGTGTATATCTCCGATACCAAAGATCAAATACGAAAGTTTTGTTGCCCAATCACCTTTTACAAAGGTTTTGCCATAATTTGCGAAGCCTTTACCGATAGCAATAAAGAAGTGTGCTATTCCTAAGCCGATAGCTTTGAAAAAACGGACAAAGGCTCCGGGAAAGTTCACAAAGAACTTCTTAAATTTATAACCAAACTTCTGAAACGGATTGAGCTGAATATATTCAACATATGTCATATAAGCTCTCCTTAAAAAAAGTCTGTCTCTCTCGTTTGCGCCGCCGGCTCTTATGTATTTTCGGGTCACAAGCCTCAGCGCTTATTTTATAGTACACCAAACTAATAATGCTTTTTACGTTCTCCCTATAAAAAACATTATTCGTTTGGTGTAAAGAAAACGTAAGCCCTTTTAGATTAATTTGGCTCGGGGTACCCCAAAAGAAGTACCCCTGAGCCGATTAATGTTGATTTAATCAGAAATTAAAGATTAATCAATATGACTTCAATTAAGCCTCGTCACGAACATTTTTGATTGTTTCGGTGAGCAGCTTCTTGAAGTACTCTGCATCATTGGGATTAGTCTCGTCTGCAATAAGCTTGTTACCAAGGTTGCCCATAGGCTCCCAAAGTGTAGGAGCGATGTTAACCTGAGCACAAGAGTTTTCTGACTGAGCGATGATAGCCTGCTGAACAGCGCTGTTCTTAACAACGGGATCATCAAGAACGACCTTGTTTGAGGGACCCCAACCGAGCTGCTCTGCTCTGTCCTTCTGGCACTTCTGACCTGCGAGGTAGAGAGCGAGGATCTGAGCCGATGCGGGGAACTTTGAGTGAGCGTTAACGCCGATGTACTTATAACCGAACATCGAGATAAGCTGCTTATCCTGACCGTTGACCTTGATTGTGGGAAGCTTAGCTGCGCCGCAGTTTTCGCCGAGAGCCTTCTCGTCAGCCTTTGTGTTCCAAGAACCGTCTACGCCTGCGCCTGCTGTTCCTGTCTCGAAGCCGGAAGCGAGCTGAGCGTTGTCAAGAGCTACGAATGTGCCCTTGTAATCGTGCATGAGCTTTGAGAATGCCTGGAGAGTAGCAACTGCCTCACCCTCGTCATACTCTGTGAACTTCTGGGTGCCGTCTTCTTCTAAGCCGTCGATCTTAGCGCCTGCTGTGAATGCGAATGTGCATCCATAGTAACCGTCGCCGCAGTTAAAGATAAACTCTTTCTTCTTTGCCTTACAAGCCTCAAGAATACCCTCGAGTGTCTTAGCCTTATCATCGGATACAACTCTCTTGTCGTATACGAGATAGTAGCCGTTATCGTTTGTCTCGGGGAACGCATAGAGCTGATCGTCGATGGTAGCTGCTTTTACTGTATCCTCAACGTTTTCGTCAGATACATAATCCTTGAAAGCGCAGCGAGCGATAACCTTAGCATCGATCGCCTTGTTGAGCTGGTCGGAAGCAAAGCTGAATACGTCTGCAGCTGCGTTAGCATCGTTAAGAAGCTGTGTAACTGCGTCGCCTTCGCCCTGAGCAACAACTTCGATCTTTGTGAAAGTCTTGCCGGGATAAGCTTTCTTGAATTCCTCGACCTGCTGCTTAACAAGAGCTACGGCCTTATCAGGAGCCCATACTTTTAGTGAGATGTTGTCTTCGTCACCGAAAACGGACTCATCAACGAGATCATCTTTTACTTCGATGGATCCGCCGCCTCCGCTACCGGAGCCGGATGATTCCGATTGGCCTTCGCCGCAACCAGCAAACGCTGTTACAGCCATCATTCCTGCCAACAGAATCGCAAGAATTTTTTTCATTGGAAAATTCCCTCTTTCTAAAAAATTTTTTGTTTTCCGATGGAGCAAATTGCACAAATCGCCCTCTGTTCCACTAATTAAATAATATCAAAAAATTAAGCAAATTTCAACTGGTTTTGTACTTTTTATCTAACTTGTTAATTTCTTCTTAATTTTTTGTGTATTATTACCTGTTAATTATTTATAATTTACCTTTTGTACAAACAACAGCTTTGTAATTTAGTTATTTTGCCCAATGGATTGTTGTGCATTTTGTTCAACCCCTGCCGTTTTTATTGAGGAAAAACAACTATTGATTAACTTCAACTCCCCCTGATTTCGGATGTGTGTAAATCTTTTCAAAAGATTTTAGTGTAATTTTACCAATAATCTCGATTTTTGTAAAAAGTCGCGTTTTTTTAGCATTTCGGTTGTATTGTTTTGATATTCTTGATATAATAACCGTAGGATACTATATTATATGTGATTAGGAGATGACACTATGAAGCTCAGCGATATTTTGAAAAATGTTGATCACACAACACAGACCTCTCTTGACCCCGAGATCACGGATCTTATATACGATTCGCGCAAGGTCAAAGAAAACACTGCGTTCTTTTGTCTGAAGGGCTACACCTCAAACGGTCACGACTACGCAAAGTCGGCGGTAGAAAAGGGAGCCGCGGCACTTATAATAAGCGACGACCTCGATTTTGAGGTGCCCGAAAACGTCGCCGTCATCAAAACGGAGGACACCCGCCTCGCTCTGGCGCTCTCGAGCAACGAGTTTTTCGGCAACCCCGCAGATGAGCTTATGACCGTTGCGATCACCGGCACAAAGGGCAAGACCACCACCGCCGCTATGATCGCCGAGATATTTGAGCACGCGGGTATTATGACCGGAACCATCGGCACGCTCGGCGTTGTTTACGGCGGCAACACATACAAGACCGACAACACCACACCCGAGTCGTATGAGATACAAAGGTCGCTGCGCGATATGATCAACGCGGGCTGCAAGGCTATGGTGATAGAGGCTTCGTCCATCGGCTTGAAACACAACCGCCTTGCGGGGCTGAGCTTTGACGTAGCGGTATTCACGAACTTCTCTGACGACCACATCGGCGGAGTAGAGCACAAGGATATGGCGGAGTACCTATACTGCAAGAGCCTGCTGTTCCGTCAGTGCAAAAACGCCGCCGCCAATATAGACGACCCAAGCTGCAAGGAAATCACAAAGGACTTTGAGGGAGACCTCCTGACCTACGGCTTCTCGGACTCCGCACAGCTCAAAGCCAAAAACGACCGTCTGCTAAGTGAGGGCGGTTTCATCGGCGTCCACTTTGAGACCGAAGGACTTAAAAACCTCTCTCTCGATGTCGGCGTGCCCGGCAAGTTCAACGCCTACAATGCTCTTGCAGCAATCAGCGCGGTATCGTTCTTTGATGTTCCCGACAGCGCTATCGTTGAAGGTCTGCGCGTGGCACACGTCAAGGGCAGGGTCGAACCCGTCAAGGTTCCCGGAAACTACACGCTGCTCATCGACTACGCTCACAATGCGCTCTCTATGGAAAACGTGCTGACAACTTTAAGGCAGTATCAACCACACAGACTTATCACGATGTTCGGCGCGGGCGGCAACCGCCCCAAGGTGAGGCGCTACGAGATGGGCGAGACCTCGGGCAGACTGAGCGACCTAAGCGTTATCACCGAGGACAACTCGCGCTTTGAGGACGTTATGGACATAATCGAGGACATCAAGACGGGTATCCACAAAACCGACGGCAAATATGTTGTCGTGCCCAACCGCAAGGACGCGATAAGGTATTGTATGGAAAACGCCGAGGACGGAGACATTATCGTATTAGCCGGCAAGGGTCACGAGGATTATCAGGAGATCAAGGGCGTTAAGTACCATATGGACGAGCGCGAGCTGATCGCGGACATTATCGAGGAAATGAAACAGTGATTGATTCGGAAATAACAATAAAACATTATAGCGAGCTCACAAAAGATGAGCTTTATGATATATTTAAACTCAGGGTGGATGTATTTGTAGTAGAGCAAGAATGCCCCTGCCGCGAGATCGACGAATACGACACGGATTGCTACCACCTCTGCCTAAGAGATAAAGACGGGCTTTCGGCTTATCTGCGCATTATCTCTCAGGGCGAGGGCGAGCCGGTGATAATCGGCAGAGTTATCTCGGCAAAACGCCGCTGCGGTCTCGGCACAAGGATATTGCGCGAGGCTGTAAGGTTCTGCAGGGAAAAGCTAAACGCAAAAACGCTTGCGGTACAGGCGCAGACCTACGCTCAGCCCTTTTACGAGGGCGTCGGGTTCGTCAGGGTCTCGGATGTTTATATATACGACAACCAGCCGCACATCAAAATGGAGCTTGATTTATAATTTAAAATGCTTTACGGGCGGAGATGAAACAAACTCATCTCCGCCCGTTTTATTTTTCTATATTATATGCCGATCGCCCTGTAGAATTCAGGCACGATTATATCGAGCGACGGGTCGTCCATCATAAGGTCGTGCTCGTGCGGCGTATGGATTATTTTCAGCTTGTCTCTGTCGCAGTAGTTCTCAAAATTACCTGCCTCAAACTGCATCATATTGTTCCAGTATTTGAGGTTGTCGCCCGTGACTCCCGCGGGGACTTGGTCGGGCTTGAAATACGTCACGTTACCGTGAAAAACAGAGGGCGTGTGGTTCATCAAGTCCTCCGAAACATGAGCGGCGTTGTTGATCATCGCCTCGAGCATTCCGCTTTCTCGCAGCTCCGCGAACAACGGGCAGGTCTCAAAGTACTCCGCGTTGATCTCGGACAACATTCCCTTTGACAGCTCGCGCAGCTTTTTGCTGCCGAGCGCGTGGGAGTCGAGCATAAACAGCCGCTTAACTTCCTCGCCCGCCCGTTCGAGCTGACAAGCCATTTCGTGCGCGACCACTCCGCCGTAGCACCAGCCGCCGAGTATATACGGTCCCTCGGGCTGGTGTTCTTTTAATATGCGGATATAGTTTTCGGCGATATTTTTGATGCCGTAGCGCGCCGTGTCGGGGTGATACAGATTATACGGCTCAATGACGGCAAAGGAGACCCTTTCCCCTATCCTGTCAGCCAGGCGGTAATACGCCGAGCTTCCGGTGTTGCCGGTGTGCACAAATACCACCTTAGGACCGTCGTTTTCAGAATAAACGCAGATGTCCTCCGGAACATCCTTTTTGATATCGAGCGGTTTTTTGTCCTGCGGCTTCGGTTCTTCCTCAGAGCCCGACTCAAGCTCGAGCTCGAGCATTTCTCGCCAGCCGCTGATTGAAGCGTCGTCGGGATAATACTGCTCCAAAACGGACATAAGCCTTGCCATATAGCCCTTTAGCTGCTGCTGACCGACCGCGATGTGGTGAGTCATAACATACAGATAGCTCATTCCCTGAGCGTGCAGGCACACAACCTGCATCATACTGCTGTACTGCAGATCTATCGGGGTGCACAAAAGCTTGTCGCGCAAGGCGTTAAGCTTTTCGGTTTCGGACTCCTCGGCGTCGATCATCTCGAGCGGTATCTTACGGTCGGTGATCACCTGCTGTATAACTGTTACGTTGTGGAACACGATCGAAGAACGGAGCTCCTCGTTTTCCCGAGCGACCGTATCGAGCGCCTCGCGAAGATGCTGCTGCGACACTACGCTGTCCACCTGTAAGAACACTACGTTGCGCAAGCTGTCGGATTCGGGGTAGATTATCTGCTCAAACAGCATCTCATCCTGAAGCGTAGAGATCGGCAATACCTTTTCTATATGTTCATCACGGGATGCAAAATCCTTGCGGATAGCCTCGTATTCGTCGACCGTCCAGAGCTGTTCATACGCAACCACTGCAGCGTCGGCGATCTTGCGGAAAACATTGTATTGTAAAATCTGCGAGCCGCTGATCTTTATGCCCTGTTCACGCAGAGCGACCGCATACTCCATCGCGTTGAGCGATGTTCCGCCGAGTTCGGTGAACTTGTCTTCGGGACCTATCAGATAATCCGTGCCCAAAACGTCCGCCGCTGTCAACAGCACGCGCGTGACGACCTCGCTGTCCAGCGCGCCGAGGGTCTTGCGTTCCCTCTTGGGCTGCGGCAGCTCCTTGCGCATTACCTTGCCGTTTAGGTTGCGAGGCAAAGCGTCCATCCTAACCCAAACATCGGGGATCATATACTCAGCAAGGTAGTCTGCTATTTCCGCCATTACCGCATTTTTGTCGAGCTCCTCTTTTGCCTCGTAATAGCAGGACAAATGGTCTGAACCCGTGATGTTCTTCACCACGACTACGATCTGCCCTACGTCGGTTCTGCCGAGCCTTGTCACCGCGTTGGCTATCTGCGCCTCGACCTCGCCGGTCTCAACGCGGAAGCCCCTGAGCTTTACCATATTGTCTATCCTGCCGAGGATATCGTAGTCGCCGTCGGGATTGCACACGGCTCTGTCGCCCGTGCGGAACCAAACAGTGCCGTCGAGCTCTATCCATTTTTCGGCGCTGAGCTCGGGCAGCTTGTAATACCCGCGCGACATATAGTCGTTGGATATGAGCAGCTCGCCCGCCTCGCCCTGCTTGACAGGATTTAATTTCTCGTCAACTACTTTTGCTTTTGTGTTTACATACGGCTTGCCGACAAGGATGCGTTCCTCGTCACCGCGGATCTTTTTTGTCAGGATTCCGGTAGTCTCGGTACTGCCGTAGAGGTTGATCAAAACATTGCCCGGGCAAAACGCGCGGAAATTACGCAGCTTTTCTCCCGCGGCAAAAACATAAACTCCGCTCAGGTCATAGTCCTCTGCCATTATCGCGGCAAGTCCGGAGGGCAGGAAAATATGGGTAAGGCGCGAGTCCTTGATGAATCGGTACAGATAACCCGTGTCCTTTCGCGCCGCCTCGGGAGCGATGCAAACCGTGCCTCCGTTGACGATCGCGCCCATCACAAACATCTGCGTGGCAACAAACGGAAAGCTTGACATAACGCCCGAGCGTGTGTCGGCGTTCATAGCCGCGTCGCCCTGCTCCTTGAAGGAATCTACAATATGCAAAAGCATACGGTGGGAGTGCAAAACACCCTTGGGCTTTCCTGTTGTTCCCGAGGTATAGAGCAGCATTGCGGGAGAATCCTCGCTCAGCGAATCACAAGCGGCGGGTTCAACATCCGCGTCCGGCTCCTCGTCAAGAAATATCAGCCTGTGCTCGGGAAAATCAAGCTTTTTGCTCTCCCAAAATTCCCGCGTTGTCAAAATCGCCTTGGCGCTGCTGTCGCCGAGCATATACTCCAGACGCTTTTCGGGGTACGCTCCGTCAAACGGGATGAATATACACCCCGTTCTTAGAGCCGCGAACGCGCCTACAAGTATTTCTTTTACATACGGAACATAGACAGCGATCGAGTCGCCCGGCTTTGCGCCAAAGGACGCGAGCACGCGCGAAGCCGAGGCGCTTTTTGATTCGAGCTCCCCGTAGCTTATCTCACCGAAAGCGTCGGACACTGCCGTTTTTTCGGGGAAAGACGAGGCGTATTCCGTCACTAAGTTATGGATGAGCTTCATTGATCTTCTCCTCCGAAGAATCCTTTTTCGCTGAGCTTTTCAAGGAAACGGCGCATATAATCGGAGCCCGTCTCCGGCCATTCAAAGCCGAGGCGTTCCAAAACGCGCGAGGTGTAGGAGTTGTCAAAGCTCTCCAAGCCGATCTCCTGTATATCGTCGTTGTTCGCGTAGGCGATCAGGCTGCCGACAACCGAGCTCTTTTTGTCATCCGCAAGCGCTTCGTTCAGCGCCGCGTCAACATCTTCATCCTCGGCGCCGCAAACGGGATATCCGGTTTCGTTCATAACGCGGATAACGTCTCCCATAAGCGGTCTGTGGGGATTGAGCGGCTGGAAGCATACGCAGTCGTCGGGCGTCTGCGCCAACTTGAGCACCGCCTTTGCCACATAGTCTATGGGTGAGAATTCCGTCTGCTCGTTCAGCAAATCGTAGTTAATGAGCCCGATAGTCTGATAAGCGTTGAGGGAATTCATATAGCTGTTTGTTTTGTAATTCTTCTGGAACTCGCCGTCAAGCGCTCTCGGTGCGAGGTTGCCCACACGGCAAACCGTTGCCTTTAGACCGCGCTCCATTATCTCCTCGTAAATATGGCGCTCCGCCATAAATTTGGAGTGGATGTACTGGTTGCTGTCGAGCTCCTGACCCGCGTAGAGGATATTCTCGGTGAACTGATAGCTTGCAGGAGGCAGGCCGTTTTCGCGGCAGCCCATAACGCTTCCTGTTGAGATATGGACAAGGCGGGCGTTGTTGTGCTCGCACCAAGCGCAAAGGTTTTTAACGGATTCCACATTGATGCGGTCGATCTCGTTGCCCTTGGCAAAGTGCTTGACGCTGGCGGCGCAGTTTATCGCCGTCATACCGCCGTGCGGAGCCTCAAAGGACGCAAGCGCCTCCGGGTCGGTAGCGTCGCCCTCGAGCACTCTTATACGCGAGCCGAACAGCCACGCGTAGTCATATCCGAAATAGTACTTCAGCGTTGCTTTCAGGCGCTGCTCGCCGCTCTGCTCCTTGCCGGGACGGACAAAGCAGAATATCGCGCCGTCGTTGTTTTCGATAAGCTCGTGCAGGACATGGCTGCCGAGGTAGCCAGTCGCGCCCAAAAGCAGGACGTCGCCGACGGTGTTGCGCTCTCCGTTCTTGAACGCGTCCATCGTATTTTTCGCGAGCAATTCGTGGATCTTATTATAGTCATAACCATCCCTGCCGATAACGGGCGGCGTCCACTCGCCGTACTCTACGGGAGCGGGCGCGGGAGCCTCCACAGGTTTTCTTGAAGTATCACCGAGGAACTCAGCCATCAGCCTCGGGGTGGTGTAGGAGAATACATCATTGTATACGATCTTGTATCCGGCTTTTTCGGCAGCGATAACTACCTTCATAGCGAGGATCGAGCTGCCGCTTATATCGAAGAAGTCGTCTTCCGCGCTGACGCGTTCAACGTCGAGAACCTTACCGAAGATAGCGCAGAAGTCCTCCTCGGTCTTGTTAGCCGGAGCAACATAATCCGCCTTTTTCTGCTCGGGCTTGGGCAGAGCCTTTTTGTCAACCTTCTGGTTGACGGTAAGCGGTATCTTATCTATCTGCATAATAACCGCGGGACACATATACGCGGGCTTTTGGCTCTTGATATACTCCGCAAGCTCTGCGGTGTCGACAGTACCCTTGCCGACAACGAACGCCGCAAGGTATTTTCCGCCGCCCTCGTAATCGTAAGCCTGTACGGTCACATCGCGTATGCCCTCATAGCCGCGGATGACCGCCTCGACCTCCTTGGTCTCGATACGGAATCCGCGGATCTTTACCTGACCGTCCTTACGTCCGACAAACTCGATGTCGCCGCTCTGACGGTAGCGGACGATGTCGCCCGTGTGGTACATACGGAATCGGTCAAACGGGCTTGCCTCGTACGCCTCGGCGGTCTTGTCCGGGCGGTTGAGGTAGCCGCGGCTGACCTGCGGTCCCGAGAGGCAGTATTCGCCTGCCGCGCCCGCGGGAAGACGGTGGTTAGTCTTGTCAAGCACATAGCCGTGGATGGTCGCGATCGGCTTGCCTATGGGGATGTTGGGCTCCCACTCCTTGATCGGGAAAACGCTGACGCCGCAGCAATTTTCCGTTGGGCCGTAGCCGTTCGCTATCGTATAGCTGATGCCCGACGGCTCTACTGCGGGAAGCTTTTCGCCGCCCATAACGAGCAGTCTTAGGGTTTTCAGCTTGGGATAATTTTGCAGGAACTGCACGCCGACCTGAGTTGTCAGCAGCAGAGTGGTGATTCCGACCTCGTCAAAGTACGCCGCAAGGTCATCGAGATTCATACGAACCTCTTCGGGCACGACGTGCACTGTGCCGCCGACAAGGAGCGTACAGAAAACGTCCGCCATATTTACGTCAAAGCTGAACGATGCGTATGCCGCAACGTTGTCGTCCTTGGTATAGAAGGTGTTGCGCATACCGTGCGCGTAAGCGACGATATTGCCGTTCTCTATCTGACAGCCCTTGGGCATTCCGGTCGAGCCCGAGGTGTAGAGCATAATGAACAGGCTGTCGGGCGTGGCGGCGATCGGCGTTACTTTGGGTGTTTCCATACCGTAAAGCTCGCCGACGGTAACGACCTTGCCCTTGAATTCATCAACGACATCGCGCAGCTCATCATCCGCGATAAGCATACAGACGTCCGCGTCCTTGACCATAAAGTTCAATCTCTCCTGAGGATAGCTCGGGTCAAGCGGCTCATAGCCCATACCCGCCTTTACCGCCGCCATAGGCAGGATAAAGGTCTGCTCGTTCCTCGGCAGGATTATCGCCGCGACCTCTTCTTTGAGGTCGGTCTTGCCTGTAATTTCGCAGGCGATCTTGTATATCTTTGCGGCGAGACTGTCGGTCAGCTCATCAAGCTCCTTGTAGGTGTATGCCTTGTCCTTGAATACCGCCGCTGTTTTGTCGGGGTACTGCGCGACGATCTTCTTAAAGCGCGTTGCTACGGAGTCGGTCATATCGTAGTCGAGATCCCACGGCTTGTTGTAGCTGTCGAGAACCTGCCACTGCTTTTCGTTTGTCAGGCTGATCTCGGAAACGCTGTCGCATTCCATCAAGCCCTGCGCGGCGTTTTGGATGCTGTCGGCAAGTCCGCGCATCATCTCACCGCTGTAAAGGGCGGTGTCGTAGGTCACGATGATATTAGCGTCATCCTCGGTTCCGTCTATGAAAATCGAGATCGGTACCTTAGCGATATCCGAGCCGAGCTCTTTTGAGCTCACGCTGCCGAACTTTGTTTTATAATCGTTTATAACGCCGATCTGATACGCGTATGAGATCGACGGATGGAAGTCGTATTTGCTTGCTATCCGCGCAAAGGGATAACTCTCGTGGTCGATAGTATCGGAGAAATTCTGCGACACACGGCGCAGGAAATCCGCCGTTTTTTCTTTGTGGTCGAGCGTTGTTACAAGCGGAAGCGTGTTGACGAACATTCCGAAGGTGTTGCCGACCTTGACGTTGCCTCTGCCGTTGGAGATCGTGATGATCGAAACGGTGTCTTCACAGACGAATCTGCCGAAGGTCATAAAGCAGGCGGCAAGGTAGACCGCAGCGGGAGTTACGCCGTTCTTTTGCGCAAATTCCTTTACTGCCTTGATCTCGGTCTTTACGGACACGCTGTTTTCGGTGTGCGGAAGATTTTCCGTGAATACATCGGGGATAAGCTGTGTGGGCTCCTCCACCTCTGCCATTTTCTGCGCGAAGAAGTCCTCGGTCTCGGAGGTGATCTTCTCCTGAGCCGCAAAGTCATAATATGTATAGCGCTCGGGCTCGGGCTCTTTGCCGTCGAGCGTCTCGCACAGGCGTTCAAAGAACAGATCCATAGACGCGCCGTCGCTGACAAGATGGTGCATATCGACAAGCAAATTAAGAGTATCGGTCTTGATTATCTCAAACCGCACGCAGGGTCCGGCCGCGAGGTCAAACGGCTTTACAAACTCGGTTTTATATTTTTCAAATTCATCCCCTGTCATCTCTTTTACGGGGATATCGAGGACGCAGTCGGGGATCGGCTCCTGAACGATCTCGTTATCGCTGTCCGCGACAAAGCGGCACAGCACATAGGAATGAGCGTAAATGACCTTGCGCACGGCGTCCGCGAGCTGCTTTTCACCGATACCCTCGGGGAATGTCATAACAAAAGGCAGGTTATAGCGCACGGAGTCGGGGCTCGCCTGACATTCGGCATAAACTCCCTGCTGGGCAAAGCTGAGGCGGCAGGTCTGCGCTCCGCGGGTCTCCTCCGCGGCGGGAGCGTCCTCTTTGTTTTGGAGGAAGCCCGCGAGTATCTCGTTTTCTATACTCTGGATATTGCCGTCCGAAACCAAGCCGCGCACATTGATCTGTACGCCGAAGCGCTCGTAGATAAGCATAGCGAGCTTGATGCTTGAGATCGATGTCAGACCGAAGTCCACGAACTGATCGGTGATTCCGAAGTCCGAAGTGCCGATGACCTCGGCAACGATGCTCTGTATCTCTTTTTCGAGCACGTTAAGCGTAGCTGCGGGCTGATCTTTCTTTTCTGCTTTTGCCTTCGGCTCCGGCTTGGGAAGCGCTCTTCTGTTAACTTTTTGGTTCTGGTTGAGCGGGATACGGTCGATCTGCA
>CACYQK010000011.1:0-16769 GCA_902776495.1 uncultured Ruminococcus sp. | reverse complement strand
ACCGCCCGCAAAAACGGGTTTGATTCTTATCACGCGGTTAAGATGGTTTTGTCAGGTCAGATCAATCAGGTTTTTGGGATAGGGTGCTGAATAGTTACGATTGTTTTTATTATATCATATGCGAGAAAAAGCCGCAAGGGTTTTAATGAACAAAACGAACCCGGTGTTATCTGAGCTTTTGATCGGACTTAAAAAATGAAACAAATATATATTTGCCCAAAAAATAAAAATAATGTTGCATAATGTACTTTATTGTGGTAAAATAAATAAGGTTATAATACCGTTTTTCGGAGATAATCCTTTTATTTACAGTATTAATTATGAGAAGGTGGATTTATGTTTTGTAACAATTGTGGTGCAAAATTAGTGGATGGCGCTATGTTTTGCAATGTATGCGGAAATAAGATCGATATCGATCAGGGCTCCGCAAAAGATAATAACCAAAAACCGCGTGACGATCGGCAGCCTTTTGAGTATGATTTAAATTCCGCAGATAATCAACCGACTGTACCCGAATCAAATAATAATGTGATTGATCATCAACCTATTGCAAATGACTTTGAACCGGATGAAAACAGGCAGCCGCCCTTTGCAAACGACCGCCAGCCTTCGGAAAATAAACAACCTGTTGAGGACGACGACCAGAGGACGCGGATCTATTTTGGCGACAGCGGTATGGATACCGATAAAAAAACCGAGAATACCTCTTTTGATAGCCCTCGCCCCCCGCAATTCAGCCAACCCGCAATGAGCAACGGCACGGTAGCCGTGGCGAAAAAGAATAATAAAAATGTATTTATCATTGCGGTTGTCGGCGGTTGTGTTTTTGTTTGTCTGGTTGCGTTTATTCTGATATTTGCATTTTCCTGCAGCAAGCATTCACCGATTGAGGGCAGTTGGGTTAGCTCTTCCGGTGATGTGATTCAGTTTGATAAGAACGGTGAGTTCAGGTGGGAGAGTAAATACGGAACCTATACTATTGAAAACGATACATACCTTACGTTGACCTTAAAAAACAGTTCGGATTTCGGAGACAACCGCTTTTATGTTTTTAATAGGGATGCAATGACCAGCAGCGGAGATTATTGGTATATCTCGGATAATGTGCTATATATATCCGGATATAAATATATCAAGCGATAGCAGTCCTGTAATCATTTGATCATAAAAAGAAATATCGGCAACAACGGCAACCGCAGAATCTATGCGGTTGCCGTTTTTAGGTGATTTATATCGGGGAACAGCAGAAAAAATTGATAAACCCAAAGAAAAAAGAAAAAGACTCGGTTTAGACTGAAAATGACCGGCAGAGCGCCACTCAATGTACTCAGCCGGTCAATATTTTTTTGAGTTTTTAAATTCCCCAAAAACCCAGTAAACATCCCGTTTTTCAGGGGGAAAGAGCTAATTGCTTGTGTTTTAAACGAACGCGTGCTATACTGTGGGCACAGTCAAAAAAGCGCAACGCTTTTGACAAAAGAAAAGGGTGAGAAAATGGATAAAAAATCAATTAACAAACAAATTCGCGGTATCTCAAACAGAGGCGCGCTGCTTTTGGTGATCTTTTGCGCGGTGGTTGCCTTGTTTATGTTTTTCAGGAGTTTTATGTATCGCGTCAGCGAATACGGTTCAATGTGGCAGGATCCGAAAATCATTTGGTCGCTGTCAAATGCTCTCTTGTTTTTTGTTCTGTATCCGCTTTTGCTTTTGCTGTACTACAAGTGTCTAAACAGGCAAAACGGTCTGCGTTTATCGGGAGCGTTCAAAAAGTCACAGCGTTCAAAGGGCTGGATATTCAAGTGGCTTGTGATCACTATCGGGGTATCTCAGCTTGCCGGAATAATACTGTCAACTGTAGCCCGTGTGATCCTAAAGGATAGCGCGGTGTCAAACAGTATCAGCGATATGGTAGTCAAGTCGAAAACCGATTATCTCGGAATGATACTTTACGGCATACCGGTTGTATTGTTAGCGCCGGTATTTGAGGAGCTAATATTCAGAGCTACCATATACCGCAACAACAGGCCGATGGGCGCTATGTTTGCCGCTGTTGTAACGGGCTGCGCCTTCGGCATATGGCATATGAATATCAGCCAGATATTTATGGCTGCTTTCTGCGGCGTATTTCTTTGCCTGATATTCGAGAAAACAAAATCGATCAAAACGGTTATGTTCATACATTTTGCGAATAATCTGCTGTTCTTTGGGTTGAAGTTTGCGAAGCTTCAAATCGGAGATATACTAAACGCGGGCGACAAGGAATTTATGATACAAGCGATGTTCCACAAGCAGCCCGTGAGCTCGGTTTTGCTGGTGTTGATTTGGGCGGTATTGGCAGCGGCATTTATCGCAGGTCCGATAATGCTCATCGTTCAAATCGTAAAAAAGAGAAAGAACACCGGTCTGGGCAAAGGGGATTTCCCTTACGGCACATGGAAAAAGACTCTTGTTTTCTTCTCAGCTCCGCTAACGATAATCGCGGTCGTTGCTATGATCGTAATGACATTTATATAACAAAAAACAGCTGTCATTCTGAGGCTTTGCCAAAGGATGACAGCTTTTGCTTTATTATCAGTTTTTAAGCGCCTGGAGCGGTGCGGGGATCCTGCCTCCGCGGTTGATGAACAGCTCCGGAGAGCCTTCCCTAACGGGCATTACGGGACCCGCGCCGAGCAGTCCGCCGAATTCGAGCATTTCGCCCGCTTTTTTGCCGATCGCGGGGATAAGGCGCACCGCGGTAGTTTTTGTATTGACCATACCGATAGCTGCCTCGTCCGCGATGATAGCGGAAATCGTCTCGGGCGTTATATCGCCGGGAACAACGATCATATCGAGACCGACCGAGCAAACCGCCGTCATTGATTCAAGCTTTGTGATGTCAAGCCTGCCGCTCTTTGCCGCGGCTATCATACCCGCGTCCTCTGATACCGGGATAAACGCTCCGCTCAGTCCGCCTACGTGGCTTGACGCCATAACGCCGCCTTTCTTGACAGCGTCGTTGAGCAGCGCGAGCGCCGCGGTGGTTCCGTGGCAGCCGCAGGTCTCAAGTCCCATTTCCTCAAGGATATACGCCACGCTGTCGCCGACAGCGGGGGTTGGAGCGAGCGACAGATCGACTATACCGAACGGCACGCACAGCCTCTTGCTGGCTTCCTTAGCCACAAGCTGACCCATCCTTGTTATCTTGAACGCCGTCCTCTTTACAAGGTCGGCGATCTCTGTAATGTCCTTGCCCTGTCCGTTTTTTGCCAAAGCGGCTCTCACTACTCCCGGACCCGATACGCCGACGTTGATGACCGTGTCAGCCTCGCCGACGCCGTGGAACGCTCCCGCCATAAACGGGTTATCCTCGGGCGCGTTGCAGAACACAACGAGCTTAGCCGCGCCGATGCAGTTCCTGTCGGCGGTGAGCTGTGCCGCCTGCTTAACGGTCTTGCCCATCATCTTGACCGCGTCCATATTGATGCCGGCTTTTGTTGAGCCGATATTGACCGAGGAGCAGACAAAGTCGGTCTCGCTCAACGCCTGCGGGATACTCTCTATCAGCGCGTAATCTCCGCTTGCAAAGCCCTTTTGGACAAGCGCGGAATAGCCGCCGATAAAGTTGACGCCGAGCTCCTTTGCCGCCTTGTCGAGCGCGTGGGCGAATTTCACCACGTTTTTGCTCTGGCAGGGAGCGGCGACCATACCGATCGGGGTGACCGAGATCCTCTTGTGGATTATCGGGATCCCGTACTTGCGCTCGATGTCCTCGCCGGTCTTTACCAAGTCCTTAGCGCTGCGGCAGATTTTATCATAAACCTTAGCGCACGCCTTGTCGATGTCCTCGTCCATGCAGTCGAGCAGCGAAATACCCATAGTGATAGTTCTCACGTCAAGGTTTTCGTTGTCGATCATATTTATGGTTTCAAGTATATCTTTGGTTTCAAGCATACTTCAAATCTCTCCTATATCTTATGCATACTGTTGAATATGTCCTCGTGCATAATATGTATCTTGGTGTTTGTTTTTTCGCCGACTTCGTCCAGCTTTTTGCTCAGCTCGTCAAAACCGACGGTCGATTTGTCGATCTCAACCAGCATTATCATAGCGAACATATCCTGCAAAACGCTCTGAGTGACTTCAACGATGTTCACGCTCGATTGCGCGCAGACGTCTGAGACCTTTGCAAGGATACCGACTGTATCTTTTCCTATAACGGTAATGATAGCTTTCATAGTAACCTCCGTTTTGTTTTGTAATCATTTCCATATTATTATACTATCTTTGCACAGCAAAGTAAAGAAGTATTTTTCAACGGCGTAAAGTCTGCTCGGCTTTATTGACTTTTTGCTTATTTTGGAGTACAATCTAATATGTATAACTATAAATATAGAAAAGGAGGTCTGCGTTTTGTTTGATTTCAGCGTAATATTCGACGTCGGTGTTGTAGCGCTCAGGATCTTGATGCCTATTTACGCGATTTTTATCGTTTACCAGTGCTACGCCGCGATGCGCCGCCGCAGACGTTCCGAAAAACCGCTTGTTACTCTTGTCAACACTCAAACCTATGAGAAAACACCGGTCGTGTTCTGGGAGAATTCTATCGGGCGAAGCAAAGCTAATGATATTACGGTCAACGACCCCACGGTGTCGCGCAACCATTGCGTTTTGCTGCGCCGTAACGAGGGATGGTTTGTCCGCGATATGAACTCCACTGCGGGAACATATGTCAACGGCGAGCCCGCCTTTGAAAGAACCAGGGTTTTGATCGACGACGTTATCAGTGTCGGCAATACAAAGCTGCAGCTTCTCAGGGGCGACGAGTACTATGAGGAAGTTCAGTCGAGCTGGTTTTTTAAGAAAGTAAGCAACAAACCCGCTATCAAGGCGTGGAAGCTTATGTTGATGATAACGCTGTTCCATTTGTTTATGGGCATAGAGGCTATGTTCTGGAATGATGGAACAGACGTATACGCTCCCATCGTGCTCTTCGGAGTGCTTGCCGCGGTAGAGTGGGGCTTTTTCTCGATCTCGTACTTTGCGCTCAGGAGGGTCAACTTTGAGCTTGAGGCTCTTGCTTTGTTTTTGACGGGAATAGGCGTTATGCTGATGGTTCGGCAAGACCTAAGATCCGCTTATGTCCAGTTGATAGCGGCGACTATCGGAATGGCTCTGTTCTGTGTCATAATAAAGCTGATAGAAAACCCCGATAAGCTCATCAATAAACGGTTGAGAATGACGGTTATGGCAGTCGCTGTGGGGCTTTTGCTTGCCACTATACTCTATGGTATGGTATTTCATACAAAGTACGGAGCGGCAAACTGGATATCTATAGGACCGATATCTTTCCAACCCTCCGAGATCGTAAAGGTTATGTATATATTCGTCGGCGCAAGTTCGCTCGACGTACTTCAGACCAAACGAAATTTAATTGAATTTACAGTCTTTTCGGCGATTTGCGTAGCTCTGCTTGCTGTGTCGAGTGACTTCGGTACGGCGCTGATAATCTTTGTGACCTTCCTGTTGATCATATTTATGCGCTCGGGAGATATACTGACAGTTATTGTTCCTACAGGCGCCGTTGTCGGTGGAGTATTTTTGATTCAGCTCGTTGCGCCGATCATTGGATTCCAAGAAAAAATTGAATATGTATTTAAGCGCTTCAAAGCATATCGACATGTTTGGGAGTACGCCCAAGACACAGGTTATCAGCAAGTTCGTGTGCTGACCTTTGTCGCGAGCGGAGGACTGTTCGGAGTCGGTGTGGGCAACGGTTTTCTAAAACAGTATTTTGCGTCCGAAAGCGATCTGGTATTCGGAATCCTCGCCGAGGAGATGGGTGTTATCCTTGCGATAACGCTTGCTTTGGCAGTTGCTCTTTTGGTTATTTACGGAAGGGCGATCGCAACGCGCAGCCGCAGTACCTTTTACTCGATCTCGGCGTGTTGCGCGGCGGGACTGCTTGTTGTTCAGCTCTCGCTTAATGTTTTCGGCGCGACAGATGTTCTTCCTATGACAGGTGTTACGTTCCCGTTTGTCAGTTACGGCGGATCGAGTATTATATCCTGTTGGGGCTTGATCGCATTTATTAAGGCGGCAGACGAAAGAACTTACTCATTAAAACGCTGAGCTTTTAGATAACCTCGGTATATACCTGAATGATCGGGCGGGCAATGCTCGCCGCTGCAAATCCCTATTTGGAAAGGGTGTTAATGATTTGAAAAGAATACTTCGCAGAAGTACATTGATTTTGATTTTTTCTCTTGCGTTTATCGGCGGAATCGCGTTTTTCTCGGTAGAGCTGATACTCAACGCCGGCGACTGGGCAAACCAACCGTATAACGCCCATATCTCGGGCAACGGAGGTCTTGAACAGGCAGGCACGATTTATGACCGCTACGGAAACTCACTTGCTCAGACGATAGACAAAGAAAGAATGTATAACGAGAACCTGAGTGTGCGCGAAGGTCTCTTGCACACGGTCGGCGACAACAGCCTGAATATATCGACCGCGGTACAGAGCAAATACCGCTCTCAGCTTACCGGATATAATCTTGTCTGGGGTCTTAATATGCCTCAGTCGCTCAGAGCTTCTCACGATATTACTTTGACCGTTGACTCGGCGTCCAGCGCCGCCGCTTACGAAAAGCTCGCGTCTTACGGCAAAAAGGGCGCGTGCGTGGTTTACAATTACAAAACCGGCGAGGTGATCTGCTCCGTCAGCACACCGGGTTACGATCCGCAGGATCCGCCTAAGATCACTCCCGAAAACGAGGCTGAATACGACGGTGTCTTTCTTGACAACGTGGTTTCTTCATCGTATGTTCCGGGCTCGATTTTTAAGATCGTCACAGCCGCGGCAGCAATAGAGAATATCCCCGATATTTACGATCGTACGTGGGAGTGTTACGGCAGCGAGGAGATCGGCGGTCACGACATCACCTGTGTCGAAAGCCACGGAACGATCAATTTTCAGGAAGCTATGGCACATTCCTGCAACATTGTTTTTGCCGAGCTTGCGGTTGAACTCGGACCGGAAAAAATGACCGCGACGGCGAATAAGATCGGGATCAACGATACCTTCAAGTTTGATGATATGGAAACCGCAAAGGGCAACTACGATGTTTCCAAAGCCGATACAAACCAGCTCGCTTGGTCGGGCGTCGGTCAGTATAACGACGCGGTAAATCCGATGCAGATGGCAATAATCTGCGGAGCGATCGCAAACGGCGGAAAGTCGACCACGCCCACATACATAAAAAGCGGTACGGGCGATCTGATGAAGATGATCGGCCTTAACAAGGGCGAGAGCAAAGAGATGTTCAGCCCCGATACCGCGCAAAAGCTAAACGATATTATGCGTTATACGATCACCGATTACTACGGCGACGATCTGTTCGGAAACCTTTCGGTATGCGCAAAGACCGGTACCGGTGAGGTAGGAGAGGATCGCAAGCCGACCGCGTGGATGGTGGGCTACGCTCAGGATGCTGATTGTCCGCTGGCGTTTGCCTGCGTTGTAGAGGACGCGGGATTCGGTTTTGATTACGCGGGGCCTGTAGCTCAGGTCGCGATGAAAACCGCCGCAGAGTCACTAAGGACAAAAGGATAATTTGATTTTTTGTAGGGGCGGACACATAGGTCCGACCTTACTAATTATAATAATACTGTTCATATGGTATTTAAGCACAGAAAGGATATAAATAAACTATGGCGATGAATTTCTTAAAAGCGATGTTCGGCAATTACAGCAAGCGCGAGGTAAAGCGCGTTCAGCCGATTGCCGACAAGGTGCTCGCGCTTGAGGAAAAGTATGAAAAGATGAGCGAGAGCGAGCTCAAAAACCAGACAGCTCTGTTAAAGGAGCGTCTTGCAGCCGGAGAAACTCTTGACGATATTCTCCCCGACGCGTTTGCCGCCTGCCGCGAGGCAAGCTGGCGTGTGCTCGGTATGAAGCACTTCCCGGTACAGGTTATCGGCGGAATCGTACTTCATCAGGGTCGTATCGCCGAGATGAAGACCGGTGAAGGTAAAACACTTGTGGCTACGCTCCCTGCGTATCTTAACGCGCTTACGGGCAACGGCGTCCACATCGTAACCGTCAACGATTACCTTGCCCGCCGTGACTCCGAGTGGATGGGCAAGCTCTACAAATATTTGGGACTCACCGTAGGTCTTATCACTCACGACCTCGACAATCCCCTCAGAAAAGAAGCCTACGCCGCCGACATAACCTACGGCACAAACAACGAGCTCGGATTTGACTACCTGCGTGACAATATGGTGGTTTACAAGGAGCAAAAGGTTCAGCGCGGCCACGCCTTCGGTATCGTCGATGAGGTCGACTCGATCCTCATAGATGAGGCGAGGACCCCTCTTATCATCTCGGGTCAGGGCGACAAGTCCACCGACCTTTACGAAAAAGCCGATGCGTTTGCCAAGACTTTGAAGATCGAGCGCTTTACCGAGCTCGACGCAAAAGAGGATCTTGAAGAATACTACGCCGAAAACGGCATAGACTACGTTGTTGACGAAAAGCAAAAGACAGCCACATTGACCCAAAACGGCGTTAAAAAGGCTGAGGAATACTTTGGTTTGGAAAACCTTACAGACCCCGACAACCTCGAGATACAGCATCACGTCAACCAGGCCATCAAGGCGAACGGCGTAATGAAGCTCGATGTTGACTATGTTGTAAAGGACGATGAGGTCATCATCGTTGACGAATTCACGGGCCGTCTGATGTACGGCAGACGCTTCAACGAGGGTCTGCACCAGGCGATCGAGGCAAAAGAGGGCGTAAAGGTACAGAGCGAGAGCAAAACGCTCGCGACCATCACCTTCCAGAACTACTTCCGTCTGTACAACAAGCTCTCGGGTATGACCGGTACAGGTGAGACCGAGTCCGAGGAGTTCCAGGAGATCTATAAGCTCGACGTTGTTGAGATCCCCACTAACAAGCCCGTTATCCGTGACGACCTGCCCGATTCCGTATTCAAGACCGAACGCGGCAAGTTCAACGCGGTAATCGACCAGATCGCCGAAGTCCACGAAAAAGGACAGCCGGTGCTCGTAGGTACGATTTCTATCGAAAAATCAGAGCTTCTCTCAAAAATGCTCAAGCGCAGAGGCATCGCTCACAACGTGCTGAACGCAAAGCAGCACGAAAAAGAGGCTGAGATCATCGCCCAGGCGGGTAAGTTCGGCGCGGTAACCATCGCCACCAATATGGCGGGTCGTGGTACCGATATCATCCTCGGCGGTAACGCCGAGTATATGGCGAAGGCTTCAATGCGCAAGCAGGGCTATCCCGAAGAAATGATCGAGGAAGCCACAGGCTACGCCGAAACCGACGACGAGGAGATCTTGGAGGCGCGCAAGACCTTCCAAGACCTCAATGAAAAATATAAAGAAGAGATCAAGGACGAGGCAGACCGCGTGCGCGAGGCGGGCGGACTTATGATCATCGGTACAGAGCGTCACGAGTCACGCCGTATCGACAACCAGCTCCGCGGACGTTCCGGACGTCAGGGTGACCCGGGCGTGAGCCGCTTCTTCCTCTCGACCGAGGACGACCTTATGCGCCTGTTCGGCGGCGACCGAATGAGAGCGATGATGGAGCGTATGAATGTTGAAGAGGACGCTCCCATCGAGAACAAAATGCTCACGAGCATTATCGAAAGCTCGCAGGAAAAGGTCGAGCTGCGTAACTTCGGAATCCGTAAAGACGTACTCCAGTACGATGACGTTCTCAACCGCCAGCGTGAGATAATCTACGGTCAGCGCGATCAGGTGCTCAACGGAGAGGATCTGCACGATACCGTTTTGAAGATGGTTTCGGATTCTATCGACACCTCTATCAAACACTATTTGCCCGAGGGCCCGCGCGAGAACTGGAACTATCCCAGTCTTATCGAGTATTACAAGGGCTGGCTCATCACCGATGAGGAAAAGTATAAGCTCGACAAGGATGAGCTCGAGGAGATGGAGGCCGAGGAGATCGGTCAGCACATTATCGACGACGCTCTCGAAGTATTCAAGGCGAACGAGGAGCTTCTGCCGGCAGAGACTATCCGTGAGATGGAGCGCGTATATCTGCTCAAAGCGGTAGACACCCACTGGATGGCGCATATTGACGCTATGGATCAGCTCAAATCGGGTATCCGCCTGCGCTCATACGGCCAGCACGATCCCGTTGTAGAGTACCGTCTTGAGGGCTTTGATATGTTCGACGAGATGATCGAGAACATCCGCGAGGACACAATGAAGATGATGCTCATTATGCCCAAGCGCGTTTATGAGATCCAGAAACGCCAGGAGGCTATCGAAGAGGCGAGAAAGGCTGCCGAGAAGCAGGCAGCCGCCGCTCATCAGGTAATGCTGAACAACGGCGAGGAGCAGCCCAAGGTCAATCCCGTTCAGGCGGCGCTCAAGCGTGAGCAGGTCGCAAAGCCCACAAAGACCTCCGGCGACGGCACAGACACCGCCAACAAAACCGTCCGCAAGGGCAAAAAGATAGGCAGAAACGATCCCTGCCCGTGCGGAAGCGGAAAGAAGTATAAAAAGTGTTGCGGACGCGACGCGTAAAGTTGAGGCTGACCTTTTGGTCAGCCTCAGTTAAATTCGCCTGCGGCGAGCTAAATTTGGCTTCGCCAAGTGAAATTCCTGTCGGAGTGAAATTTGCTCCGCAAACTAAAACAGCCTGTTCAAACATTTTTGTCTGAACAGGCTGTTGATTTTTGATTTTCATTTGCAGCTCAATATATTCCCTGCACGGTCACTTCGCCGAAGAATACGCCGCAGATCGAGCCGTCGGAGAGCATTACCTTCAGTTCTCCGTTTTCGGACACGCCGACTGCCATTCCGTTGATTTTCCTTGTGCCGCGGGTGAATGTAACGTTTCTGCCGATCGTTGCGCAAAGGTCCTTGTACTCTTTCAGCGCGGTCTGAGACATTCTAAGGTCGTTGCGTAGCAGCTCGCCCTCAAGACGGTCAAGGAATTTGGCGAGCAGTCTGTTTTTATCGTAATGTCTGCCGGTCTCAAGCAAAATCGAAGTCGCTTTATGCTCGATCTCCTCGGGGAAAACCGCCTGGTCAATATTGATACCGATTCCGAGGACTATGTACTCGACCGCGTCGAATTCCGCCGTCATTTCGGTTAAGATTCCGACAAGCTTTTTGTTTCCGACAACAATGTCGTTCGGCCACTTTATTTTGCAGTCAAGTCCGGTAGTCTCGCGCAGCGCCTTGCACATAGCGAGTCCCGCCAAGGGTGTTACCGCGACAAGCCCGCCGGGAGCGACCTGCGGGCGAAGCAGGATAGAGAACGCGATGTTTTCGTCGCGCTCGCTCTGCCAGGTTCTGCCGAGCCTGCCCTTGCCTTTTGTCTGTTCTCTCGTGGTGACAACAACGCCCTCTTGGCAGCCGTTGTTGCCCAGCTCCTTGAGGTAGTCGTTGGTCGAGCTGACCGAATCGAGTACGATGATCTCTCTGCCAATAAGCTCTGTATTAAGGTAGTTCTTGATCGCCTCAACGTTCAAAAAATCGGGAGAAGAAACGAGCTTGTACCCCTTGTTGGGGGTAGAGCTTATCTCGTAGCCGTCCTCTTTAAGGGCGTTGACTCCCTTCCATACAGCCTGGCGCGACACGCCGAGCTGCTTCGCGAGCGACTGCCCCGAAACATAATCGTTTGAGCTTAATAAAATTGAGAGGATCTTGTTTTTCATAGCGACCACCTAACTAAAGGATTTATTACAAATGAATTGATATGAGTATCGACGCAGCCGTGCGCCGCGTCAGTCATTGACAATACAATAAAATATGCTATACTATTTTTGATGAATAATAACTTGTGAGGTAATCCGTATGCTACAAGATAAAAATATTCTTCTGGGGATCACAGGCAGTATCTCAGCCTATAAAATCGCCAATTTGGCAAGCGCTCTTGTAAAGCTTCACGCCAATGTCGATGTAATTATGACTAAGAACGCCGAGAAGTTTATTAACCCTATAACGTTTGAGACGCTTACCAAAAACCATTGCATTACAGAAATGTTTGACCGCAACGATGTAAGCGAGGTCAAGCACATTGCGCTTGCCGAACGTGCGGACGTTATTATGATAGCGCCCGCTTCTGCCAATATTATTGGCAAAATGGCGCATGGTATCGCAGACGATATGCTGAGCACGACTGTTCTTGCGGCGGGGTGTCCCGTTATGGTAGCTCCCGCGATGAACGTAAATATGTTCAATAATCCTGCCGTGCAGGATAACCTCTCTGTTTTAGAGCGGCGCGGTATTACCGTTATTCCGCCCGAAACCGGTGTTTTAGCGTGCGGCGATGTCGGAGAAGGAAAGCTGCCCTCCGAGCAAACATTACTCGATTACATCCTCAGAGCTACCGCAAGAGAAAAAGATTTGACAGGTAAAAAAATTTTGGTTACTGCGGGTCCGACGCAGGAAAGCCTTGACCCCGTTAGATTTATTACAAATCATTCTACGGGCAAAATGGGCTACGCAGTAGCGCGGCAGGCAATGCTGCGCGGAGCCGATGTTACACTCATAAGCGGTCCCGTAAGTATTGCGCGTCCGCCGTTTGTAGAGGTGATCTCCGTAAAAAGTGCGGAGGAAATGTTCCAAGCGGTCGCCGACCGTTTCGCGGAACAGGATTACTGCGTAATGACCGCTGCCGTGGCGGATTACACTCCCGCGGAAACCAAAACCGAGAAAATCAAGAAATCTGATGACGGATGCGATCTGTCGCTTTCGCTGAAGCGCACGCGGGACATTTTGAAATGGCTCGGCGAGCATAAAAAAGACGGACAGCTAATTTGCGGTTTTTCGATGGAAACCGAAAACATACTGGAAAATTCCACGGCAAAGCTGCATAAGAAAAATGCGGATCTGATCGCGGCGAATTCATTAAAGGATGCCGGATCGGGTTTTGGTACAGACACCAATCATTTAGTTCTTATAAATAAAGACGGCGTTACCGATCTGCCTCTGCTTTCCAAAGAGGAAGCGGCGGACAGATTGCTTGACGTGCTGTCAAAAATGTAATACGGTTCGGTTCAATAATGTATGACACACTCCTCCGGTTGCCCCGGAGGAGATTTTTATTTAAATATTATAGCTTGTTTTTTGTTGCCGCATGCATCGCCCGGCTGATAGTTGTACCGAAAACGAGGTTGATAATAAATTCAACCAGCGCGTTCAGACCTGCCAGCGCGAAAATGAAAACAAATATATTTTCAGTGGGCTTGTCGGTCAGCGAACCTCTGAAGAAGATCCACATAAGGCCGAGAAAACCGACGGTATTTAGCAGAGTGGTCAGTCCGCAGCAAACGGCGGAGCTTACCAGCCAGGTCGTTCCACTTTTCTTGGGAAGCGACTTAAACAGCAGTCCGGGGACCCATCCGCAGATAACGCGCGGTACAAAGCACATAAGAAAAGTATAAAACGGATTAACGCCCAGCAGCATTGTCATAAGCGGTCCGCCGCCGCCTGTCAAAGTCATAATAAAGCTGGATAGTCCGAAAACCGCGCCCAAAATAGCGCCGTAAAGCGGTCCCAACAAAACCGCGCCGATCGCGACGGGAAGACAGTTGAGCGTGATTGTCAGCGGTCCCAACGGGATGCGGACAAAAAACGTCAGCAAGACGATCAACGCCGCTAACAGTGAACAGAATACCGGCTTAAAGTAAGCGGGCAAAGTGTTTTTTTTGATTGTTGCCATAAAATAACCTCCTGCTGTTTCCCCGCTCATTTTAATGCGGGTGAAACGCAAATATATTTACAAAAAGGCAAAGCCTTATTGCATACGTTTTTTACTGTTGTTCCTTTGATATATCCTGTTTAAGCCCTCGAGTATGATGTTCTCGTCATACGTTATTTCGTGGCGGCAGCTGCATATAATGCTTTTTGCCAGTCCGCCTGTGGCTATGATTTTGCACTCCGAGTTTTTCTCCTCGGCAAACTTGTCGATCAGCCCGTCTATCATACACGCGCTGCCGTACGTCATCGCCGAGCGGATACAGTCAACGGTGTTGGTGCAGATAACGTTTTTGGGAGCGCGCAGATCGACAGACGGCAGCAGAGCGCCGTTCTGTGTCAGCGCGTCAAGTGAGATCCCTACTCCGGGGGCGATAACGCCGCCGTGATAAGAGAAATCCTCATCAACATAGGCTATCACGGTAGCCGTGCCCATAAAGATCATAATAAGCGGACCGCCGTACTTTTCAAAAGCACCGACGCAGCCGCAGACTATGTCTCCGCCCAAGGTCTCGGGGCGGTCGATCTTCAAGTCCATACCCGTCTTTAGCCCGGGGCCGATGACAAAACTCTTTTTGCCGGTGACGATTTTTATCGCGTCTCTGAGCGGCTGAGTTACCTTTGGCACGACCGAGCTGATTATCGAGGCGTCTATCACGCCGATATCGATGTTGTACACCTGAAAGAATGTGTAGAGCACAACGGCGTATTCATCGCTGGTTTTGCTTGAATCGGTCGAAAATCTCATCTTGTGCTCGAGCTTATCGCCGTCAAAAATACCCAGCTTTATATTTGTATTGCCAACATCGGCAGTAAGAAGCATAATAAAACCTCCGGAACAGATTTCCATTAATTAAATTATACCACAAAAATTAAATGTTTCAAGGCGGATATTATGTATTTTACAACAATTTTCGATATTCATTAAATTATCGCAAAACATTTGTTGAATTTTTATCAATATGGTGTATAATAAAATCAGTGACGTGCGTGTATATTATCGGTTTTTGTCGTATCAAAGCGCACGGAAAGGATGGTTGTTTATGGATAGTTCAGAAATCAAGCAGCTCAAGATCCTCGCCGCCAAAGCGAGAAAGGGAGCGATCCTCGGCACATATCACGCGAAATCCGGTCATCCGGGCGGTTCGCTTTCGGCTGCCGATATCTTTACCTATCTCTATTATAAAGAGATGAAGGTCGACCCCGAAAATCCCCAATGGGAGGACAGAGACCGTTTTGTATTATCAAAGGGTCACTGCTGCCCCAGCCTTTACGCCGTTTTGGCGCTCAAGGGATTTTTTGACTGGGAGGAGCTCACGGTGCTCCGCCATGTCGGCGCTATGCTCCAGGGTCACCCTGATATGAAGCGTACACCCGGCGTTGATATGAGCACAGGCTCGCTCGGACAGGGCGTATCGGCGGCGTGCGGAATGGCGCTCGCGGCAAAGCTTGACAACAAAGACTATCGCACATATACAGTTCTCGGCGACGGCGAGGTAGAGGAAGGCCAGGTTTGGGAGGCGGCAATGTTTGCTTCTCACAACAAGCTCGACAACCTCGTTGTGATCGTTGACCAGAACGGTCTGCAGATCGACGGCGCTGTTGAGGACGTGGCGGGAATCGAACCGCTTGACAAAAAGTTTGAGGCATTCGGCTTTGAGGTGATCAAGATCGACGGACACGACTTTGAGCAGATCAAGTCCGCGCTTGACAAGGCAAAGACCGTAAAGGGCAAGCCCACGGCGATCCTCGCCAAGACCGTAAAGGGCAAGGGTGTGTCGTTTATGGAAAATCAGGTAGGCTGGCACGGCGTTGCTCCCAACTTGGAGCAGTTTGAAGCGGCTACAGCCGAGCTTGACGCTCAGATCAAGGAATTGGAGGGCGAGTGCTGATGGCAGAGATAATCAAAAAGGCGACCAGAGAGAGCTTCGGCGAAGCGCTCTGCGAGCTTGCTAAGGATAATAAAGATATAGTAGTTTTCGACGCCGATCTGGCGGCGGCTACAAAGACAAGCATTTTCCAGAAGGAGTACGCCGACAGGTTCTTTGACTGCGGCATCGCCGAGGGCAATATGGTAGGCGTAGCGGCAGGTATGGCTGCAGCGGGCAAAATCCCCGTAGCCGCGTCGTTCGCTATGTTCGCGACCGGCAGAGCCTTTGAGCAGATCCGCAACTCCGTGGCTTATCCCGGACTCAACGTTAAGATCGCCGGCAGCCACGCGGGCATTTCAACGGGCGAGGACGGCGCTACTCACCAGTGTGTAGAGGATATGGGCATTATGCGCGCTATCCCCGGTATGGTCGTTCTCAACCCCGCCGACCACTGGGAGATGAAGGCGGCTACAAAGGCGGCTATCGAGTACGACGGCCCCGTGTATATCAGGCTCGGCAGACTTGCTATCGACAGCTTTAACGACCCCGAGACATACAGCTTTGAGCTCGGCAAGGGCATCACTCTCCACGAGGGCAACGACGTTACCGTTATCGCAACCGGCCTTGTTGTTAACGAGGCGAGAGGGAATCAACGCCCGCCTTATCAACATCCACACGGTCAAGCCCATCGACCGCGAGATCATCACAAAGGCTGCCAAGGAGACCGGCAGGATCATCACCGTTGAAGAGCACAATGTTGTCGGCGGCTTGGCTGACGCTGTTTGTCAGGTGCTCGCCGAGGAATGTCCCGTCAAGGTGACAAAGATCGGCGTTCAGGATGAATTCGGTTACAGCGGTCCCGCGTGGGAGCTTCTCGATAAATTCGGCCTCACTCAGCCCCACATCGCAAAGGTCATCCGCGAGGTAGTAGCCGAGGGAAAGTAATCAACAATTAACAGCGAGCTGCTGACGGCAACGTCGGCGGCTCATTTTTATTTTCCGCGAAAATCTTGCTTTTTTGTCGAAAGTTGTTTATAATAGATTCTGAGCGTGATAATTATTCGTCGCGCCGGCATAATCATAAAATAAGTGAGTGTTAAATATGATAGTGTTATATATTGTTTTGTGGGTGCTGCTCGGGCTTGT
>CACYQK010000010.1:0-17606 GCA_902776495.1 uncultured Ruminococcus sp. | reverse complement strand
TTTTTAAATTGACAATCGTTTTGAATTAATTGCCTATTAAAAATATGTTTGCCTTAATGTGGTTTTATTCCCTTTGCCGAAGTGCCGTCAGTCGTCAGTCGTCAGCCGTCAGTGTGGTTTACCGTTTCTAACGGCTCACGACTAACGACTTTAACAATCCTGATTCGTCGGACGTTCAGCTTTTACTGCCTGACCCTCAGTGATACCGCCAAGCGCCGCGCCCAAAACTTACCCGAGCACAACATTTGCCAACGATACCGGCTGAAAAAGGGTATAACAACCCACATTTAGTTAAATTAATTATAACATTAATTTTAACTATTTTCAATACTTTTTTTGTTTATTTTTAATTATTTGTTTAAAATATTGTTTATGGTTCTTTTAAGGAATATTTATGTGACCAACAGAAATTTTATCCGTTGTTTTGTATAAATGTTTAAGCGTAATTGTGTATAGAATGACGAAAAAAAATCGGGAGCACACACGGGTGCTCCCCTACATTTAAAACAAAAAGCTGCTGACATTTTACTGTCAACAGCTTAATATACATTTATTCACTCGCCGCAGGCGAATTTCACTCTCTATACCTCCGGCTCGTCGGTCGGGGTGCTGGGATTAACTTTTACCTCGGGCATTACGCCTTTGTCCGCGTAGTTGTCGATATACTTCATTACCACGCTGTTTTCTTCGAGAGTTTGCTCGTGACCGGTTTTTACGTACTCGTTGTTTATGTAGTGGTCACAGTAATCATAGAGCTTGTGGTAATACTCTGCCGCGGTGTCCCAATTCGCCTTTTGCTTGTCGGACTTTTCCGTCGGCTTTACGCCGTACTTATTGACCAGCATATCGCCAAAGTAGGTTGTGAACTTTTCCGCGCCGTAGATATTGAGGTGGTCAATGTTGTAGTAATCGCTTGTAGGATACGCGAGGGTTTTTGGGTCGCGCTCAAAGTTGATAAATTCAAAGCCGTAGCTTTTAATTATATCCCCTGCCTCGTTGGCGCGCTTGAAGCGGCCGTAGGTCGACGCATCGACCGAGTGCGGCATGCGGATAAAGATGACCTTGTCAGACAATCCCTCGTCCTTCAGGAACTGAAGGAACTCGCGAAGCTTTTGATCGTACTGGGGAATCAGCGCGAGCCTTTTGTTATTGTTCGCGAGGGTGTTGTTGATGCACGGATAACCCGGCTCGGTTTTGAAAGTCGCGGTTTTTGTGCGGTAACCCTTGAGCTTTGTCGCGCCGTCCATATGCTGAGTTATCGTCTGGCTTAAATACTTGCCCGAGGGGTCGGGATAGTCGTTCCACGTGCTGTGGTACTTTACAAGCGGAATATAGTACTCGATAAGCTCGTCCTTGACCTCAAGCGGCTGATCGCCCATAGGCGATTGATTTACCGCGTCGGGATCGATGGGAACCGCTCCGCTTTGGAGATATTCTAATTTATTCTCATTAAAGGGCACGTTGTCGATGTAATTACGCACGCTCGAGAGCTTGTTGTCGTTATCAAAGCCGTAAAGAAACGCGTTGATCTCGATCACGATCTTCTGAGGATTTTGTGTGCGCAAAACCTCTTTTACCATTGTCTTTGAGGCTCCCGCCGTTGCCGACGCGGTGGCGTAAGCAAAGCTTGTAAAGCCGTACTTTTCATACGCCATGCCCGGAATAAAGCTCGCGTAGCAGTCGCTCGCTCCTATGAACACTACGTCAAGTGAATCCTTTTCCTCGAGGTAATATCCGTCAAGCCTCATTCTGTTGCCGTCGTAATGGACAAGCACAAAGCGCTGCAGCAGCAGCGTGCAAGCCAAAACGGCAAGCCCCAGAGCAATTATCCTTATTGCCCTTGTGATGTATAGCTTTTTTTTCATAATAAATTAAATCGCCTCTAAAATTGCATGTATACAAAGTCCGCGGGGTTGTAGCCCGAACCGTAGATGCCGAAAATAATCACTGCCATTACTCCGAGGAATATGAGAGCAAACCGCAGCGCAAACGACCTTTTGTCGAGCATCGCGCGGATCGTGGTCTGCGGATGGCGTTCCTGGATAACGCTCGCCGTAAAGATTATGATGATTCCGACGATAATTACGATAAAATCCTTTTTGCCAATTCCGAGCTCGCTGATCTGAGCGCGGGCAACGGTCAAATTCTGACCGGTAAATATCAGACGGAACGTGTTCATCGCCTGACCAAAGTCCGGAGCTATGTCGAACACATAACCGACCAAAACGATGATAAAGGTACGGAGCATCTGGAACACGCCCCACCAAATCGCCTTGGGATTGATGTGAAGCTTTTTGAGAGTCGCGTCAAATACGGGCTGGAGCAGGATACTTATCATAATGATGAGTCCGTTCCACAAACCGAAGCCGACATACTTCCAGTCCGCGCCGTGCCAGATTCCGACTACGAGGAATACAATCAGCGACGCCACGCTGGTGGGCAGCACCTTTGAGATGTGCGCGCCCGCGGCGGTTCTGCCAAAGCGAGTACCCTTCATCTTTTTGCTCGCGGTGATGAACAGGTTTGACATCGCCACCGGATAGAACAGGTAATTCTTCAGCCAGGCGCCGAGCGAAATATGCCATCTGCGCCAGTATTCGTTGATCGACTTTGAGAAGTACGGACGCTTGAAGTTGTCTATCATATCTATGCCGAAAATCTGCGCCACACCTCGGGAAATGTCGATACCGCCCGAGAAATCGGCGTAGAGCTGTACGGAATAGAGCAGAACCGTGAACAGAAGCGTCGTGCCATTATATGAGCTGTAGGTTGCGATCGCGTCACTGAGAGTGGTTGTTTCGTTGACGATGGGGCTGACCATATGTATGGCGATGACCGCACGGTCGGCGATTATCAGCTTTTTGAAGAAGCCCCAGAGGATAAGCATCATTCCGTGCTTAAAGCGCGTGAAGTCAAAGCTGTGGGGTTCGTATAGCTGATGCGCGAGCTGGTCGTAGATGCTGATAGGTCCCTGCACGATCTGCGGGAAGAACGATACGAACAGCAGGAATTTGAGCGGGTTGCGCTCGGCGGGTGTCTTTTCGCGGTAGACGTCTACGATGTAGCCCATCGACTGGAAGGTGTAGAACGAGATACCGAGAGGCAAAAACAGCGCCAAGGTCGGAGCGGAAAAATCTATTCCGAAGCTGCCCAAAATGTCGTTGAGGCTGCCCGAGAAGAAGTTGAAGTACTTTAAGAACGCCAGAATTCCGAAATTCAAAACGAGCGCGAGGCTCATTACAAGGCGCTTTTGCACCTTGATTTTGTTCTTGTACTTCTTTTTGTCCTCTCTGCTCCAATCAACTTTGTTCTTCTTTATAAACGCCTTGGAGTTCTTGGACATCTTGTCTACCCACAGACCTATCAGATAGGTGCTTAAAGCGGTAAACAGGATGAACATAGCGAACTTGTAGCCCTCTTTGCCCGCTACGAGATAAAAGAATATACTCGCCGCGAGCAGTACGACCCACTTATGCTTTTTAAATTTAGGAGGAAAGGCGAAGTAAATCAGCGCCGTTACCAGTACAAAAAATATAAAGTTTATTGAGGTATAGGTCAAAATTACATCCCCAAATCTGTTGAATTTATGCGTTATAATTCTAAAAGAGAATTATCTTTTAGGTGTATTAAAAACATCTGACAGTAGCTTTTCGCGCAGGATAGTCAGTCCGTTTTGCTCCGAATACTCAGAGATAACGGGCATTTCTCTGCTGAGGAACACCGCCATACCCTCCATTGAGGAGTAGGCTCCCGTTCTGCAGAACACGAGGACGTCGCCGATCTCGAGCGAGTTGAGCTCTACGTTGCGGCAAAGTACGTCCGCTGTGGTGCAAAGACTGCCGCAGAGAGTCCACGGCTGAACGTCATCGGGAGTGTTATTATTCTTTAACTGAATTATTTTAGGTATCTGCATACCCTGGAGCTGGCCGTCATACTTTAGCTGGTTCATTCCGCCGTCAACAACAGCGTAGTTGATGCCCTGGTTAGTCTTGACGTCCATAACCTTTGTCAGGTAATATCCGCAGGGAGCGGCAAAAAATCTGCCCATCTCCACTGTGAGCTCGCAAAGCTCGGCTGTCTCGCGGAGCTTTTCGCTGATTTCCGAAAGTCGCTCTTCTTCGAGCTCATCGGCGTTGTCGGCAAAGTAATCCACCGCAAGACCGGTGCCGTACTCAACGCGCTCGGCGGTAAAATCATACTCGTCCTTGAGCCTTTTGAGCAGGTCGGCGATATAGTCAAGCTCGCGGATTATCGGCTTAGCCTTGCGCTTTTGCGTGCCTGTGAAGTAGTGGATGCCCACTATCTCAACGCCCTTGTAGTCATTGCGGTTCTTGATTATATCGAGCACATCGGCCTCATCCATACCGAACTGGCTGCCGCCCTTAATGTCGGTCACACGCACAAGCACGGGGAATACGGTGTTGCGCCTGATCGCCGCGTCGTTGATGAGGTCAAGGTGCAGATAGCTCTCGGCGGTAAAGGTACCGACGCCGTCGTCCGCGGCGCGTTCAACGTCCTCATAGGTTTTGTTAACGCCCGAGAAAATGATTTTCTGCATATCTATGCCGGTTTTCTCGCAAATCGTAAGCTCGCCGGGGCTGCATACCTCGATTTTATCGAAACATTCGGGCAGCCTGCCGAGCAGGAATGGATTCGCTTTTATCGAAAAGCACATTCCGACCTTGTCGCCGAAATACTTGTGAACAAGCTCGGCGCGCTGATTAAACAGGTCGAGGTCGAAGATGTACGACGGCGTAGACACGCTCGGGAGGAGCTCCCTTAACTTTTGCTCGTTCATATTATTCGTCCTGGAGCTCTTGGATAAGAGCGTACATAGCCTTTGCCGAATTGAAGTTTTCGGGCACAAGGTTGTTGGGCTTGATCTCGATGTCAAACTCATCGTTGAGCTCGCCTACGAGAGCAACTATGTCGAATGAGTCGAGGATTCCGTCTGTGATAAGTGCGGTTTCGTTCTCAAAATCTACGTCGGGTCTGAGTTCCTGTAAGATTTCCATTAATTCATCCATGATATAATCTCCTTTTTAATTCTTTATTTGAAATATGATTTTAATGTCTGCATATCAATTTTGCCGTTGGGCAGGGTCGGCAGCTTGTCGAGGTTGACAAGCTTGCGCGGAACCATAAACGCAGGCATATTCTTTCTGAAATTGATAACTATGTCCTTTGATGTCGCGTCGCCAGTGTAGAACAGGTAGAGGTGCTCCTTGGGCTTGTTGTAGAGCGAGCAGCAGTCACTAACGCCGTCGATCTTCTTTGCGGCTTCTTCGATCTCGCCGAGCTCTATGCGGTGGCCGAGGTGCTTGATCTGTCTGTCCTTTCTGCCGTGGAACTGCAGCAGACCGTCTTCGCCGAAGCTTCCGAGGTCGCCCGTTTTGTAGATGAGCTCACGGTAGTTGGGGTTGAGCGGGTTTTGGATAAAGGACTTTTCGGTGTACTCGGCGTTACCGTAGTAACCGAGGGCGAGGATAGGTCCGCTTACGCAAATCTCGCCTGTTTTTCCCTGCTCGGTGGGAGTGTTGTCCTCGTTGAGCAGCATAATGCGATAGTTATCGTAAGGCTTGCCTATCGGCAAAACCGTATCGTCATCCACCTTTTCCTCTACGATGTAGTAGGTGCAGGAAGCCGTAGCCTCGGTGGGGCCGTACTGGTTTACGTAGAGCACATCGGGAAGATTCTCCTGCCAAATCTTGAGATATTTGCAGGGCATTACCGAACCCGAGAAGCAGAGCTTTTTGAGGTGTTCGGGTTTGCTTACGTCAAACGCGCCCAGTTTTGCGGGAAGCTCAACGCCCGCAACACTCCAGCATAATGCTGTGATCTTCTCGCGGTTGAGAGTATCAAAAAGCTGTGTGGGAACGGCAAACTCGTTCTTGGGAATGATATATGTAGACGCGCCGAAGCTGATCGGGAAATAAATATCCCTGACAGCGGCGATGTAATCAAGCGGCGACTGATTGCCGAAGGTATCGGTGTCGTCGATCGAGAGCACCTTGCTGACCGAGTCGATGTATGTCATAAGCGACTGGTGCGAGGTGATAACGCCCTTGGGCACGCCTGTTGAGCCCGAGGTAAAGATGACATAGAGCGGAGCGGTGCAGATAAGACCCTCTTCCCTGCTGTTCAGGAGCTCGTCATCCGCGGGGGTGTCGAGGATATCCTCCATAACGATGATCTGTCCGTCAAATTCAAGGCTTTGAGCGGTCTCGAGGTGAGCCTTGTCGACAAGCATAATGTTCGACTTTATAACGCCCAAGATCTGGTTTAGCCTTGTAACGGGCATATCTCCGTCCATCGGGGCGTAAAAACAGCCCGCTCTAACAGCTCCCAAAAAGCATGCAGGAGTGTAGACGTGTCTGCCCGACATCACAACAACGGGACTGCCGGGCTCGGCGATACCCGCAAGGTATGTGCCGATCGACCTTGTAAGCTCGTTGAACTCAGCAAAGGTCAGGCTGTTGTCGGGATCCTTGAATATGATTTTGTCGGGATATTTAGCTGACGCAGAGTTTAGTCTGCACAAAACTGATTTTTCCATAATCCACCTTAAAGATAATCATAGTAAGTCTATTATAAAATACCAATTTAATTATAATAGAAATACGCTCAAAGTCAAGTTATTTTGCGGAAATCCAAGAAAAATTGACATAATAATTAAAGGTTTTGTCACTATGGGGTTTTATATAGATAAAACGCCAATTAAAAAAGCAATGTCATTCTTCGCTAACGCTCAGAATGACAGCTGTTTATTTATAGTACATATATATTTGACATTTTAACGTGCCGTTGTATACCTTGCGGCGCTTGTCGGCTTTTCTGCCGAAAATCTTTTCAAAATCATCGTCGGGTGTTATTACTGTATAGCTCTTGCCTTTTTCGCGGACAAACTTCTCCCCCATTATCTTATAGAGCTTTTCCGCCTCGGTTATGTCGAGCAGCCTTTCTCCGTAGGGCGGGTTAGTTATTATAGTCGCATAGCCCTCGGGCTGAACGTGATCCTTAATGTCGCGGATAGAAAAGCTTATCCTGTCCCCTACCCCCGCGATTTTAGCGTTTTGTTCAGCGGTTTTGAGAGCTTCGGGGTCTATGTCATATCCCTCGGCGCGAAAATCGCAGTCTAAATTTTCCTTTGATTTTGCAAGCTCGCGCTCACTTTCAAAGACTCCGTCGGGAACACAGCTCCATTTTTCGCAGGAAAAATATCTGCTTATCCCCGGCGCGATCTTCAGAGCCTTTTGCGCGGCTTCTATCAAAATGGTGCCGCTGCCGCACATCGGGTCGATCACAAAATGGTTCGGTCTTACTCTCGCGAGCTCCGCCATTGCCGCGGCTAAGGTCTCCTTTATCGGCGCGTCGTTTGAGTCGGCGCGGTATCCCCTTTTGTGAAGTCCCGCTCCCGAGGTGTCGAGCATAATGCTGACCCTGTCCTTCAAAATCAGGAATTGTATTTGGTGTACCGGTCCCGTTTCTTCAAACCAAGAGAGCATATAGCGGTGCGACAGACGCTCAGCGACGGCTTTTTTGATTATCTTTTGGCAGTCGGGAACGCTCATAAGCTTTGAACTCAGGCAGCTTCCCTTAACGGGGAAGGCGTCGGACATACCGATAAAGCTTTCCCATTCGATATTCCTGACGTTCTCAAACAGCTCGTCAAAGGTAGTCGCCTCGAACTCCGCGAGCAAAATCAATATGCGCTCGGCGTAGCGCGAGTTTATATTCGCTTTTGCCATAGTTGAAAAATCGCCGTCAAAAAGCACCCTGCCGTTTTCGGCTCGGACATTTTCTATTCCCAAAAATTTAAGCTCGTTCGCGCACAGACCCTCAAGCCCGAAAATGCACGGCGCGGTAAAAGTCATATCCATAGTATGTATTCCTTACAGAAAATAAGGGCGGACTTATGTCCGCCCCCCATAGCGTTTTATTTAGTCATTTGCGGGTTCAAGCACACCGTAGTTGCCGTCGGCGCGCTTATAAACTACGTTCACCTCTGAGGTCTCCGCGTTGATGAACATATAAAAATCGTGGTTGACCATATTCATCTCAAGGATAGCCTCGTCAACGGTAACGGGTTTAACGATGACCTGCTTTTTGCGCACAACGTTGTACTCTTCCTCCTCGGGCACTTCTTCCACGGGAAGATCGGCGATGATCGTTTCGATGCTGCCGGACTTGATGCGCTTTTCAAGCTTTGTTTTGTTCTTGCGGATCTGGCGCTTGAGGATGTCGATATCGCGGTCAAGTGCGTCGTTCATCTCGGGCATCGTGCTCTCCGCGCGGTAAACCATAGAATGATCGCGGATGGTGATCTCTACGGTCTGGCGGTTCTTTTCAAGGGTGACAACAACATTTGCGGTAGCGTCCTCCGAAAAGAGCTTGTTGAATTTTGCAAGCTTTTTTTCAACTCTTTCCTTAAAATTATCTCTGAGGTTGACTTTTCTTGCTGTGTAGGTGATTTTCATAAAAATTGCCTCCCTTTTTAAGTTTTATATCTGATTGGCGATGAAAACGCCAAAATAATGCTGATTAGAAATAAGTTACCGTTCTCGGGCGCCCGTAGCCGGACGGCAACCCTTTTGCCGCTTAACGCGGCATTTCCCCTGATAGGGGAATTTCACACGGGTGCGCCCCTACACAGTAAAGGAATACTGTGCGGTCTATCTTCTGCCGTTGCCGTTGCCGCGGCGGCTGTAGCCGCGGCTTTCTCCGCGTTTTAGGTCGGATATCTTGTCCTCGCTTGTCTGCTTGAACCTCGACATCATATCCTCAAACGATGACGGAGCGCTTTTGCGTGAGCTCTGCCACTCAAAATTCCCGGGTGACGTCACCGGCGGAGCGGGCTTGTAGGGCTCTCTTTTGGGGCGTTCGTTCCTTTTATTGGACGGCTTGGTTCGCTTTTGCTGCTCCTTTGGAAGCGCCTGCTTCATAGAGAGCTTGATTTTGCCGTTATCTAAGCCGATAACCTTTACATTTACGGTGTCGCCCACCTTGACATAATCGCTTATCTCGCTGATATATGTCGGCGCGACCTCCGAAATATGTACCATACCTGTTTTTGAATCGGGAAGATCGACAAACGCGCCGAACTTTGTTATTCCCGAAACCTTGCCTTCCAAAATCATTCCGACTTCAATTGCCATAAAAAATTTGTACCCCTATGCCGACCCTGCGGTCGGCTTTTAACCTTTCTGCCCTATTGATCGCCCGCGACGTTGATGAATATCCTCTCACCTTCGCCGACATAGCCAAGATCCTCCTTGGCGATTTTTTCCATATATTCAGAACGCTGCTTGCCCTCATATCCTCGTACCTTTTCAAGATACTGGGACTGGATCTCAACAACATTGATCTGCTGTTCCAATTCGCTGAGCTCCGCCTTTTTTTCGGCTATCTTCACGTTTTGGTTGATGATTGTGATAACAGCGTAAAACGCGAAGCCGATAGCGGCGAGATAAAGCAAAATATATCTCTTTTTTCTTTTTTTCTTAACGGGCTTGACTTCTTTTGGACCGTGAGATTTTTTGAACTCAGCCATCTCTTCGTCGAAGTCAACGCTTTCCTTTTTTCTTGCGTATTTTGACATATTTATTCCTTCTGTCTTTATTACATATATTCGCACTCATAAACAATACTATTCTACCATATACATTATACAATATTCCACAACCAATTTTCAATAGCTTTTTTGCAATTATTTTAATTTTTGTTAAAATTGCCGCAATTATCTTTATTGTTATCAAAAATATGGGTTCAAGTATTCTTTTTAGAATTCTGCCTATGGTCAGCCTGTATATAAAAAAGCCGATCAAACACCCGAAAATTACATATATCCTGATATAACCGTCAAGGAATCCCAGCGAGAAGAAGAATACGCAAAACGAACAGCAGAGCATATAGAGGATATCGAGCGCGATCACCGCGCCTTTTTTCATTTTAAATCCGTGGCGCAAAAGCGCGAGCGCGCCGTAGATTATACCCAGAACAGCGCCGAGCGGTATCGAGTACAAAAACGCGGTCGATTGCTGCGCAAAGCTTAGCTCCATACGCTTACCTGAACAGCTTAGAAAGCTTTGACTTTGACGCCGAGCCTATGTACTGCATAGCGCTTACCTTGCCCTCGATACAGACGTCGCCGGTGTCGAGGTTGAGCTTTTCGATATGAAGTCCGCTGCCCTTTATCACGAGCGTGCCGTCCGCTGTCTGTACCGACACGGTCTCCTCGTTAAAGCCGTTAACGTCCTGAGCGCCCGTGATCATCAGCTTTGAACGGTTGTCGAGCATAAGCGTGTGCTTTTTCAGATTTTCCGCCATATAAAAAACCTCCGTATATTTATTCTCTAAAATATACGGAGATTTAGCCTAAATTATTCTTTAGATCACGGGTTCGTACATCGTTGAGGCTTCTTCCTTGCGGACTACCTCTTTGACCGCTGTGACCTTGACCTTTACCACGCGCGCTCCGAGGGTGATCTCGATAATATCTCCCTCTTTTACATCATATGAGGCGCGCGCCTGTTTTCCGTTGACAACCACCTTGCCCGCGTCGCAGGCTTCGTTGGCAACAGTCCTGCGCTTTATCAAGCGCGATACCTTTAAGTATTTATCAAGTCTCATAAAACACCTGCAAAAAACGTTCGGCTGCCCCAAAAGAAGCAGCCGAAATGTAAATCAAATTACTTATTTACAACGTCCTTGAAAGCCTTACCGGCCTTGAAAGCGGGAACCTTAGAAGCGGGGATCTCGATTGAGTTACCTGTTCTGGGGTCTACGCCTGTTCTTGCATTTCTCTGGCGCTGCTCAAATGTGCCGAAGCCTGTGAGCTGGATCTTGTCGCCTGCAGCAACTGCGTTTACGATTGTGTCGAGTGTAGCTGAAAGAGCCTTCTCTGCATCTTTCTTCGAAAGACCGCTCTGCTCAGCAATAGCGGCGATGAGTTCTGTTTTTTTCATCTTAATTTTCCTCCATTTTTTTAATTTTAACTTCATCCCAAAGGGAATCAAGTTGGCTGATTGATGCCGTTTTCATATCGATCCCGCGCTCATTCGCGAGAGCTTCGACCATTGAAAAACGGTCTATGAATTTGTCGCAGGCGTCGTAGAGCGCCTTTTCGCTGTCGATCTTTAAGAAGCGCGAAACATTTACTGCTGAAAACAGCACGTCGCCGAGCTCCTCGTATTGATTTTGAGCGTCGTTGTTTTTGACCGCCGCCTTGAGCTCCTCGCACTCCTGAGTCAAGCTCTCGAGCGCGCCGTCAACGGTATCCCAGTCAAAGCCGACCTTTGCCGCCTTTTTTTGAACCTTTTCGGATCGCATAAGCGACGGCAAAGCCTTTGATACGCTTTGCATTGCCTGCGTTTGTGTGGTCTGCGATTTGGTCTGCATTTTTACAGCGTCCCAATTCGTCAGAGCCTGGTCGGCGTCGGAAGCGTTTTTGTCGCCGAAGACATGAGGGTGGCGGATAATCAGCTTTTTACAGATACCGTCACAGATATCGTTTATGTCAAAGCTGTTTACCTCGCGTTCCATCTCTGCGTGAAGCGCTACCTGGAGAAGTACATCTCCGAGCTCTTCCTTCAGCAGAGCTTTGTCGTCGGTGTCGATAGCCTCTACCGCCTCGTAGGTCTCCTCGATCAGGTTGGAGCGGATGGACTTATGGGTCTGCGCCCTGTCCCACGGACAACCGCCGGGAGCGCGCAGGATCTTTACAATCTCGATAAGGTCATCAAAACTGTAATTAGGTTTTTCCTGAAAGTCCATATTTTACATCTCCGTAAACCGAGGGTTTATCTGCAACCCACGTTATACTATTTTAACTAATTAAGTGCAGTTTTTCAAGTGTTTTTGCGATTTTTTCGCCTTTTGGTAAAATCTTTACCTCTTGAGCGGAAAATGTGCGTAATATTAGTAAAATTGCAATATAAACTACAGCCGCAACAAGGATAGAAATGATGGTTGACACCCTGTGAGGCATATATCCCTCTATCAACATATTGACAAAAAAGGCAACTGCAGAGCAAACTGCCGCGCCGATAAGCGGCTTTATAGTAGTTGACAGGAAGTCCGGAACTATCTTTGTGTACCTGATCAGCAGGTACATTCCGATCACGCAGATCAACGCGTAAGAGATCAGCGAGCCCGCCGTAGCGCCCTGAATATTGACGGACGGGATGCTGACGAATATCCAAGATGTTCCGATTTTGACGATCATACAGATGATATAGAGGATCATCGGGGTCTTTACCTTGCCGACGCCGTTTATCATTGAGCAGATCGGCGTGATGATAGCGGTAAAGATGGTGGTGAAGCCCATTACCATAAGCACGTTGCCGCCGATCTCGACTATCTCGGGGCTCTTGCCGTAGACAAGACCCATTATCGGGTGCGCCAGAACAACAAGCCCGAACGCCATTGGCAGCGTGAACATCATCGTTAGCTTTAGGACTGTATTGATAGACTGCCTTAGCTCGCCCTTGTCGCCCTTTGTCCACGCGCTTGTAACGTTTGGCATAGCGGAAGAACCGAACACCTGCGTTACGGCGGTGACAAGCTGCATAAGGGTAAGCGCGTTTGCGTAGCAGCCCCAGAGGTTTGTGTGGATAGTAACATGCTTGCCTCTGAAAGACTCGGGACTGTAGAATTTAAGATACTGTTCGCGCAGAACATCGCCGTGGTTATGGGCGAGGTTGAGCAGAACATTCTGTATAATAATCGAATCTATCCACGAAGCGAGACTCATAACCAGCGCGCCGCCCGCGATAGGCAGAGCGGTTTTGATGATCGTCATAAAGGTCTCGCGTTTTTCGCGCGCCTCAACGGAATTTTCGTAGTATTCCTGCGGGATTCCGTCGCCCTGGATCCTGAATTTCAGGAAATAATACAGCCACGAAATCATACTGCTCAGCGAGATACCGATAATAGCGCCCGCGACCGAAAAAGCGATGATAGTGTGCATCGCCTCGTCCTCGTTTTGGAAGTGTATCCCCAAAAACGAATGAGTAGCGGCGTTGGAATTGAGTCCCCACACCAAAATGCCGTAGGCGAGCAATGAGCCGACGACCAGCTTTACGACAGCCTCGATTATCTCCGAGACCGCGGTGGGAACCATATTGCGCTGTCCCTCGTAATAGCCGCGGTAAGCGGACGCAAGACAGCCGAAAAAGACCGTTGGCGCCAAACACATCATACCGTAAACGGCATACGGAGACTTGATAACGTACTGCGAGTATGGGATGCTTGCGCCGAAAACGATCGCAAAACAAACGAGTCCCATGATAGTGAAGAACGGCACGGAGATCTTGTGTATCATCCGCACGTCCTTGTATCGCTTTTTGGTCATATTTTCCGACACCAAACGCGAAATAGCGATGGGCAGGCCGCCCGTGGCAACGGTAAATATGACGACAAACAGCTCGTAGGCGTTCGCGTATAGTCCCATACCGAAGGACGCCATTCCTCCGGCGCCGCAGTGCGTGAATATCCACACCAAGACGATCTTGTTCAAAAGGCCGAACACCTTGACGATTATCATACTTATCGTCAAAATAGCCGCGCCCTTGATGAACGAAGCGGATACATCCTGTGTGAAGGTGCGCACCGCGTTGTATTTTTTAGACAAATTAAATCACCTTTTTTAAAACGTTTCCGAAGTTTGCTTGTTAACTGCCATAGTCTCTCGACAGAAAACGGCAGCAAACCGTAATGTTTAAGAATCGTTTAGGAAATGTTTGCAATATCAGCTTTGATTACTCGGCAGTTTCCTCTGCGGGAGCCTCGGCAACTTCCTCAACAACAGCCTCGGCGGCTTCCTCTGCGGGAGCTTCGTCTGCGACATCAGCAGCGCTTATGTCCTCTTCTGCCTCGTCGAGCTTTGTACCGCAGATGTTGCAGTAAATGGAGTTCTTGGGGATCTTAGCTTCGCACTCCGGGCACTTCTTCTGATTTGTGATCTCATCTATATGAGCGTTGATGATATCGAGGTTCTCCTTGAGATCCTTGATCTCGGCGATAACGGCGTCGATCTGCTCTTCCATATCAATGTCGTAAACTCTTGACTTGTAGGTGTACTTACCTAACTCCTTGAGCTTTTTGTTGATCTAGCCTCTCATTTCGGCTGCTGTGATCTTGTGCTTTGACGCGTCGTAAACGAACGCTGCCTTTTTTGAAACTGCCGAAGCGGCGGTTTTGGCGTTGACCACAACATCATCTAAAATTTCATCAAATTTTCCCATAATTACCAACCTTTCTGTACGGGTCAAAGCCCGCTTGAATTTTTGTTATTTCATAGTATATCACTATTGAATCCAATTATCAACTCAAATTTTGCGCATAAAATGCGTATATTTCGGCTTTTCTTTTGAGTATTTCGTCAAATCTGTCGATGTATTCGTAGGGGAACTTAAAATTGAACACCCTTTTGAGGTAATCCGCGCCGCTGTCCTTTAGTTTTGTTACTCCTCCCGACCCGCAGGCGAGGATCGTGTGGGTCTCGTCCATTACATAAACATTGTACAAACTCTCGTACCCTTTAAGCGACCAGCCGACGTTTTCGAGGTTGCCGACCATCCTTGTCTGGCGGTAGAGGTAGTACGGTATGTATTTCTCATCCAAAAGCCTGCCTTGGGCGTAATTGAGCATCCGCCTTGCGGTCAGAGCCTCTTCCCTGTTCAACATCTTGCCGTCCATAGTAAGGTTAGAAGCGCGCTTCATACATAAAGTATGGACGGTAATACACTCGGCGCTGAGGTCGAGCATTGAGTCGAGCGAGGTTTGAAAGCTCTCGAGCGTATCGGTCGGGAGCCCCGCGATCAGGTCTGTGTTTATATTGTTGAACCCGCACTGCCTCGCGAGGTCGAACGCCTCGTAAAACTGAGCGGCGGTGTGTTTTCTGCCGATCGCTTTAAGAACATCATCGCTGACGGTCTGGGGATTAATGCTGATCCTGCTGACATTATTTTCTTTTAAAGAATTAAGTTTATCCCTCGTTATGGTGTCGGGTCTGCCGGCTTCAACAGTGAACTCGCGGCATGTGCTCATATCGAATTCGGAATTGACTGTAGAAAGAACTTTGTTAAGCTGTTCCGCGCTGAGCGTTGTGGGAGTACCGCCGCCGAAGTAGACGCTCTCGAGCCGCAGCCCGAGATCCTTTGCCGCCTTTGCCGTGGCCTTGAGCTCCTCACAGAGCAGGTCGACATACGGCTCTATCAGCTTTTGTGCGCGCTCTATCGACGACATCACAAACGAGCAGTAGCTGCACCTTGACGGACAAAACGGTATGCCCACGTACAGGCTGAACGATTCCGGCCTTGAGAGCGAGAGTATCTTCCGCTCGTTTTGCTCGGTCATTCGGGCGAGCCGCGCCTTTTCTTCGCTGACAAAAAACTCGTCGGTAAACCGCTTTAAGGCGTTGTCCATACCGATCTCTTCGCTGATTTTGCGCAGCAGCTTTACCGGCCTTACGCCCGTCAGCAAGCCCCACGGCTGTGAGATTTGGCTGTAATCGCGCAGGATCTTATAGAGCAGAGAAACCGTTGACAGCTCGTCGAGCGTATCGTCGCCCCTGATCTCGGCAGTCTCTTCCCTGCAAAAATCCGCGATCTGCACCCTGACGGTGATCTTGTCGGACAGCTCGGAAAAGACATAAGGCGGAGTCAGAGCCTTGAACTCCTTAAAAACATTTATCTTCTCATTCGGGAAAAACAGCCTCGTCAGGTTTTCGAGCTCAAACCAAAAACGGTTGTTTTTGACGTACAGATCCATATTACAAGCCTCTCATATACGGATTGTACCTGCGCTCATATTCAAGCGTCGTGAGCGGTCCGTGACCGGGGATAACGTTGTAATCTCCGTCGAGCTCCTTTAGCCTTTTCAGCGACTGAGTAATAGTATAGTCGTCGCCCGTGGGCAGGTCTGTTCTGCCGCAGGATTGGCGGAAAAGCAGATCTCCGCAAATCATAATATCGTCAAACAAAAAGATACCGCAGCCGCTTGTGTGGCCGGGCGTGTAGTAATATGTTATCTCAGTCTCGCCGAGCATAAATGTATCGCCGTCGTCGAGCAGTATATCGGCGGAAAACGGAGGAATATCAAGAAAATGCTTCGCCACGCCCGACAGCGTCGGGTCGCTTAAAAACTTATTATTATTTTTGCCCGTGATTATCTTCGCCCCGAACATATCCGCGAGCGGCTTTGCGTAGCCGATGTGATCATAGTGACCGTGGGTGAGCAGTACATACTCAAGCTTTCCGCCGTCTTTTTTTATCTGAGAAATAAGCTTTTCGGATTTTCCGCCGGGATCTACCACAGCCGCCTTGCCTGTCGCCTCGTCAACGATATAGGAGCAGTTCGTTCCGATCTCTGTCACGGGATAAATTTTTATATCTGTCATATTTTTAAGTCCTTAGTATTAATATCTATAGTTACGGGGCCGTCGTTTGTAAGCGACACCTGCATATCCGCGCCGAAAACGCCCTTTTCTACGCTTTTTACGCCGTTATCGAGCATCACCTTGCAGAAATACTCATAGAGCGGCTCCGCCTTTTCGGGACGGGCGGCGGCGATAAAGCTCGGGCGTCTGCCGTGCGAGCAGTCGGCGCAGAGCGTAAAGTTAGAGATTACGAGCACCGAGCCGTCGATGTCCTTCAGCGAAAGATTCATTTTGTCGTTTTCGTCGGTAAACACGCGCAAAAATGATATTTTATCGGCGAGCGCCTTTGCGTGGCGTTCGTCATCGTCCTGCTCTACGCCGAGCAGGATAAGGAATCCCGCGCCGATCTTGCCGACGGTTTTTCCCTCAATATCAACTTGCGCAGAGCTTACTCTTTGGATTATCGCTTTCATTACAGCCTCTTTATTTCTTCTATTCCGTTTATATCCGACAGCTTTGAGATAACGCCGCGGAGGTGGTTTTTGCCCTTTACGTCTATCGTTACCGTGACGACCGCCCTGCCCGTTTTCAGCTCGCGCGAATTCAGGCTGTGGATAAAGATGTGCATGGTCGACAGCTTTATGGTGACGTCCGCGAGCAGTCCGGTGCGGTCAGCCGCGGTTATCTGGAGCGTGCTGCGGAACGCTTCGCCCGTCTTGTCCTCCCAGTAGCAGTTGATCCAGCGCTCGGGTTCCTCGCATTTTGAGACGTCCTTCGGCACGTTTGTGCAGTTGCGCTTGTGTATGGAAACGCCGTAGCCGCGGGTGATGTAGCCGATTATCTCATCTCCGGGGAGCGGGTTACAGCAGTTAGAGAACTTGACGAGCACATCGTCATTGCCCTCGATAACAACTCCCGAGCTCGCTTTGGTGCGCTTTACGGGAGCCTGCGGGACCTCGATATTCTCTATATCGGCAGCGTACTTTTTCTGGTACTCCTCCTTCAGGCGCGGCATTATTTTCCAGAGCTGAACTCCGCCGTAACCGATCGCCGCGTAAAAATCGTCGAGCGTGTTGTACTGCTTTTTGACCGAGATGCTCTTGAAAATCTCGGGGTACTCGTCCTCGGTGAGGTTCATACCCTGGCGTCTGAACTCGCGCTCGAGCATAGCCTTGCCTTCAACGATGTTTTCGTCGCGCTTTTCGTGCTTGAACCACGAGCGTATCTT
>CACYQK010000009.1:0-18034 GCA_902776495.1 uncultured Ruminococcus sp. | reverse complement strand
CCTGAAGGACAGTGTCGCCGCCCGTGATAGTGATCGTTGAGTCAGTACCGGATATTGCGATCAAAGCGGAGTGACCGTAAGCCCACAGGCTGCCGCCGGTGATATAAGCGTTGCCGTAGCAGGTGATCGCGTTGTCTGACGCGTACGAAACTTGAGCGCCGTTTCTGGCGTCTACTTTAGCGTCGCCGCCGCTGAAGGTAACATCGCCTTCCGATATGATCCTGTCGGCGTTGAGAACGCCGCCGCTCATAACGAAGTTTCCTCCTGTGCTGATCCTTTCGGAAACAGTCAGCTTGCCGCCAACTATAGTCAGGCTTCCGATATAGATATCCTTTGCCGACAGCTCGCCGCGGGAAGAATCGTTGCTCTGCTCGTAGAATGTAAGCGATGAGCCGTTATCTTCATTAATTCCGAATTTGTTGTTTTCTAAAGAAAGTGTATTGTTGTTTGTAAGGATGATCTTAACGTCGCCCGTGATGGTTATATCCCTGTCGAGCGTTACGTTGCCGTAAACATAATACCAGCCGTCTGTAACTGTTGTGGTATTGGCAGTGATCGGGATGGCGTACGCATACTGAGTTTCGCCGTTTTCGTCAAGGTACGGGATCGAGGGGAGCTCAATTACCGTATAGGTGGTAACATCGCCCTCGGTCTCCTCGACAAGCTTGTAGCCCTCGGGAGCGGTAACGTTTAGGGTGTGTCCGTTCTTTTTAACACTGAATGAGGTGATTTCGGGAGACGCGTTGATCAATCCCATATCCCACTCAAAGTCTACATCCTTGAGCTGGATGATGTCGTAGCCCGAATACTGTCTGTTGGTGTTTACTACCGCGCTTCTGAATGAGCTTACGTATACCGGACTTGACTCGGGACCGTATTTTGCTACCGCGGTCTTTTCAAGTACCCAGCTGCCCTCTTCGATCTCATTCTCGCCTTCAGCGTCTGAGAAGTACTTGTGGCAAGTGGTGCATTCCCAGTATTCCGTATTGCCGTCGGTGGTCAAAGTCGGAGCTGTATACGGATGATGAGTCATTGTATGCGCGCCGGAGTCTACGGGGATAGTAAAGGTATGTCTGCCTTCATCGTCATCCTCATAGTTCTGACCCTCGTATGTTACGGTCGCCTTGTAATGACCGCTGCCCTCGGTGGTGCAGGTCGCGGGAGTATCTGTGACCTCAACGATGTTCGCGTCAAGCGTTGCAAATTCTCTCCAGCATACCGAGCAATCGACTTTAGCGACTACATTATGTTCAGCATTAAAGTCAGACCAATCCCAGCTATATACTCTATATGTATGTTCAACGGGGTCTGTGTCTAAGTAGTCAAAAGTAATATAATTGTTATTGTAAATGTATCGGGCGATTTCGCTGTCGTGATAACAGTGGAGGGTCAATGCTTCGTTTTCATAAGCGATATCATCGACACCGTTAAGAGTTTCGCCATTTGTCGATGTAGTTGTAAGGTCGGTAAGACTTGAACAGCCATTAAAACAATCTGTACCGACATGATCGAGGCGGTTGCCGACAGATACTGTTTCAAGAGAAGTACAGCCGTAGAAAGCGCCGTTTCCTGAATTGGTCCTACCGGCGATATGGTTGACATTGTCGCCGATGATGACATTTTCAAGATTTGTCAAATTAGCAAAGGCTTCCTCTTTGATTACGGAGCAGATCCTGCCCTCGGGAGCATCGGAGGGATAGAACTGTGACGGGATAACATCGGGTAATGTGATGTCTGTATCGTCACTGTTGCACTTTATGAGTCTGATGGTATTTATATCCGAAAGATACTCGTACTCAAAATACGGGATATTGAACAGGTCGTTCTCTGCGATCTGTACGTATTCGTCCAAGGTATCGTCAAATACGAAGTATCCGCCTTCTTCTCCGCAGACCTCGCAGGTGTAATATGTCCGGTCGGTACCGTTTTTATAGGTTCCGTCAACATATGTAGGAGCACACGCTGAATGTGATACATATCTGTGACCCGTTGCGGGGATAACCCAGCTATCATTTTCAAGCTCGTTCTCGCCGTTTGCATCGGAGAAATGCTTGCCGCAGATCGTGCAGTACCAGTACTCGGTGTTGCCCGGTTCGGTACAGGTTTCCTGTGTCGCGTTTACATGAGCGAGCTCGTGGGTTATCGGGAGTTCGACAGACTGCGTATTGCTGACCTGAGGATAATCTGTCAGGGTCGCGGTGAATACCTGCTCGCCATTGACGTAACAGGTCGACGGAGTGCTGCTGTCAAAGCTTATTGTTGTATCAAGCTGAGTTTTCGTTCCGCATTCATTGCAGTAAACCTCAAGCACGCATTGAATCTGATTATATGTGTTTTCCGGATCGTTGGTATCTAAACCATCAAAATCCCAATACCATTCTCCGTTTTCAAAATCCCAATCGTGATCGCCGTCATGGGTTATCCAGCTGTCTTCTTCGATCTCGTTATTTCCGTCTTCGTCAGAGAAGTACTTGTTGCAGCGGTCACAGCTGTAGTAAGCCGTGTTGCCTGCCGCTGAGCAGGTCGCCGCTTGAGCCGGATGCTCTGTCATATGGTGACCCTGCGCGGGGAGCACTTCGTTGACGCTGTCGGTGTAATTCTGACCGCCGGAATTAGCGACAGCCGTGTGGGTGATGTAACCCGCTTGGGTACAGGTCGACATCCGAGTAGCAGATACCTCTGTCGGAGGATACTGAACCTCTTGATGTCTGCACTCTGTGCAGGTAAAGGTCGCTGTTGCCGTTGTATAATCGCTTGACCAGCTCCATACGGGCGCGCCGTAGGTGTGGCCGATCATTGGTGTGTCGTAGGTTCCGGTTGTTGAGATATTACCCGCTGTTGCGGTATAGACCGCAGTGCCCTTTTCGGAGCAAGATGCGGGAGTATAAAAGCTGAGCGTTACATCCGCGTCGAGCGTTGCTTCGTAACCGCAGTCCTCACAAACAACCGATAAGTCGCAGGACGGAGTGAAGCTGTTCGGATCGTTTATATCCGAGCCCTTTTCGGGATCCCAGCTGTCTTCGTAGTCTTCATCATCCCAGTTGTGAGCGGTTTGGTTATACTGAGCTGTATAAACGGCGGTGCCGGATACAGGCTGAATGGAATTATCCCAGCCGCTGAAGGAGTAATGATAGCTCGCGTCAGGCGATTTAACGGGTATGCCTATATACAAAGGCGTTGAGCCGTATTCGTATTCTTCGCTTGAAAGCTCGGTTCCGTCGTCATTTTTGAACGTAACGGTGTATTTGTTGACCGTTCTGTCATATACAGCCTTATATGTGATTGCTGATGTGACCTCCGATACGGTCGGGAGCCAACCGATGAATGTGTAGCTGTACTGTGCTTCGCCCTCCTTTATGGGGGTCTGACCGTTATACTCGGGCATTGTGCCGAACTCTACCGCTGAATCGGTCTCAAGCACAGAGTCGTCATAGTTTACCCATGTTACCGTGTAGGTGTTGATGTTCGCGTCAAACTGAGCCTCATATGTAACATTGCCGGTCACAGGAGTGATCGCGGGCGACCATGTGTTGTTGAATGCGTAGGTGTACTGAGCAGTGGCGGTCTTTAAAGGAGTCTCGCCGCTGTATTCGGGAGTATCACCGTGGATAACGGTATCGGTCTTCAGCGTATTGCCGTCGCCGTCTACCCAAGTGACCGTGTAAGGAGTGACGTTTACTGCATAGAAATAATTCTCGTGCCAATCCTCATTGCCGTCGCCGTTGGGGCGGAAGTATATATCATATGTTCCGTCTGCCGAAACAGTGTAGTTATTATCGGAGCCGCCCGGGTACCATGTGTCACTGCTGCTGTGAACCTTTATCTGTGTGTTTGCGCTCAGTTGAACGCCTGACAGCTTGTATTCATATGCGCCTGCGTCCGCGTTCGTTATAGAAAAAGCGTAATCGTCATTATTGCTCCAGCCGTTCATCGAACCTACAAGATAGTAGGTCGGAGCAAGTGATACTTTGTAATTGTTGTCGCTTTTTTCAGTGCTGATCACAAAAACAGCGCCGTCTGTGATACCTGATTCTATATTAACGGTCTGTTTTAAACCGTTATCAACATTAAATATGATACCTGAAACATTTTTGGGAACGTCGAATTTAAATACCTTATTGCCGGAATACTGAGTCATTGCAGTACCGGGCCAGGATGTTTCTCCGTCTCCCCAGTAGTGTACATTCATTGTATTGCTGTTCCAGTTAGCATTGTCAACCGCGTAAACGGTATATGTATCTGAAGAAGGCTCGGTCGTCGGCTGACTTACAGGCTCTGTTGTAGGCTCTGTTGCCGGTTCCGTTGTCGGCTGAGTCGCGGGCGCGGTAGTTGTCTGCTGAGAACTGTAAACGCTCCACGTGCCGTTAAACTTTGAACCGTCACCGGAATCCGCTCCCGTTACGGTAAAAAGATCATTATCGTCTGTCGGGAAAAGGTCGACCGTTTGATTTGTCTTAATATCCCAGCTGTTTGTTTGGTTGGAAGCGTTCATCGTGCAGAAGATAACGCCTGTCCAGTTGCCTGAGGGAACAGCTGCTTCATATATGCCGTCGCTGTTGCTGTCAGTCATACTTACCCACTGAGATGAGGAGTTATTAAAGACATACATAGCGTAGCGCTGGTTACTCTGCTTCCATGAGCTTATACCGCAAGAATCACGCTTGTGAGTTTTTTGGTAAAACTCATATGAATCACTCCTTTCGGAAATTTACGCGAAATACCTTTATTTCCACGTTTTTATTAAGCAAAGTAACCAACATTTACTTAATAGTAATCCATTTAAATTTTACACAAATTTGATTGTATAGTCAAGTAAATTTCCGATAAATCAGCACAAAAAAAGACCCCAAAGAACAACGATCCCTTGAGGTCAAAGCAATTATATATATTATTCAAATTTTGAAGATAACAGCTTGCCCATATTGTACATTCCCGGCTGCTGATCGGCGAGGAAAATTGCCGCGTTTACAGCGCCCGAGGCAAACACCTCTTTTGACTGAGCCTGATGAGAAATCGTGACTACCTCATCGTGACCCGCGAAGATGACCTCGTGCTCGCCGACTATCGTGCCGCCGCGGACAGAGTGGATACCGATCTCATTCTTTGCGCGCTTTTTGCGGTATGAATGTCTGTCATAAACATACATCGGCTCCTGCTCGAGAGTCTCCGAGATACCGTCGGCTATCATAAGCGCGGTGCCGCTGGGAGCGTCGAGCTTGAGGTTATGGTGCTTTTCGACTATCTCGATGTCAAAGGTCGAGCCGAGCACCCTTGCCGCCTGCTTTGAGAGCTCTATCAAGAGATTAATGCCGAGCGACATATTGCCCGAATAGAACACGGGTATATCCTTTGCGGCTTCCTGTATCTTCCCCACCTGCTCCTCGGAATAACCCGTTGTGCAGATAACGCAGGGGATTTTGTTTTTGAGCGCGAAGCCGAGCATACCGTCAAGAGCCGCGGGATTGGAAAAATCTATGATTACGTCGGGCTTTTGTGCGGCTTCATCAAAGCTCTTGTAAACTTCAAAGTCGTATTTATTATCGCCGTAAGCGTCTACTCCGAAAGCCACCTCGGTCTCGGGATTTTCAATCACCGACTGAGCTACAAAATAGCCCATCTTGCCGTTTGCGCCTACGATTGCAATTTTAATCATTTTAACGTCCCCTTTTATTATAGTAGGGGCGTGCAATGCTCGCCCCTAAAAATCAATATTATTAAATCAAATCTTATTCAAAAGATCGTACTTTGCAAGGCAGTCCTTGAGGTCGTGATAACCCGCAACGCTCATCGGAACAAGCGGAAGCTTGCACTCGCCCGCGTCAAAGCCGTAAAGGTTCATAGCGGTCTTGATGGGGATCGGGTTGACGTCAGAGAACATAATGTTCATAAGCTCGAGGTAATGGAAGTGGAGCTTCTGAGCCTCGGCAAAGTTATTATCAAGGCAGAGCTGACAGATCTTGTGCATCTCGGCGGGACAGATGTTTGCGAAAACAGAGATAACGCCCAATGCTCCGAGTGACATAAACGGAACGGTCTGGTCGTCGTTGCCCGAATAGATGTCGAGCTTGTCGCCGCAGAGCGAACGGATAACAGCCACCTGAGAAATATTGCCGCTCGCTTCCTTGGCAGCCTTGATGTTGGGGTGCTTGCAGAGCTCGGCGTATGTCTTGGGCTGGATGTTGCAGCCTGTTCTTGAGGGCACGTTATAAACGATGATCGGGAGCTCTACCGAGTCCGCGATAACGTTAAAGTGCTTTACAAGTCCTGCCTGAGAGGTCTTGTTGTAGTAAGGAGTAACGCTCAAAAGCGCGTCGCAGCCTGACTTTTGAGCTGACTTTGAGAGCATAACGGCGGTTTTGGTGTCGTTGCTGCCTGTACCCGCGATAACGGGGATCCTGCCGTTGATCCTCTCGGCAGCATAAGCGATGACCTCGCAGTGCTCCTCCTCGGTAAGAGTAGCCGCCTCGCCTGTTGTTCCGCAAACGATCACGGCGTCGGTGCCGTTTTCGATGTGGAAGTCAAGGAGCTGTCCGAAAACATCAAAGTTTACTGTTCCGTCTGACTTAGTGGGCGTGATAATAGCAACGCCCGAGCCTGTAAAAATGTGGTCTGCCATAATCTTCCTCCAATATTAATCCATATAACCCTCGGCGCAAAGAAGCTCTGCCAAAAGGACAGCGCCGCCTGCCGCGCCTCTAAGAGTGTTGTGAGACATACAAACAAATTTGTAGTCATACTGTGTGTCTTCTCTGAGCCTGCCGACAGATACTGCCATACCGTTTTCAAGGTTACGCTCCGACTTTATCTGCGGACGGTCGGGCTCTGTAAAGTAGTGCAGGAAATTCTTGGGCGCGCTGGGAAGCTCGAGCTCCTGAGCTCTGCCCTTGTAGTTTTCCCAAACATTTATGATCTCGTCGACTGTGGGCTTCTTTACGCCGTCCTTGAACGACATAAACACAGCCGCGGTGTGTCCGTTCGATACCGGAACGCGCAGGCACTGTGATGTGATGGCGATATCGTCTGTCTTAACGATCTCATCGCCGACGATCTTGCCCCAGATCTTGAGCGGCTCCTGCTCGGACTTCTCCTCCTCGCCGCCGATGTACGGGATGAGGTTGTCTACCATCTCAGGCCATGTCTTGAAGGTCTTGCCGGCTCCCGAGATAGCCTGATATGTGCAGGCAAGAACCTTGTCTACACCGAGCTCTTTAAGCGGGTGTATAGCGGGAACGTAGCTCTGCAGCGAGCAGTTCGACTTAACGGCTACAAAGCCTCTCTTTGTGCCGAGGCGCTTCCTCTGAGACTCAATGATCTTGATGTGGTCCGCGTTGATCTCGGGCACTACCATAGGTACGTCGGGAGTAAAGCGGTGAGCCGAGTTGTTCGATACGATCGGGCACTCTGCCTTTGCGTATTTTTCCTCGAGCGCCTTGATCTCGTCCTTTTTCATATTGACCGCGCAGAAGCAGAAGTCAACCTGAGAAGCTACCGCCTCAACATCTTCCGCGTCAACGATCACCATATCCTTATATTTGTCGGGGAGCGGGGTGTCCATATGCCATCTGCCGTCTGTGACCTCCGAATATTTCTTGCCCGCGCTGCGTGCGCTTGCCGCGAGGACTGTGACCTCGAACCACGGGTGGTTTTCAAGCAAAAGCGCAAAGCGCTGGCCTACCATTCCTGTTGCTCCGATAATTCCTACCTTGTACTTTTTCACTATGATTCCTCCGAATATTACAATTTTTTCAAAAAGCAGTTGCCTTATCCGTCATTTTATTATAAAATAGAATATGCTGTGGATTACAAATCACCACTGCATATGCGCAAATATTCGCAACATACCTCAACTTGTAGTATATCATTAATGAAAACGTATGTCAATTAAAACACCGTATTTTATAATATTTTTGCAGAAAAAAATTGTGAGGGATTTTAATGAAAACCAGCGACTTTTATTACGACCTGCCAAAAGAGCTTATTGCCCAGACTCCCGTTGAGCCCCGCGACAGCTCGCGGCTTTTGGTGCTCGGCAGAGAAAGCGGAGAGATCGAGCACAGGCATTTTTATGATATAATCGACTATCTTAACGAGGGCGACCTTATCGTAGCGAACGATTCAAGGGTGCTCCCCGCGAGGATTTACGGCGTTAAGGACACGGGCGCAAGGGTCGAGTTCCTGCTGCTCAAGCAGATTTCGGGCAACCGTTGGGAGACCTTATGCAAGCCAGGCAGAAAGGCTAAGGCAGGCGCAAAGTTCACCTTCGGCGACGGACTTCTGAGCGCTACCGTTGTTGAAGTCAAGGACGACGGCAACAGGGTCGTTGACTTTGACTGCGACGAAAACTTCTTCTCTACGCTCGACAAGATCGGGCAAATGCCGCTTCCCCCCTACATCACCGAGGAGCTCAAGGATCAGGAGAGATACCAAACCGTATACAGCCACGAGCTCGGCTCGGCTGCCGCTCCCACGGCAGGACTGCACTTTACCGAGGAGCTGATGGAGAAACTCAGGAATAAGGGCGTGAATATAGCGTACGTTACGCTTCACGTCGGCCTGGGCACGTTCAGACCCGTCAAGGTCGACGACGTTACAAAGCACAAAATGCACAGCGAGCATTACGAGATACCCAAGAAAACAGCCGATTTGATAAGGCAGACAAAACAAAACGGCAAGCGGGTGATCGCGATCGGCACGACCTCCTGCAGGACGCTCGAGAGCGTTGCCGCGGAGCACGGAGAGATAATACCCTGCGAGGGCTTTACGGATATTTTCATCTACCCGGGGTTTGAGTTCAAGGTGCTCGACGGACTCGTCACGAACTTCCACCTGCCCGAAAGCACGCTGATTATGCTGGTCTCGGCGTTCGCGGGCTACGACAACATTATGAACGCCTACAAAACTGCTGTGGACGAGCGGTACAGATTTTTCAGCTTCGGCGACGCTATGATAATTATATAGTTTGTATATGAATATCATTGACATTTAATATTATTCAGGGTATAATATTAACGAAAGGTGGTATAACTATGGCTCAAACTAATGTAAATATCAGAATGGATGAAAACACAAAAAGAGATTTTGATTTATTTTGCAAGGAAATCGGCATTTCGGTAAGCGCCGCGTTCAACCTGTTCGCGAGGACTGTTGTAAGGGAACACAGGATCCCGTTTGAAATCACAACAGAGGTTCCTAACAAAGATACAACGGCGGCGATGAATGAATACTATGAGATGTTAGAACATCCCGAAAAGTATAAGCGGTATTCCTCCTTCAAAGAAGCCGTGAGCGAGGTTCTTGAAGATGCTTGATATCGTTCTTTCAAATGCTTTCAAAAAGGATTTAAAGCTAACTGCCAAACGTGGATATAACCTTGAACTTCTTAACACTGTTATCGAAAAGTTAGCCAATCAGGAAACTCTTGAGGATAAATACAGAGACCATGCACTGACAGGAAATTACTCCGGGTTTCGGGAATGTCACATTCAACCCGACTGGTTGTTGATATATAGGATCAATAATGATGAATTGTTTCTTTTTCTTTCCCGAACCGGCACACACAGCGATTTGTTTTGATTGTCTTTTGTAAACTGTTTAAGGAGAAATTATTGTGTTCAACCTAATCAAAACCGAAGGCGCGGCGAGGCGCGGTGAATTTGTCACGCCTCACGGAACATTCCAGACCCCTGCGTTTATGAACGTCGCCACCTGCGGCGCTATAAAGGGCGCGGTGTCCGCTCTCGATCTTAAAAACCTAAAATGTCAGGTACAGCTTTGCAACACCTATCATCTGCATCTGCGCCCGGGCGACGACAAGGTAAAGCAGCTCGGCGGGCTTCACAAGTTCACGCGCTGGGACGGTCCAATCCTCACCGACAGCGGCGGATTTCAGGTATTTTCTCTCGCAAAGCTGCGCAACATCAAGGAAGAGGGAGTGTTCTTCAACTCGCACATCGACGGCAGAAAGATATTTATGGGTCCCGAGGAGAGTATGGATATACAGTCGCACCTCGGCTCTGATATCGCTATGGCGTTTGACGAGTGCGTCGAAAATCCCTCCCCCTACGCCTACACAAAGGACAGCGTCGCAAGGACTACGCGCTGGCTCAAACGGTGCGTCGAGCGGCTCAGTTATTTGAACTCCCTCGACGGCACTATAAACAAACAGCAAATGCTCTTTGGAATCAACCAGGGCGGCACGTTCAAAGATTTGCGCATTGACCATATGAAGGAGATCGCAGAGCTCGACCTTGACGGCTACGCTATCGGCGGACTTGCCGTGGGCGAGCCTACCGAGGTGATGTACGAGATTATCGAGACGATCGAACCCTTTGCTCCCAAGAACAAGATACGTTACCTTATGGGCGTGGGAACTCCCGCGAATATACTCGAATCCGTCCACCGCGGAATAGATTTATTTGACTGCGTAATGCCAAGCCGCAACGCGCGTCACGGTCAGGCGTTCACCTTTGACGGAGTGCGCAACCTAAACAACGCAAAATACGAGCTTGACGAGCTGCCGCTTGACCCAAACTGCGGCTGCCCGACCTGCCGAAACTTCTCGCGCGCGTACATCAGACATCTATTAAAAAGCAACGAAATGCTCGGTATGCGCCTGATGGTAATGCACAACCTGTATTTTTACAATAATCTTATGGAGCTTATCCGCGAAAATCTCGACAACGGCACGTTTGAGCAGTTTTATCAGCAAAACAGAGAACGGCTCGCCACAAGAATTTGATAAAAATTTTAAAAACCACTTGCAACCGGGCAATAAACCTGATATAATCAATGTAATTGTCAGAAAGGAAGGAATAAAATGCAGAATTTATTTGGCGGAAATATGTGGGTAATGATCCTGATTTATGCCGCGATCATCGGTGCTATCTACTTTTTCCTCATCAGACCTAACTCAAAGAAGAAAAAAGAAGAAGCACAGCTGAGAAACAACCTCGAAATCGGCGACGAGATCACTACCATCGGCGGAATTATGGGCAGAATCGTTGCTATCAAGGACGATGAAGACGCTATTATTATCGAGACAGGCTCGGACAGAGTTAAGATGAAGTTCAAAAAGTGGTGTATCTCCACGGTAGACACCGTTAAGGATAAGCCCGAGGAACAGAAAGAGAAAAAGAGCTTCTCACTCTTTAAGAAGAAAAACAAAGAAGAAGACTAATCAGAATAAAACAGAATAAAATAAATTCCCCTGAATATAATTTAGCATATCATATTCAGGGGTGTTTTTATGTCCGGTAAAAAAACTATGATAAAGTCAGTGCTCATCGGCTCGCTGTGCGCAGTGACGGCGCAGATAATTTTGCTGTGTATCGTATCGCTCGTAATGATAAGCACAAAAAAGCTGTTCTCGGGCGCGCTCGATTACATTATGATAGCCACAGCGGCACTCGGCACGCTCATCGGCGGGTTTATTTCGGCAAAGCTCAACCACGGCGCGGGGCTTGTAGTCGGGTTGATAACCGGCTTTGCGGTATTCATCATACTGACCGCCGCCGCGCTGATTCACAACAGTTCTCCCCTCTCGGTATTAAGTCTGATACGCTTTGCCGCAATGCTCATTGGCGGCTCGCTTGGCGGAATTTTGGGAGTTAAAGAAAAAACAAAGATAAAGATATAAAGCAACACGCAGGGATTTCAGAATTCCCTGCGTGTTTCATTTGATCTATGTTTTATGCAGCCGCGTATTTTTGTATCTCGGTCGCGTCGATTATGTCAACAAAGTTGTCGCCGTTCACATCCGCAACAGGCTCCTGCTCTTCGCTGAGCTCTGCTTTGTCGCTCGCGTACTTTTGGATTTGTACGGAATCGAGGATATCCACCTCTTTATCACCGTTCACATCTCCGAGCAAGCTGCCGATGTTATTCTCGGCGAGCGCGTCTATCAAACCCTCGTACTTTGAGTAATTGGATGCGATTTCTTCAAGGCCGTAATACTTGCCCTCCTTTACGTCATAAACGCCGTATCCAAACTCAAACGGGTCTTTGATAGAAGTACCCATAATGTATCTGCCGCCCGCTCCGCCGATTTTTAACTCAATTATCGGCTCCGGCTCGGGAACGATATAATTAGCCTGGCAAAGCACCCAGTCAGGATGAAAAGCTTTGCCGTCTTTATTGTGGATATAAAGGTCGGTGTAGTTGTAATACGGAGGATAGTCGATCCCGACGTCGTTTGGATCCTGCTCAAATAGCCATCTGTTGTTCATATATGTCCAGCCGTCAAAATCGGTCATAAAGGGGTTATCGATATCCTCGCCGTTTGGAAGAATACCAGCATACAAGTCTATTTTCTGAACGTCGTAATAATACTTTGCCATCTTTCCGACATCCGCTTTCTTCGCCTCTGCTACGACCATCGGGTCTTTTCGTGAGCATAAAATAACCTTATCAACGTGTACCGGACAATAGGGTTCTTCTGTTATTTCATAACAAAACTGATTGTTATACTCGGCAAGCGCTCTTGATCTTTCTATATCAATGTACTTTTCAAATCTCTCATAGTCGGAAGCCGTCCATTCGCCGGTAGGATAATCAAATTCATCAAGGACTGTTGAATAAATTGTATCTTCCCACAACGGAGAATAATCATATAAGAAAAATATGACCTGAACCGTGTCGGTTGAATCGTCAAGGAGCTCCTCACGAAGCCGCGAGGTCATTTCCGCCCTATGAGTATCGGGGTTTACCACAGCGTTGGCGGAAATCACGCCCGTACCTGCGATCAGTACGACCGATAACAATATACATAACAGTTTTTTCATATTTATCAACATTTCTTTTTATATCAAGCAGAAGCCGCGTATTTTTGTATCTCAGCCGCGTCGAGGATATCGACGACACGGTCGCCGTTAACATCGGCAAAATAACCATCATGATCCATATGCGCTTTGCCGGAAGCTATCTTTTGAATAAGCGTGGCGTCAAGGATATCTACCTTGTTGTCTTTATTGGCGTCGCCGAGCAATGAGCCGATATTCAGCTCCTCCAAAGCCTCGAGCAAACCGTCATACTTTGTGTGATCGAACGGCAAGCGCTCAACCTGATCGTAAACAGAACAATCGTTATCGGCAAATTGTTCAAGACCGTAAAACTCGCCTGCCTCAACATCATAAACGCCGTAGTGTGTAAAAAACGGACTTCCTATCGACGGACCGAAAACCGCTCTGCCGCAAACTCCTCCGAGGTTTACATATGTACACACAGCGGGCTCAGGACAATTGTATTGCGCTTCAACAAGCACCCAGTCGGGGTTAAAATCCTCGCCGTCTTTATTGTGGATATAAAGGTCAGAATATGTGTAATAAGGATAACCGAAAAGGTCGTCGGGATCCTGTTCCAAAACATCACGGTGGTTATTATATGTCCATTGCTCAAACTTACTCTGGAACGGACTGTACAGCACCGAACCGCTCGGCAGATTTCCGTCAAACAAATCCATAGACTCAACATCTGAATAATCCTTTGCCATTTGAGTGACCTTATCCTTTTGCGCCTCGACGACAACATATAGTTTTACTTGCGAAAAGAAAAGCAACTTGTCAACGTGAACGGAATAATTTGTGCCTTCAGTTATCTTTTTACTAAAATTATAATTATAATCCATTATCATTCTGCTCATTTCTTTATCACAGAATTTAACAAATTCTTTATCGTCTTCATAAAGATTGTATTTTTCATTTACTAAATTATACACTTCCATATCCCAATATGAGGTATAATCATACAGATAAAAAATGATCTGAACCGTGTCGGTTGAAGTATCATCGAGCTCATCCCGAAGCCGCGCGGTAATTGACGCCATATGGGTATCGGGATTTACCGCTGCGTTGGCGGAAATCACGCCTGTGCCTGCGATCAGCACGACTGATAATAATATACATAACAGTTTTTTCATATTTATCACCCTTTCTTTGTTTATATCACGCGGAAGCCGCGGTTTTTTGTATCGCGGTCGCGTCGAGGATATCAACATTGCCGTCACCGTTGAAGTCGGCAACTTTAATTTGTTCTTGGCTGAGCTCAGCCTTATCCGCCGAATATTTTTGAACCAACACCGCGTCGAGGATATCAACGACTCCGTCATTATTTACATCGCCCATAATCTCGTAAGGAGGCTCTTCGACAGTCGGTTCTTCGGTTATAGGTTCGGCTGTCCATTCGGGTTCAAGCCCGGGCGGAGTTACGGTGATGGTGAGCTTCGCGCCCTGTTTGGTTTTGAAATCGAAATTTCTGACATCAAGCTTAAAGTGAACGGTAGAGCCGTCTTCCTCTACTTCAACAAGACAATTTGCCAAGGTAACAACAGCTGTGACCTCCTCGCCGTTTTTAAAATCTCCCGTTTTTTCGGTGGCGAAGAAGTAACACGAGTGAATATCATGATCGCAGGAATTAACCGCGAACTTCACCTTGTACGAATCATCAGCGTCAACATTTTCATATGATATCTCCCAGATACCGTCCGATATCTCGGTCAGATTATTTGATGAAGCGGTTGTATCCCATTCGGCTCCGTTAAGGTAAGCTCCATTGCCGTTGCCTATGGCGGTCATCGTTTTTATCTCAAAGCTTTCCGCTGTCTGAACATTGTTTTTGTCCCCGGTCACGCTGATTTTCTCAGTCGCAGGGTCAAAGGTTATAGTTACATTATCACCGGTAAGCACATCAAAATAATACATTTCGTCTGAATTAGGCTCGCCGTAAATTTTCTCTTTGCCTACAATATAGAATTCCCGCCCGTAGTTTGATGAATGATATAGAGTTTTATACTCATACAAGCCTGTTTCTTCGTTCTTGGTCATCAGAATATCTTTATCCGCGCCCTTGAACCTTATTACATAATCGGGCGGTTCTACGTTTACGGTGAACTTCGCTCCCTGCTTGGTTCTGAAATCAAAATCTCTGAGGTCAAGCTTTATCGACACGGTAGAATAATCTCTGTCCGCCTTAAAAAATATTTCTTTACCTCCGTAAACCGCAGGTTGCTCCACGCCTGTTTGGCAATATGCCGCGTTTTCAGAGCCAAAGCTGAGCGTCCACGGTTCGTCGGGATAAGCGTCAACATTCAAAGCGAATTTAAGCTGATAAAAATCACTTGCCGATACATTGTTATATGTTATTTCCCAAACTCCTTCCGAGGTTTGGGTAAGATTATTTGATTTTTCTGCCGGCGCAAAGTATTTTCCGTTGAGATAGCTTCCGCTGCCGTTGCCCGCGGCAGTCACGGATTTGATTTTGAATTGTTCCTCGGTAATAACGCCGTCGCCTGTGACGTCGATTTGCCCGGTCAGTGGGTCAAAGGTTATTTTATGTTTGCAGCCCTTAATAACATCATAGTAATATGGCACTCCGTTTTCGGGATAAACGCCGTCCTCGCCGTGATTTTTCCAAATATATATCTCTTGGTTTGACGATGGTACATCAGTAGTTAAGCTTATTTCATACAAGCCCGTTTTGGAGTTGTATCCCATATAATACTCGGGATTCTGCACACCCATATCAATAGATTTTTTAAATACAACACTGAAAACAGGCTCTACCTCCGGCGGAGTCACGGTAACTGTGAATTTTGCTCCCTTTTTGGTCAGGCAGTCAAAATTCCTGAGATCGAGACGGAATTTTACCGTTGAAAAATTCTTTTCTACCTTGAACGCGATATTGTGGCTGTTAAGTATTCCGGCGTCTGTTTCTACGCCCGATTCAACGATCTCGTTCTCGGTGTTTCCAAAGCCGTAGCTCATAGAATACTTTTGAGGTAAGCCGACGGGATTAACTGCAAAAAACGCCTGACAATACGGGTCGGAGGTGGTCATAACATCGTTGTACTCTATCTCCCACACGCCCTGCTCAACCTCAGTCATACGGTCATTTTCAGAGGTGTAGTCCCAGCTGAACGCTTTGTTGCCGCTTCCGAGCAAAACTACGTTACGGACATTAAACGGAGCTACGCCCTCGCCGAGTACATTTGTTACCCCTGTCTTATCATCAAAGGTCACAAGGACGTCACAGGTTGATACAACGTCAAAGATAAAAAAGGTCGATTGAACGTCAAAATTTTGATTGATGCTGTGGTTTTTTACTATCTTGATACGGATATCATTTTCGGGATCGACCTCGTAAAACATAAACTTATATAGCCCGACCCTTGAATCGTATGTCATCTCGGTCGTTTTATCGTAGATATTGTCCGCGAAATAAAATAATTGTTCCGAGTTACCGATAACGCTGTATACGGCATTGGTATCACCCACGGCGTTGTCATCGGTATTGCTGTCATTGTCCGTATTATCCTGAACTGTGCTCTCTTCAACAGTGGTTTCTTCAACTGTACTTTCTTCACCCGTGTTTTCCTCGACTGCTACGGCAGTTAGAGCTCCTGACGAGCTGATAACGCCAAAAAGCATTGCGGTTGATAAGAGTATTGATATAAGCTTTTTCATATTTCTCACCCTCTCATAACGATCAGTAAAGCAGGTAGCTGTCTTTGCCCTGCTCAAGATACACCGTGCCGCTCCAGACAGTTTCACCGCGGGAGCTATAGAAGGTCACGGTATAATTTTGATCGTAGTAAAGAACAAAATTCGCTGTAAATTTCAGGTCTATCGGCCAGCCGGGATTGCCCCAATCGCATTTTTGAGCCGCTCCGCTGCCGATGACGCTGCCTGATTCATCTTGTATCTTGCAATAATAGCTGTTACCCTCGGCGGCTTTTTTATCAACGCTCGTCAGAAAACGGCAGCCGCTGACTGTTGACGCAGGCGGTCTGGTCGGCTTTGGCTGATCGTCGGGCAAGCCGCCCAGAGCCCAGTCGCCGGGATCGAGGGATTTGATATCAATGGTAGTCTGCTCCTCGGCAGTTTCTTTTTCACCGGTATCATCCGGCGATGTTACGGCTTGTTTATTACCGCCGCTGTTTGATTTTGCCGGGGTCTGAGATTTGGTTTTTTATTGTTTTTTATTATTTTGCGTAGCGGTTGAGTTGCCGTTCCCACCGTTCTTGCTTTTCTCTGCTTCCGCGGGTTCTGTTACCGCCGCGGAGCCCTGAGCTCCATCTTCGGATAGCTGCGGCGGTGTTTTAGAGGGTGAGCTGACGTTCGGCGCGGAGGTTGGAGAGGTTACACTGTCGATCGAATCTGATCGTGAAGGGGTATTGGGATTTGGAGCTGTCATATCAACATTTTTATTTATACCGAACATCAGCGATAATGTCACCGCCGCCGCTATTACAACACAAGCCGCTATGCCCGCGGCGAACCGGTAAAATCTTACCGGAGCTAACGGGCGCTTTTGGGGTTCGTTAGGCACATTAAGCGCGTTTTCTATCCATTTTTCGGGTACTTTTATGTTTTTCAGCTGATCACAATTGTATTTATCCACGCTTAATCACCTCCGTAAATTATTTTTAGCTTTTCCCGCCCTCGTTTAAGGCGGATTTTTACAGCTGATTCTTTGATTTGAAGTATCTCGGCTATTTCGCTGACCTTATATTGCTCGCAGTAGTACAGGTACAACACCTCGCGGTACTTTGAAGGGGTTTTGAAAAGCGCCCACGAGATATCATATTTGTCCTCATAAAACTCTGCCTGAACTTTTTTTGCTTCGTCAAGCGATAAGTGCCGCCGGTTTTTTCGCAAATAATCGTTACATTCATTTATCGCCACGCGAATCAGCCAAGCCTTGAGGTGAGTTTCGTCGGAAAACTCAGGTGAGTTCGCGAAAAGCTTAATGAATGTATTTTGAAAGCAGTCCTCGGCGTCAGAATAATTCTTTAATCGCATTATGCAAACGCTCGTTACGGTTTGGGCATACTTTTTGACTACTTGTTCATACGTCAAGCCCGCGAACAGTTTTTCCGACATTTTATCACCCCTCTATTAATAAAACGCATTGAGGAGGCGTTTTGGTTACATTTATTTTTAAATTTTTGTAACTATTCAGAACAACAAAAAATTGTATACCTGCACAAAAGAAATTTTGAAATATCGAATAGCAGGCATGCAGATGAAAGAAATACAAATTG
>CACYQK010000008.1:0-24106 GCA_902776495.1 uncultured Ruminococcus sp. | reverse complement strand
CAAAAATAACCTTTGACCACATAGCTGACCACAACAGCAGACAACAATTTAATAAACATCGGGGTGTAGCGCAGCTGGTAGCGCGCCTGCTTTGGGAGCAGGATGTCGGGGGTTCAAGTCCCTTCACTCCGACCATAATAGTACAGGGAGATACCAAAAAGGTATCTCCCTGTACTATTTTAATCAAGCAACGGAGGAGTGAAGAAACTCGAAGGCGGCAACGTGACGTTGCATCCGATCCGCGAAACTAACATTAACAAGAGACCTTACCGTAACTCCCGCGTTCAAATGCGCCGTTAGTCATATTTGTTGTTAAGCTGAGCTATCCAAAGGCGCGCTGACAGCCGCGGCACGCGGTCACGCCGCAACAAGCGAGCAGGAAGTTTTCGCATTATACGAACACACGTCATCTCCACCACAAGCTACTTGCGTGATAAATATCACAAAAGCAAATCAACAACTCACAAAAAAAGTTGACTTAAAATTCATACTATGTTATTATAAATACATAGTCTTGGCGTGTTCGCAAAATAATGATAAATGAACATTTTTGCGCGCTCTTAAAGGCTCGGATAAATTAATTCTTTGGGGGGTTATCTATGATTAAAATCAAGCTTTTAGCTGCTTTGATGGCAGTGATTATGACAGTCACTGTTGCGGCTGTGTGTTCTCAAAGCGTAACGGCGAGCGTCACTAATGAAGAAGCGATCGGCTTTACCTATTCGGGCGAGGACGACTATGAGGATTCTACCAATCATTGTGTGGATTGGGCAAACTACACTATCAGGCAGGAATCAAATTACTGCAAGGACGATGAGGCCTTTACGGGAAACTTATACGGTAATGAGACGTTTAACTTTACAGCGCCTGAGGATCTTGAGATAGTAAGCTTCAAGTTCACGCTATATCACGGGGAAGAAGGCGTTACCCTTGACAGCTACTCAACCTTTACGCAGATGGAATGTGAAACAGCGGATAATGATATCTGGATGCTGAAGGGCAGCTTCGCCGATGCTTCACCCGTGACGGTCAAAAAAGGCGAGCCTTTGTTGACCGCGGATATAGAAATCGATGTGGGAAATTGCAGTTACGGAGAACTTACCGGCGTTAATACCGCGGTGTATTTTTCGGTCGATGAGCTCATAGTAAAAACCACGGACGGTTACAAGGTGATCATCGGGGATGAGGATACTACTGAGCCGACTACATTCTATGATTCCACAGGACATTGTGAGGACTGGGCAAATTACAATATCCGGCAGGATTCAAATTACTGCAAAGATAATGAAGTCTTTACGGGAAACACATACGGTAGTCACACGCTTAACTTTACCGCGCCCGAGGATCTGGATATAGTAAGCTTTAAATTCACGCTTTATCACGAGGAAGAAGGCGTTACCCTGAACAGCTATACGCCATTCACCGCAATGGACTGCAAAACAGCGGAAGATGATATTTGGATGCTTAAGGGCAGCTTTGCCGGCGCTTCACCCGTGACGGTGAAAAAAGGCGAACCTTTGTTGACCGCGGATATAGAAATCGATGTGGAATATTGCAGTTACGGAGAGCTTACCGGCGTTAATACCACGGTGTATTTTTCGGTCGATGAGCTCACAGTAAAAACCGCGAACGGTTATGAGGTGATCATCAAGGATATGGACGCGACTGAGCCTGAGGAAGTGACAACAGTCCCCGCGGACGTGACAACATTCCCCGCGGAAACCACCTATCCTGTTGTTGCGACGACTTCTCCCGCAGATACTACAGAGCCGGTTGAACCGGTTATCAAAGGCGATGTAAATAATGACGGCTCGGTTGATATACTTGACGCGATATTGATTCAGAAGTATGCAGGTGAAAAGATTCAGCTCACCGATGAGCAGATCCATATTGCAGATGTAAACAACGACGGCAATGCGGATACACTTGACGCGATCCTGATCCAAGAGTACGCAGCAGGTATTATAACCGAATTCCCCAACAGATCATAATAACAAAATTTAGACAAACAAAGAGGCTGACCTAAAAAACTTTCGAGTTTTAAGTCAGCCTCTGTTCTTTTGTTTTTTACTTTTTTCGCTACATAAGCGGCGCGATGAATTTTAGTATAGTTCCCATTATCTTGTACGAAAGCTTTTCGTCCTTAATGGTTTTGCGGATCACCTTGCGGCATTTTGAGAGTGTTTCGTCAAAGTCCGCGTCTATGTCCGGAATGCAATCTGTTTTGTACATATAGGTCGCGCACTCAAAGTGATGGTACAGGCTGCGGTAGTCGAGGTTGATCGTGCCGACAGTGGCTTTGCAGTGATCGCTGACAAAAACCTTTGCGTGGACGAATCCCGGGGTGTACTCGTAAATTTCTATCCCCGAGGCTATTAAACGGCTGTAATGTGATTTCGCAAGAGAGTATGCCGTGCTTTTATCGGGTATTCCGGGGAGGATGATCTTTACGTCGACCCCGCGCTCGGCGGCGTATTTCAGCGCGGCTTCAAGCTCGCCGTCGAGTATCAGGTACGGCGACATAATATGAACATAATCGTTTGCGCGGTTGATGATGTCCACATAAACGGTCTCGCCGACTTTTCTGCCGTCCAGCGGACTGTCTCCGTACGGGACAACGATTCCGCTCGGGTGTTTGGGCGTTGTTTGGTTAGGCGTGAGCCACTGTTCAAACTCAGGCTGTTTTTCGTCGATGTTCCACATCTGCAAAAACATCAGCGTAAAGCTGTTTGCGGCGTCGCCGTGCAGCATTACCGCGGTGTCCTTCCAGTGACCGAAGCGTTCAACGCGGTTGATGTATTCGTCTGCGAGGTTTATTCCGCCGTTAAAAGCGACCTCGCCGTCTATGACGAGAATTTTGCGGTGATCTCTGTAGTTGTAGTGGGAGGATAATAACGGGCGGATCGGAGAAAAAGCCTTTGCTTTTATACCCTTTTCCCTCAGCAGCTTATAATAATCCGGCTGGATGGTGGACATCTCGCACATACCGTCGTACATAACGCGGACTTCTACGCCCTGCGCTGCTTTCTCGACGAGTATCTCGAGGATCTTGCCCCACATATAACCCTCTTCCAAAATAAAGTACTCCATAAAGATGAACTTTTCGGCTTTGGCAAGCTCCTTCAGCATAGCTTCAAACTTATCCTCGCCGATTGGGAAATATGTTACCTCGGTGTTGCAATACGCCGGAAAACAACCGCTGCGGTTGAGGTATTTAACCAGCTCCTTTGTGCCTGAATCGTCGTTTTCGAGAGCGGCAACAGCGTCCTTCGGCTGTTCGATCGCTCTGCGTGTCATATGTATCAGCGCGTTTTCTCTTTGCGAGAGCTTACGGTACCCGACATTCGTCTGAGTGAACAGCAACAATATCGCGCCCGGTACCTGCAGCACGGCGATAACAAGCATCCATGTAAGCTTTGCGCTGTAATCCATACTGTTGTTGAACAGATAAAAGACCATTAGCAATGTAAAGATGACTAAGAAGACCGAGAAAAACGGCAGCAAATGGATAAGCCAGCCGTAGATGACAACATACAGCGCCACCTGAAGAAGTATAAGTATGGCGATAATGGAAAAACGGCTGAATACCAAGCTCAAAAGCCCTTTCTTTTTCGGAGGCGCAAGCCGTAAGATGTCACTCATAATATTATCTCCCTTCATTTCCGTTTCAAATCCTATATATATACTAAGTATATCACGGGAGAAAGATTATGACAAGGGCTCGATGATATGATGTGCAGATTTCGGAGAAACGGATTTTTGATACGGATTGCTCAAAAAAATGAAATAATACCGTTTACCCCTTGCAAAATCTGATAAACAGTGGTATTATACTAAAGATAGCTGATGTTTTCGGTCGAGAACAAAGGCTTAAAAAACTTAAAAATTAGGAAATATTTAAAACACAGCGACGGAGAGAGTAGCGTTGGACCCCGCTCTGAAAGAGAGGCGCGTCGGCGGCTGAAAGCGCGTTATTGCGGATCAATGTGAAGTTCGCTCCCGAGTGGCAGGATTGAAATTGCAGTAGGTTCTGACGGCTGACACCGTTAACAGTCCAATGAGAGCCCGTTTTACGGGAATCAGGGTGGTACCACGGAGTTTATTCGTCCCTGTACGCTTTTGCGTGCAGGGATTTTTATTTTGTACTTAATGATAATTTTATAGGAGGAAACTATGGACAACAAAATTGAAGTCTTGAGAGAAGAAATCAAGCAAAGAGTCGATTCCGCAAACGATCTTTCAGAGATCGACAAGGCGAGGGTCGAATATTTAGGCAAAAAGGGCAGCATCACCGCTCTGCTCAAGGGAATGAAGAACCTTCCCAATGATGAGAGAAAATCCTTTGGCGCGGAGGTGAACAAGCTCAAGGCCGCCGCCGCTAAGAGGATCGAGGAGAGGATCGCGGAGCTCAAAAGGCTGCAGATCGAGGCTGAGATCAATTCTATGCCGACGTTCGACATCACCGCTCCCGCGGAACTTACCCGCGGCTCATATCACCCGATCACGCTTGTTCAGCGCCAGTGCGAGACTATTTTTAAGTCGATGGGCTTTACCGTTGAGGATTATCCCGAGGTCGTAACCGACTACGAGTGCTTTGAGTCGGTCAACATTCCCAAGCACCACCCCGCGCGCGATATGCAGGACACATACTATCTTGAGAACGGCCAGCTGTTAAAGTCGCAGACTTCCGCGGCGCAGAACGCCATCCTCAAAAAATACGGCAAAAACCTCAAAGAAAACGGCGTGCCGATCAAGGCGATCTTCCCCGGCCGCTGCTTTAGAAACGAGGCTACCGACGCCAGCCACGAGAACACCTTCTTCCAGATGGAGGGTATGATGGTCGACAAGGACATCTCTATCTCCAACCTGATTTTCTTTATGAAAACAATGCTCTCCGAGGTTTTCCAAAGAGATGTAAAGGTTCGTCTGCGCCCCGGATTTTTCCCGTTCGTAGAACCGGGCTTTGAGCTTGATATCAACTGCGAGATCTGCGGCGGAACAGGCTGCTCATCGTGCAAGCACAGCGGATGGCTTGAGCTCTGCCCCTGCGGAATGATCCATCCCAACGTGCTCAAAGAGGGCGGAATCGACCCCGACGAGTACACGGGCTTCGCGTTCGGCCTCGGACTTACAAGGCTCGCGATGATGAAGTACAAGGTCAAGGATATTCGTGACTTAAACAGCGGCAGCTTAAAGGCTCTCGCTCAGTTTACAGACGACGATAACTGATAGGGAGGTATAAGTATGTTTTTATCAATGAACTGGATCTCGGATTTTGTTGATTTTACAGGTCTTGACAAAATCGAGCTGATACACAAGTTTTCTCTGTCCACCGCCGAGGTGGAAAACGAGATTTTCTATAAGGGTTCGGATCTCAGCGGCGTAGTCGTTGCCGAGATCAAATCAGTCGAAAATCACCCCGAATCAAAAAAGCTCCACCTGCTCAAGGTGGATACCGGCGAGGCCGAGCTTACAGATGTTGTCTGCGGCGCGCCCAATGTAAGAGTCGGTATGAAGACCGCGTTCGCCAAGGTCGGCGCAAAGCTCGGCGAGGTTGAGATCGCTCCCCGTCCGCTCGCGGGTCATATGTCATACGGAATGTGCTGCAGCGAGTCTGAGCTCGGTATCAGCGACGACCATTCGGGCATTATGGATATTACCGATGACGTCGCGAACGGCACCGACATCAAGGACGTTTACGAGATAGACGATATCGTGTTTGAGGTCGACAACAAGTCGCTCACAAACCGCCCCGACCTCTGGGGTCACTACGGTATCGCGCGCGAGTTCGCGGCACTCTGCGGCAGAGAGCTAAAGCCCCTCAGCGTTGAAGATTTAAAAGCTTATGACGAGCTTCAAAAGATAGATATGAAGATCGAGGACCCGCTGTGCCAGCGCTACAGCTGCCTGCAGGTCGAGAATATCACAAGGAGCGTCAGCCCCGTTAATATGCGCATCCGCCTGTTCTACTGCGGAATGAGAGGCATCAACTTCCTCGCCGATCTCACTAACTACCTGATGCTCGAAATGGGTCAGCCGATGCACGCGTTTGACTCGCGCAAGGTCGAGAAAATCAGGATCAAGCGCTTTGACAAGCCGTTTGTGTTCAAGACCCTTGACGAGGTCGAGAGAAATATCGACGAGAACACCCTGATGATCTGCAACGGCGACCAGCCCGTGGCGATCGCGGGAATTATGGGCGGACTTGACTCGGAGATCGTTGAAGACACGACTCAGCTCACCCTCGAATCCGCTACATTTGACGCGGCTTCTATCCGCAAATCCACGGTAAGGCTTTCGCACCGCACAGACTCATCTATGCGTTATGAAAAGAGCCTCGATCCCGAGATGACCGTTGTTGCCATCGCGAGATTTTTGTATCTGCTCAAGCAGTACGACAGCGGCGTAAAGGTCGTATCGGCTCTCACGGACGAGTACGCGTTCAAGTATGACACGGTCGAGCTCACCTTTGACAAGGCGTTTGTTGACCGCTACACCGGTATTGAGATCGACAACGACACGATCGTAAAAACGCTGACAAGCCTCGGCTTTAAGGTAGAGCTCAGCGGAGATACCTTTGACGTTGTAGTTCCCTCGTGGAGAGCGACAAAGGACGTTACCATCAAGGCTGACATCATCGAAGAGATCACCCGTATCTACGGCTACGATAATTTTGAGATACACACCACCCGTTCTCCGCTTTACCCCGTGAGAATGGATGTCGTCAAGGAAAACGAGGACAAGATCAAGGATATCCTCGTCAAGCGTTACAGCCTGCACGAGCTCCACTCCTACGTTTGGGCGTATTATGACGAGCTAAAGGAGCTCGGTATTGAGGTAGAGCCCAACATCAGGCTCGCGAATGCTACCAACCCCAATATCGAGACTATCAGAAAGTCGATGATCCCCACCCAGCTTTGTCAGGTGAAGATCAACACCGGTTACGCTCCGGAGTTCGGTATCTTTGAGATCGGCAGAGTTGTTGAGGGCGTCGACGAAAATAATCTCTGTTTTGAGCGCAAAAAGCTCGCGATCACTCTGTTCAGCAAGCTCAAGGATATCCGCGACCTTTACTTTGATCTCAGGGATATCCTCGCGGTCATCACGGACGACATCAAGCACACTCAGCTCGAGTTCAAGCCCGTTGACGCTGAGAAAAGCTATGAGCACCCGGTCAACCTCAATATGATCATCCTCGACGGCAAGAGGATCGGCAAGATCGGCATCGTTCACCCGACCGTCGGCAAGGCTATCGACAAAAAGGCGGCTATCGTATTCGCCGAGCTCGATATGGAGACCTTCGCGCAGACAAAGAACAGGTCTATCGTCTATGACGAGCCCTCAAAGTTCCCGCCGATGGATTACGATCTCTCGGTTATCGTACCCAACACCGTGTATTTCAGCGACCTTGCGCAGTGCTGGAAGGATGAGGGAGAGGGTATCCTCAAAAATGTAAAGATAGTCGATACCTACGACACCGAGACCCTGCACAGCATCACGGTCAGATTTGAGTTTTCCTCAAACGAACGCACGCTTTCGTCCGCGGAAGTTCAGGCAATTATGGATAGGATAATTGAAAATCTCAAAGGTATCAACGTTAATTTACGATAAAGACTTGAAATTTTGACGAATATCATATATAATTAAATAGAATATCGGGAGGTGTTTTAAGTATGTTAGATAAAACTATGATTTTCTCGCTCGGCGAGGAAAAGGATGATCAGATCAAAGCAGGGCTTACGATCGTTTATGACGCGCTTAGGCAAAAGGGTTATAATCCGATCAACCAGATTGTGGGCTACATCCTCAGCGAGGATCCCACGTATATCACGACCTACAACAATGCCCGCAATATCATCAGCAAAATAGACCGTGACGACCTACTTGAAGCACTGGTAAAATCTTACCTGAACGTATAAGTTCGGTCAATGAAAGGATGATGCCCTGTGGCAGAGGCCAAAAAGGAAAAGGAGTTTTCTACCTATAAGGGAAGACCCCTTGTTCGCTGCGGCGATGAGATATACTACGGCAATATGGAAGAGCCTTATGTAATAAGGATGCAGATAAAGTCCAAAAAGGAGCAGAACGGCATCGAGATCGCTGACAAAGTCACGATCCAGCTTATGGCTACCGACCCGTACCTCTCACCGCGCAAGCAGCTTGTTAAGTCAAGCGAGAAAAAGGGACTGTTTTTGGCGATGGATATAGCCGATATATGGCTCAACCGCGCCCTTGCAGGCAAAATGTAGGCGGGGAAGCCCCCGTCGGCAATCCGCCTTTGGCAAGATTTGATTTATCGGTCAAGTTTCTGCAACGGCGGGTCAAAAGTTTGATTTAATTTCAACCGAATAACAAAAAGAAAAACGGAGCTGAGAATGCTCCGTTTTTTGTCGTTGTGGTTTTTTTATTCCGACTTTAAATTCATCGCATTTTTTGCGGGGGAGGGAACGTAGATCCTGTCAGCGTCAACTACTCCGCTTGTAAAGTAATCCCTCTGGTGAGCGGAAGCAGCGCGGTAGGTGCTTTCCTGTCGCGGGTCAAAGCGAACGTCTGTCGGCTTGAAGTAGCAGAGATAAACGGTCTTTCCGTCGACAAGCTCCGAGCCCGCGGGATAGATGATATCCGCCTGGGTTATCTCTTTGTCGGAAGTGTTGACCTCAAACAACATTCCGAAGCCCGACCAGTTTTTGGCTTGGCCAAGGTCATAGTTGGTTTTTTCATAAAAACCGAGGATGTAGCTGCCATTGGCCTTTTTGCTTTTGGCGTAGACCTTTCCAACCCACTCGGGCATTGTGAATGTGATACCTAGATACGAATCGTGGTATTTTTCGTTGTCAACAAGTACGGCTTCTCCGTTTGATTCTGTGCTGTATTCGGACCTCGGCGCCTCGGTCTGGGGTTCTTCCGTTGTCGGCACTTCGGTGGTCACTTCAACCGTAGTAGGCTGCTCGGTCGTGGGAGCCTCGGTCGTGCTTGACGACGAAGATGATGAACCGTTTGAAGATGAGGGCTGTCCGCCGATGTATATGTTACAGCCGGACATCGCAGCCGCCGCGATCAACACGGCAAGAATCACAAGAGCTGATGCTTTAAGCTTTTTCATAATCAAAACCTCCTATAAAAATCGGGCAAATCCGCAGATTTGCCCTAATGATCTTAATCGATTTCTACCATTACCTTTTCCTCGGTGCGGATGGACGCACTGCGGGCTATTGTACGGATAGCCTTGGCGATCCTGCCCTGCTTTCCGATGATCCTGCCCATATCGTCCTCTGCAACGTGGATGTGGTAAACTGTTACGCCTTCCTCGTTGGGCTCGTCTCTGTCAACCTTGACAGCGTCGGGCTCGTCAACAAGGCCTCTGGCGATGATAGCAAGTAATTCCTGCATAATAAATTCCTTTCCGGATTAGTCGATGATTCCGTTTTTCTTGAGAAGAGCCTTAACTGTGTCTGTGGGCTGTGCGCCGTTGGCGATCCACTTCTTAACAGCCTCTGCGTCAACCTTGAACTCCGAGGGGTTCTTGAGGATGTCGTAAGTACCGATCTCTTCAATAAAACGTCCGTTTCTGGGGTATCTTGAATCTGCTACTACTACTCTGTAATAGGGAGCTTTCTTTGAACCCATTCTTCTAAGTCTGATTTTTACTGCCATAATTTACACCTCTAATAAAAATTTTTGTTTATTTATCTTCACCAATTATTATTGGATGAATACTGATTTAGAACGGAGGCATTCCGCCCATGCCGCCCATACCGTCAAGCGGCATTCCGCCGAGACCCGGGAGCATCTTCTTTTTGCGGCGTTTTTTAGAGCCGCCCTTGCCGTTCATTTGCTTTAGCATCTTTTGCATTTGGCCAAGCTGTTTTAACAGCCGGTTGACCTCTTCGACCGTTCTGCCCGAGCCCGCCGCGATCCTGCGCTTGCGCGAGGGATTGATAACGGAGGGATTGCTTCTCTCCTCGGGGGTCATAGACAGGATTATCGCCTGCAGCCAGTCGATCTGTCTGTCGTCGATATCCGCGTCGTCGAGCTGGTTGCCGACTCCCGGGATCTTTGACAGGATCCCCTTTAGCGGACCCATCTTTTTGATCTGGTCAAACTGGTCGTAAAGGTCGTTGAAGTCAAAGCGGTTGCTCATCAGCTTTTTAGCCATTTCCTCCGCCTTTTTTTCATCGAGCTTGTTCTGCGCGTCCTCGATCAGGGTGAGCACGTCGCCCATTCCGAGGATACGGCTCGCCATACGGTCGGGGTGGAAGACCTCGAGGTCGTCGAGCTTTTCGCCCGTACCGGCGAACTTGATCGGCTTGCCGGTTACTGCCTTGACCGACAGCGCGGCACCGCCTCTGGTGTCGCCGTCGAGCTTTGTCAGGATAACGCCCGTTACTTCAAGCAGCTCGTTGAAGCTCTTTGCCACGTTTACGGCGTCCTGACCGGTCATCGAGTCGATAACAAGTAAGATCTCGTTGGGCTCGACCGCTTCCTTGATATCCTTTAGCTCGTTCATCAGCACTTCGTCAATGTGCAGACGGCCGGCGGTATCGAGGATAATTACATCGTTGCCGTAATCCTTTGCGTGCTTGACCGCTTCCTTCGCGATTTTTACGGGATTTTCGGTACCCATCTCAAAAACGGGTACCTCAGCCTTAGCGCCGACTACCTTTAACTGGTCGATAGCCGCGGGTCTGTAGATGTCGCAGGCTACAAGCATAGGTCTGTGGTTTTGCGCCTTTAACATTTTTGCGAGCTTTGCGGAGTGGGTGGTTTTACCTGAGCCCTGCAAGCCGCACATCATAATGACCGTCGGGGGCTTTGAGCTGAACTCAAGTCTCTCGTTTTCGCCGCCCATAAGAGCGGTGAGCTCCTCGTTGACGATTTTTATTACCATCTGCGCGGGAGTCAGGCTTTCCATAACGTCCTGTCCGACCGCGCGCTCGGTGACTTTGTTTGTAAAATCCTTGGCGACCTTGTAGTTAACGTCCGCCTCGAGCAGCGCAAGCCTTACCTCGCGCATTGCTTGCTTAACGTCGTTTTCGTTAAGCTTGCCCTTGCCCTTTAACTTTTTGAACGCGTTGCTGAGCTTATCGGCAAGTCCTTCAAATGCCATAAGAACACCTCAAAACTATTCCTTTAGTCCCTGCGCTTCAAGCTCTATGCTCTTTGCGAGGGATTTTATTTTTTCATCGTCTGTGCCGCCGCTTATCTGCTTTGCCGCGTCTGTAATGCGGTCAAGCCCCTGCTCAAGTTCTCTGAAACGCTTCAGCATCCCGAGCTTTTCTTCAAGCTCAAACAGGGTTTGCTCGCAGCGTTTTATCCTGTCGCGTACGCCCTGGCGGGTGATACCCGTCTGTGACGCGATCTCGGCAAGCGACAGATCCTCGTTGTAGTAAAGGTCTATCATCTGCGCCGCGTCGGGCTTTAGCAGGCCGCTGTAAAAATCGAGCAGCAGCGATATTTCAATATTTTTTTCCATTTCCATAGCTCCTTGCTATAGAATAAGTGTAAAGCGTTTTTCTTTACACCTTTGGTATTATAAACTATGAGGCTGAGTTTGTCAAGCAAATGGCGTATTTTTCTTTGATTATGATGAAAAAGAGTCTTTGGATAATGACTTATGTTGATAAATGATGATTAAAATATACAAACGGCACAAAAAACAAGTACGCTTTTTGTGAGAGCTTACAAAATTTTAAAAAAGTAGTAAAAAAACCCACAAATTATGGTGTTTTGCTTGAAATTTATGTTATAATAGCTACAAATACGCTGGGGACAAAGGTTTTCAGCGGAAACAAGGAGTTTGATTATACGGAACAAGTAATAAGCATTGACAGAATGGAGAACGTGGCGCAGCTTTTCGGCAGCTTTGACCAGAACATCAAGCTTATCGAGCGCGAGTTCGGGGTCAGGATAACCTGCCGCGACAGCGAGCTCAAAATCGACGGCGATATAGAAAACGTGTCAAAGGCGAGCACGGTCATCGAGAGTCTTTTGCAGTTTATCAGCCGCGGAGAGGCTCTGTCCGACCAGAACATCCGTTACTGCATCTCCCTTGTCAACGAGGGATCGGAGGAAAAAATCGAACAGCTCGCGGGCGACTGCATCTGCATAACAGCAAAGGGCAAGCCTATAAAGCCGAAGACGATCGGTCAAAAGCGCTATTGCAATTCAATAGCAAAAAACACCGTGACCGTGGCTGTAGGCCCTGCCGGTACGGGCAAGACTTACCTTGCTGTAGCTATGGCGGTAACGGCGTTCAGAAGCAAGCAGGTCAACCGCATAATCCTGACCCGTCCCGCGGTAGAAGCAGGTGAGAAGCTCGGTTTTTTGCCCGGAGATCTGCAGAGCAAGGTCGACCCGTATTTAAGACCGCTGTACGATGCGCTGTTTGATATGCTCGGCGCGGAGACCTATCAAAAATACGTTGAGCGCGGTAATATCGAGGTTGCGCCTCTGGCGTATATGAGAGGCAGAACGCTCGACGACAGCTTTATTATCCTCGACGAAGCTCAGAACACTACCCGCGAGCAGATGAAAATGTTTTTAACAAGGCTGGGCTTCAATTCAAAAATGGTCATTACCGGCGACATAACCCAAATCGACCTTCCCCACGGCGCGAGGAGCGGACTAAAGGACTGTATGAGGATCCTTAAAAACATCGAAGGGATCGGTCAATGCGCGTTTGATGAAAAGGACGTCGTAAGGCATAAGCTTGTTCAAGATATAATCAAGGCTTACGCAAAATTTGAAAGCAAGGCAAAATCCTGATTTGGAATTAAATATATTTTAAGGAGCAAGGTGGTACAATTGGCAGATAAAATCAAGGTGATCATTACCAATAATCAGAAAACAGTTAAAATCCCCACAGGAATCCGTATGCTTGTTCGCCGCTGCTGCAACGCGGTGCTCAAGCTTGAAAAATTTGAAGGCCCCGCGGAGATCAGCGTTACCTTTACCGACAACGCGGGTATCAGGGAGCTCAACAAGCAGTACCGCAACAAGGATATCGAGACCGACGTATTGTCGTTCCCGATGGGCGAAAACGGCGTATATGATATCGACAAAGAAACCGGCGCAAAGATTTTGGGCGATGTTGTTATATCAATGGAAAAGGCGAGAGATCAGGCGGAGCTTTACGGACATTCGCTCCAGCGCGAGGTAGGATATCTTACCGCGCACAGCGTGCTCCATCTGCTCGGCTATGACCATGTTGAAAAGCTTGAAAAGGTAAGAATGAGAGAAAAGGAAGAGCTGGTTATGGAACAGCTCGGATTGCCCGCTTCTTCAAGCTACATCGCGGCGGATTACGAGTAATGAAAGAGCAGCTTAAAAGCTTTGGCTATGCGATAAGAGGTTTTGTCGGCGCAGTGTGCGATGAAGGGCACCTGCGCTTTCACCTTGTCGCGGCGGTTTATGTGCTTGTCTTTTCTTTGTTTTATCATTTTTCGGCGGTACAGATGGCGGTGCTTGTTATTTTGATCGCCTCGGTCATCGCGGCGGAGCTGTTCAATACCGCGATAGAAAACGTGTGCGACGCAATAACAAAGGAGCAAAACGAGTATATAAAGCGCGCGAAGGATATCTCCGCGGGAGCGGTGCTTGTGCTGTCGGTCGCGGCGGTCATTGTCGCGGTGATATTCTTTTGGGATATCGAAGTGATAAAAAGCATTTTCGCCTACTTTGCCGCGAATATCCATATGCTGATAATTCTGATAATATCGGCGGTGTTGGCAACACTGTTCGTTATATTCGGATTCGGTTCAAAGCGAAAAAGATAATACGGAGCGTTTTTGACATTTAGGTTGAAAACGCTTTTGTTTTTTGTTATACTGTAAAATGGATTAGTTTAAGCAATAAAGAGGTATTGTGATATGAATAACAACACTAAAGATAAATCCGCGTTTGTCGCTATAGTCGGCAAACCGAACGTCGGAAAAAGCTCGATACTAAACAGGCTGATGGGGCAGAAGATCGCGATAGTTTCTTCAAAGCCCCAGACAACGCGCAACCGCATTACGGGCGTGCTGACTCAGGGGGAGTATCAGATCGTTTTCTTTGACACACCCGGTATGCACAAGCCGAAGAACACGCTCGGAAAATATATGGTCCGCTCGGTCAACGAGAGCGTCGGCGGAGTTGACTGCTGTATGCTCGTTGTAGAGGCGGGAAAGGAACCCGCGCCCGCCGATCTGAGCCTGATCGAGAAGTTCAAAACTATGGAAATGCCCGCGATCCTCGCGATAAACAAGATAGATATGCTAAAGGAAAAGGACGCTTTGATGAAGCAGATCCTAACCTATTCTGAGCTGTATGATTTTGAGGCGGTCGTACCTGTCAGCGCTCAGGACGGCAGCGGGGTAGACGAGCTGCTCGACGAGCTGAAAAATCAGGCGACAGAGGGCGGCCACTTCTTTGACGACGACACGCTGACCGACCAGCCCGAGCGCGTTATCGCAGCCGAGATAATCAGGGAAAAGATACTCCGCCTCTGCGACAAAGAGATACCCCACGGCACGGCGGTGCTCATCGAAAAAATGAAGACCCGCGACAACGGAATACTCGATATCGACGCGACGATCTTTTGCGAGCGCGAGACGCACAAGCGCATCATAATCGGCAAAAACGGCTCTATGCTCAAAAAAATCAGTACCTACGCGCGGCAGGATATAGAGAGGTTTTTTGACTGCAAGGTGTTTTTGCAGACGTGGATAAAGGTCAAGGAGGACTGGCGCAACCGCGCCCAGCTGGTGCAAAACTTCGGCTATGACGAGCGGAACTTCGATTGATGTAATTGACAAATATTTCAAAAAATAATCCGTTCAAAAATCAAAACACTAATCTTCGGAGGTGTTTTGATGGACGAATGGTATATGTGGGATGTGTTTTTTCAGACGGGCAGCGTGCTCGACTACATCCGCTACAAAAGCATTCAGGATTCAAAGGATTCGGGCGCGGATACCGTGAGAAGGGAGATCACCGATGAAATTCCGGACAGACGGACTGATAATAAAAGAACAGAATATCGGTGAGCAGGACAAGCTCGTGCATGTGCTGACAAAATCTCACGGCGTTATCAAAGCGTTCGTGCGAGGAGCAAAGAGTCTGAAAAGCTCAAAAAGCGCTTCGACCTCGCTGCTGTCATATTCCCGGCTGACCTTTTACAAAAGCCGGGACAGCTACATAATCGGCGACGCGCGGATTATCAAGATCTTCTCAAAGCTGCGCGGAGACGTCAAAAAAACCTGCCTCGCGCAGTATTTTTGCGAGCTTGCGCTGACCATCTGCCCGCAGGAGCAGCCTGCCGATAATTTTTTGAGCCTGACGCTCAACTCGCTGTATCTGCTCTCCGAGGACAAGCGCAAGGCGGAGCTTGTAAAGCCCTGCTTTGAGATGCGCATCGCCACTATGGCGGGGTATATGCCCGACCTTGTTATGTGCGGAGAATGTGGTGTATACGCTGCCGAGGAGATGTATTTTTCTCCGCGGACGGGCAAGATCCTCTGCGCTTCCTGCCACGGAATCAGAGCCGACGGCTGGGTAAAGCTCAGCGAGGCGGCGCTGACCGCGCTGCGGCATACGGTGTATTCGGACGATGACAAGCTGTTTTCGTTCACGCTGAGCGACGAGGGCTTAAAAATGCTAAACGCCGCGTCGGAAAGCTACATCCAATACAGATTTGAAAAGGAATTCAAAACCCTAAATTTTTATAAGGCTATTACATAATGAACAGACACTACAAAACACTTGAATTAGATAAAATTTTGCAAAGGCTGTCGGACTTGACGATTCTCGATTCCGCGCGCGAAAACGCGCTCAAGCTCGAGCCTGTTTTTGAGCTTGACAAGGTCAATAAGCTCCTAAAACAGACCGACGACGCGCTTATGCTCAGCGGAAGGTTCGGCTCTCCGTCGTTCGGCGGAGCGGTAAGCTGCGCGGGAAGTCTCAGGCGGGCTCAGGCGGGCGGATGCCTTACGACCTCCGAGCTGCTTAAAATCGCGCGGACCCTCCACGTTATCCGCACAGTCAAGGAATGGCACTCAAAGTTCGCCTCGGTCGAAAACTCGCTCGATATTTACTTCAGCGGACTTGTTTCAAACAAGTTTTTGGAGGAAAAAATCACCACCGCGATCATAAGCGAGGACGAGATCTCGGACAAGGCGAGCCCGGCGCTTTCGGATATCCGCAGAAAGATCCGCACCGCGTCCTCAAAGGCGCGCGAGGTGCTCGACAAGATAATCCACAGCTCGTCTTATGTAAAATATTTGCAGGAGGCGATCGTCACCCAGCGCGACGGCAGATATGTCGTGCCCGTGCGCAGCGAGTGCCGCAACAACGTCCCGGGACTGGTTCACGACACCTCTTCGAGCGGACAGACCGTCTTTATCGAGCCGATGGGAGTTGTCCAGGCGAACAATGATATAAAGCTGTTAAAGGGCAAGGAAGAGGACGAGATCGAACGTATCCTCTTTGAGCTCTCGGTCAACGCGGGCGACTTTGCGGACGCGATAATAAAGAGCTACGACAACCTATGCACGCTCAATTTGGTATTCGCAAAGGCGGAGCTCGCTTACAGGATGAAAGCCTCTATGTCCGTTATGAACGACAGGGGCAGGATAAACTTAAAGCAGGCGCGTCATCCGCTTATTGAAAAGGACAAGGTAGTGCCGATAGACGTAAATCTCGGCATAGACTTTGATACATTGGTCATCACGGGTCCGAACACGGGAGGTAAAACCGTAACGCTGAAAACTATCGGACTATTGACGCTTATGGCGATGTGCGGTCTGCTGATCCCCTGCGCGGATAACAGCGAACTCAGCGTCTACCGCAGGGTGCTTGTCGATATCGGCGACGAGCAGAGCATCGAACAGTCGCTGTCGACCTTCTCGGCGCATATGACAAACATAGTTCAAATTATAAAGCTCGCAAATTCGGGCTCGCTCTGCCTTATTGACGAGCTCGGCGCCGGCACCGACCCGGTAGAGGGCGCGGCGCTTGCCATAGCGATACTCGAAAAACTGCGCTCAAAGGGCGCTAAGATCGCCTCGACTACCCACTACGCGGAGCTAAAGGAATTTGCCCTGCGTACAGAGGGAGTCGAAAACGGTTGCTGCGAGTTTGACGTGGCGACCTTAAAGCCGACATACAGGCTGCTTATCGGCGTGCCCGGCAAGAGCAACGCGTTCGCGATCTCGCGCCGTCTCGGCTTGGGAGAGGACGTTGTACAGCGCGCAGATCAGCTTGTATCGAGCGAAAGCCGTCAGTTCGAGGACGTTGTTGAAAAGCTCGAAAAACGCCGCCAGAACCTCGAAAAACAGCTCGAAAACGCAAACAGATTGACCGCCAAAGCCAACACCGAAAAGCAAAAGGCGGAAAACGAGCTCAAAAAGGCTCAGCGCGACGCCGAGCGCGAGGTCGAGCGCGCAAAGCAGGAGGCTCAGCGTATCGTATCGACAACCAGAGCAAGGGCGGAAGCGCTTGTTGAGGAGCTCGAAAAGGCGAGAAAAGAAAAGGAGCTTTCCGCCGAACAGCGCTCAAAGCTCAGGCGCGACATCAGCCAAATGGAGGCAGGCGCCGACCCGATAAAGCTGAAAAACACGCCCGACGAGGAGTACAAGCTGCCGCGACCGCTAAAAGTCGGCGACGAGGTGTTGATTTACGACATCGACAAAAACGCGACAGTGCTCGCGCCGCCGAACAAGGACGGGCAGGTGCTCGTCCAGGCGGGAATAATCAAGACGAGGGTGGACATAAAAAATCTCCGCCTGCTCAAGTCAAAAATCAAGCCGCCCGCGGCAAAGCTCACAAAAACCAGGAGCGCCCCCAGCCGTATGGACGCTCGCCCCGAGACAGAGGTGGACGTCCGCGGACTGACCGCCTTTGAAGCCACCGCGGTAGTCGATAAGGCGATCGACAACGCTGTTTTGTCGGGAGTCAACAGGCTCACGATAATCCACGGCAAGGGCACGGGCGTGCTTAGGCGCGAGATAAACCGCTTCTTAAAATCAAACAAAGCCGTCAAGAGCCAACGATTGGGAACATTCGGCGAAGGCGAAGACGGCGTTACGATAGTTGGGAATAGAATATGAAAAAGCAATTTTTGGAATCAGGCAAAATCGTGGGCACTCACGGCATCAAGGGAGAGGTAAGGATCGACCCGTGGTGCGATTCTCCCGAATTCTTGTGCGCGTTCAAAAAGCTGTATCTCGATGACAAAGGCGAGACCTTTATCGAGGTAAAATCCCGCCCGCACAAGCATATCACGCTCGCGAAAATCAAGGGCATAGACACGATCGAACAGGCGGAAAGGCTCCGCGGAAAGATAGTCTATATCGACCGCGCGGATATAAACCTCGGCGAGGGTGTGAACTTTGTTCAGGATCTTATCGGGCTCGAGGTCATCGACTCCGACAGCGGCGAGCGCTACGGCAAGATCACCGACGTTCTCCGCACCGGAGCGAACGATGTGTATGAGATCACCGATAACGACGGCAGAAAATACCTCGCGCCCGTTATCGACGAGGTGATACTCAGCAAAAATATTGACGAGGGCTTTGTGCTTATCCGCCCGATGAAAGGAATTTTCAGCGATGAGGATTGACATAATCACCCTGTTCCCCGAGATGTTCGAGCCGGTGCTGAACGACAGCATAATCGGCAGGGCGCAAAAAAGCGGTGAGATAGAGATACATACCCACCAGCTTCGCGACTTCGCGTTTGACAAGCACAGGCGGGTCGACGACACGCCCTACGGCGGCGGGATGGGTATGCTGATGAAGGCGGAGCCGATCGCGCTCTGCTTTGAGGATATCTGCGCTCAAACGGACGAGCGTCCGCATTTTGTATATATGTCTCCGCAGGGCAAAACCCTGACCCAGCAAAGGCTCAAGGAGCTTGCGGAGGTCAAAAACATCTGCGTGCTCTGCGGCCACTACGAGGGCGTAGACCAGCGGCTGCTCGACGAGTTTGTTGACGAGGAGATCTCGATCGGCGACTATGTGCTCACGGGCGGCGAGATCCCCGCGATGGTATTCTGCGACGCGCTGTGCCGTATGGTCCCGGGCGTGCTCACCAACAACGAGTGCTTTACCGAGGAAAGCCACTTCAACGGTCTGCTCGAGTACCCTCAGTATACCAAGCCGTCCGAATGGCGCGGGATAGAGGTCCCCGAAGTCCTGCTCAGCGGACACCACGCCAATATAGAAAAATGGCGAAAAGAAAAGAGCCTTGAGGTAACGGCAAAAAAACGCCCCGATCTGCTCGAAAAAAACGGTGAATAAATGCCTTTGCTTTAGCGTGATAAAATACTGAATTTGTGTAAATTTCGACAAAAATGCAAGTGTATCTTGCTATATGTTGATTGATAACTGTTTAATATTACAAGATTTGTTGTAAAAATGCACAATAAACGGGCGAAAAATTCTACACTGGGTGAGTATTAATACGAAATTATTTTATTATATTGACCTCGCAATAAAAATTTATTATAATACATATTATCGAGGCAAAAATAAGGATATTGTTTTATTCGATAATTCGATATTAACTTTGACAGAGAAGAGGGTATCATTATGTATGTAAAGGAAGTATTGGTTCAGAACAAAGCAGGCTTACATGCCCGTCCCGCCACATTCTTTATTCAGAAGGCCAACGAGTACAAGGCTACGATCTGGGTAGAGAAGGAAGAGCGCCGCGTTAACGCAAAGAGCCTTTTGGGTGTTCTTTCACTCGGTATCATCGGCGGTACTAATATCAAGATCATCGCTGACGGTTCGGACGAGACAGAGGCCGTTGAAGGTCTTGCAGAGCTTGTTGATTCAGGCTTTGCCGAGTAATTTGTATTGAACATTAAGTTTTAGGGCGGATTATATCCGCCCTGTTTTTTCGTTAGAGAGTAGGTGAGACCGTGAACCCTAAAATCGGAGATCTGCGCAAAAAGGCTATGGCGCTGCCTTTGCTCCCGGGCGTGTACATTATGCACGGCAAGGACGGCGAGATCATCTACATCGGCAAGGCAAAGGCTCTCAAAAACCGAGTCAGCCAGTATTTCGGCTCGCAGAACAATCACCCCGAAAAGGTGCGCCGAATGGTCGACAACGTTGACGATTTTGAGTACATCATCACCGACAGCGAATTTGAGGCGTTGATTTTGGAGTGCAGTCTTATCAAGCAGCACACCCCAAAGTACAATATCCTGCTCAAAGACGACAAGGGCTATAGCTACATCCGCGTAGGGTCGGGCGACTGGGGAAAGATCTCCTACGTTCTGCAAAAATCCGACGACGACGCGCAGTACATCGGCCCCTACAAAAGCAGCTACTACGTCAAATCCGCGGTAGAAGAGGCCAACAAGATATTTATGCTGCCCACCTGCGGACGAAAATTCCCGCAGGATTTCGGCAAGGGCAGACCGTGCCTGAACTACCACATAAAGCAGTGTATGGCTCCCTGCACCGGCAGGGTCAAAAAAGCCGATTATAAAGAGGCGGTAAGCCAGGCGCTCGACTTTCTGAAGGGCGGTTCGTCCAATTCCGTAAAGCAGCTTACCGCGCAGATGGAAGAGGCTGCCGAAAACCTCGAATACGAGCGCGCGGCAAAGATACGCGACCGAATCGCCGCCGTGAAAAAGATGGGCGACAAACAAAAGGTCGTCGCTAACAAGGTGCTTGACGAGGATGTTATCGCGGGCTTTTCAAACGACGGCAAAACCTGTTTTCAGGTGTTCCGCTTTGAGGGCGGAAGGCTTTTTGACCGCGAGAGCTTCATTTTTGAAAGCGGCGAGGAAGCGACCGACCTCGAGGAATTTTTGCTCAGATACTACACCATAAGGCGCGATGTACCGAAAAATATCGCGCTCGACAGAGAGTTTGACGGGCTTGAAGATCTTTCGCGCTGGCTAAGCGAAAAGCGCGGCAATAAGGTGAACGTCACCGTTCCGCAGCGTGGCGAGCAGGCTCAGCTTGTATCTATGTGCCGCTCAAACGCCGCCGAGGCGCTCGCCCAGCAAAAGGGCGCGACCGTGCGCGAGTACAGCGTGCTCGAGGAGCTCAGGCAGCTGCTCGGGCTTAAAAACCTGCCCGAATACATCGAGTCCTACGACATTTCAAACCTTGCGGGTTCGGAAAACGTCGCCGGAATGATAGTCTATAAAAACGGCAAGCCGTGCAAATCTGCCTACAAAAAGTTCAAGATCAAGGGCTTTGAGGGGCAGGACGACTACGCCTCAATGGCGGAGGTCTTGCAGAGGCGTTTTGAGGAATACTACAACGCCGAGGAAGCCGACGAGGGCTTCGGCAAGCTGCCCGACCTTATCCTGCTCGATGGCGGCAAGGGACAGGTCGCCGCGGTAAAATCCGTGCTCGACCGGATGAATATCTCCGTGCCGCTTTTCGGTATGGTCAAGGACGACAAGCACCGCACGCGCGCCGTTACGGGCGAGGGCGGAGAGATCGCGATCAATTCGCGCAGGCAGGTGTTCACCTTCCTGAGCAAAATGCAGGACGAAGTCCACCGCTTCGCGATCGGTTACCACCACCAAAGACGCAAAAAGAGCACCTTCAAAAGCTCGCTCACAACTATCGACGGCGTGGGTGAAGTAAGGGCAAAGGCGCTGTTAAAATATTTCCGCACGATTGACAATATCTCAAAGGCGGACTTGCAGGAGCTTGAACAGGCTCCAAAGATGACAAAAGACTCCGCATTGGCAGTTTATAGGTATTTTCATCACCTTGAAGAATAATTAATTAAAAAAATATAAAAATATTGTTAATTTTATTATTGTAATATGTTGTTTAGTGTGATATAATTAACGAGTTAGTGAAAAGGACGGTTTTATGCGAGTAATTACCGGGTCTGCAAGAGGCAGACGACTTGAAACCCTTGAGGGCGAGGATGTTCGCCCTACGACCGACAGAGTTAAGGAAGCGGTTTTTTCAATAATCCAGTTCGAGACCGAGGGCAGAGTTTTTCTCGATTTGTTCGCGGGCTCGGGTCAAATGGGTATCGAAGCGCTCAGCCGCGGAGCCGATTCGGCGTATTTTGTCGACAACTCCAAAAAGTCTGTCGAGACCGTAAAGCGCAACCTCAAGGCGACAAGGCTTGAGGACAAAGCAAAGGTTTTTCAGATGGATTACCGCAGCTTCCTTGCCGCGAACAGCAAAAGCTTTGACATCGTCTTTTTAGACCCGCCCTACAAGACCGGCGCGCTTCAGGAAAGCTTGGAGCTTGTGACCGCTGCAATGAAGGATACGGGCGTGATAATCGCGGAAAATCCCATTGATGAAGAAGTTTTTTCGCAATACGGCGATTTTGTACTTGACAGACAGTATCGCTATGGTAAAATAAGAATAACCACTTTCAGACATAAGGATTTTTTATAATGGATAAAACCGTAATTTGCCCCGGCAGCTTTGACCCCGTAACTCTCGGGCATGTCGAAGTTATCAAAAGGGCGTCAAAGATGTTCGACAAGGTTTATGTCGCGGTGCTTGTAAACTCGTCAAAAACCCCGTGCTTTTCGATCGAGGAGCGTATCGAGCTGCTCAGCGATGCTGTCAGCGGAATCGATAACGTCGAGATCGTCAGCTTTGAGGGCTTGCTTGCCGAGTATTGCAGGCAAAAGGGCGTAAACGCTATCGTCAAGGGACTAAGGGCTGTATCGGACTTTGAGTATGAGTTCCAGATGGCGATAGCCAACAAAAAAATAAACCCGCAGCTCGAGACCATCTTTTTGACCGCCGATAACGACTCAATGTACCTCAGCTCAAGCATGGTGCGCGAGATCGGCTCGATGGGCGGCGACATCAGCAACTTTGTTCCCGCGTGCGTGCACGACAGGATCGTAAAAAAGCTGACCAAAAAATAAGCTTATTTGTTCGGCGCAAGCCGGCTTTAATAAAGTAATCAATTACAAATATAAGGAATAGGAGTGGAGAAAATGAAGGTTGATGATTTAATTTTACAGCTTCAGGATTTGATCAATGACTCAAAAACAGTACCCCTTTCGGGCGGCAAGGTAATGGTAAGCAGCGATGAGGTTTACGACATCATCGAGCAGATCCAGGACGCTATGCCCGCAGAGGTAAGACAGGCAAAGAATATCGTTGCTGACAGAAAGCAGATCCTTGCCGAGGCTAACCGTGAGTCCGAGAATATTATCCGTGCGGCTGAGGAGCGCAAGAAGGTTATGCTTAACCAGAACGAGCTCGTCAGAGAGGCTCAGGCAAAGGCTAAGGAGATCGTTGACGACGCAAAGCAGAAGTCAGCGGAGATCAGAAAGGCTGCCAACGTATATGTTGACGGCATTATGAAGCGCACAGAGGAGAGCCTTTCTTCTCAGCTTACCGAGGTCAAAAAGACCCGCGCAAACATAATCAATTCTCAAAAGGCAAAGAGAGCCTGATTAAGTTACAATTAACAAGAAATTACAGCGAGCTGCCGACCGTTTTGGTCAGCGGCTCTTTTTTTGAAGTAATAAGTAATAAGGAATAGGTTTAGCTGTCATTCTGAGCGTAAGCGAAGGATCTCTCGGTTCCGGAACGAGCCCCTGCTTTGTTAATGTTCAACAACCAAAGTTATTACAGGTAATTCTTTCCGTTGATTCGCCAAAAATAAATTATCGTCCGTAAATATATTGCCTTGTCGGTAATTTGGTGATACAATATATTTAAAATCTTGATTTTTCATAAACCAAAATACAAAAGGAGGCTGTGATTATGAAAAGGACGATGAAAAGCATTTTAGCTGTTGCGCTTTCGTTGGTTATTATGTTGAGCCTTGCCGTCAGCGGTCTTTCGGCTTCTGCCGCAAAGGCGATCCCCGCGCCGACTAATGTAAGGACGCAGAACAGCGGCACAGGCTTTGTCATTACATGGAACAAAGCGGCAGGCGCTGTAAAATACAGAGCTTTTTACAAGACCGCAGAGAGCGACTGGGCGTATCAGGATACCAATACAAACAGCGTCTGCATCCAAGACCTTGAATACGGCAAGCTTTATTATATTCAGCTTCAAAGCTTCGGCAGCAACAATGCCCGCGGCAGTTATTCAAAGGTGACTTCTATGACTCACGTTCGCGGCACGGTATTAAAAACCGCGGCGTACAACGCTAA
>CACYQK010000007.1:0-19463 GCA_902776495.1 uncultured Ruminococcus sp. | reverse complement strand
TTCGATATGTTATGCGGTATTAGCGATCTTTTCAGAACGTTATTCCCCTCTCAGAGGCAGGTTACTCACGCGTTACTCACCCGTCCGCCACTAAGTTAAGCAAGAATTCTGCCGAAGCTTCATTCAGCGCTTAACTCCGTTCGACTTGCATGTGTTAGGCACGCCGCCAGCGTTCGTCCTGAGCCAGGATCAAACTCTCTAAAATTTGTATCTCAACAGCATAAGCCGTTAAAACCTTTTTCAGAGCTTTAATCTCTTTATCCAGAACCGTCTCACTGACACGTTCGTGAATTTACTGTACTTTTTAGTGTGTACTCACTGTAAGATTTGAGTATTTCTCAACTCAAAGTCATTACGGGTTTCTTTATTTCCTTATTGTTCAATTTTCAAGGTTCTATGTTCATTTTGCACAACTACGACGACTTTTTGTTGTGTATATTCACCATCCAAACAAGCCGCTTTTGTTGCCCGAACTTTATCTATTGTAATACAGGAAGTGACAAAAGTCAAGTGTTTTTTTGGAAAAATTTGATTTTATTTTTCATTTCTTTTAATTTGTGCCATATTTTAAAAATCACCCCTCTTTGCCACAATATGTTGTATTGCAAATCTTGTTATGCCTGATACTAATATTAAACGCACAAAAAAGCCCTCCGACCGGAGGGCTCAGATGATACTATTTTTCATTGCTGTGGAACGTCTTGAATTTTTCAAGTACTTCCTCGCGCCATTTGTAATTATCGGAATCGGTTTTTGACTCATCGAGTCCTTTATCGGTATAAATCATTAGGTACTTTCCGTTGTCGGACAAATACGCGTTTACCCTTGGAAGCTCGAGGATCGAGAAAGTTCCGTCTTCTTTGACGGATCCAATGACCTCATCCGCTGTTGCGTTATGATTTTGCGTATCATATTCATACAGCTCTATTGTGATGTTATTAACATCTTTATCGTCGATTCTGATAGCCGTAAATTTTTTACCGACCTTCGCACCGATAAGCGAAGCGTCCATCTCGGTGTTTTTATCATCATACTTAGGGTTGATATAACCGTAAGCAGCAAAGTAGTTGCATAGTCCCTCAAAGTTATTTTTGTAGTCTTTGGGATCAAGGCTTGACGCCTCGTCACCTGTGGCAACATCTTCGGGGTTAGTCTGCTTGCCACCGCCCATACAGCCCGAGGCAAATACGATTAACATTCCTGCGCAAAGCAGCGCGGCGAGAACTCTTTTCATAAAATATACTATCCTTTCCGTGAAAGATATAATGGGTGACGTCAAATCGACATCACCCATTATACATCATAATTTTGAATAAATCAATCATTTTCGCAAATTCATACTAAATCATTAAAACAAGCCGTGCTGCATATCGGCTTTTCGTTAGAATTTGCACACACAATCCAAAATTATTACTCTATTACATACACATTGACGTCGCGTCTGCCGAAGCTGTAGCAATCGTCAAGTGAAAAATAGAAGAGGTCAACGATCGCGGAACCATCCATAAGCGCTCCGCCCGTATCAACCGCGGTAGCATAGCCGTAAGAAAAGCTGCCGTCGGTCGTCTCGATGTAAAGCTTTGAACCGTAGGGGATCAGCGCGGGATTAACGGCAACGCCGCCCTCGTATACCTCCGCACCTGTCGCGGTAAGCGCGCCGGCGGGAGCTGTGTATGCGGTACCCGAACCCGTAAGCTTGTAGCTGTAGTTCACCTTAACACCGTTTTCGTCGGTAAAAGAACCCGCTCCGTCAGCGTTCGCGGCTCCGCTTGTTCCCACAAGAGTAACCTCGTCAACGGGAGCTTTGGTGACCTTTTCTGAAACCACCTTTTCGCTGTCCTTTTTGCCGTCGATATACTTAACCTTTTTGGTCACGAGCTTTTCGCCGTCAACGCCCTTTGTTTTAAGCTTTGACTCGCCAAGCTCAACGTCCTCCGAGTTTTCCTTTTTGCTTTCAAAAGGAACCGCCTCTGTAACATTAACATTTTTATATGTAACGCGCTTGATAGTAAGCTCGCTGATATCTTGAACCTTCGCGTCGCGTTTTACGCTGAGAACGTCTTCCTGAGAAAGTCTTACTCCTGCGAGAGGAAGGCTTTCGCCGACCTTGCCGTAAGGAACAAGCACGTCCTGCGTTTTTCCGTCCGCTGTGATAGAGATTTTTTTCGCGTCATAAATCAGGATATCCGTATCCTTTTTTATTTCTGTATTTGCCGCGGGAACGGTAATCTGATTATTGTTGAGCGTCAAGCCTGCCTGCTTGATAGCGTCGGCAACCGTGCCGCCGGTTACTTTGAGCTTTGTTACAACGCCGTTGTGGCTGACTTTTACCCCGTATTCATCGAGGGTCTCATAGACAGCGCTGTTGGCAGCGTTGCTTTCTGAAGTCTCTTTTTCGGGAGTCGCGACCGCTGCCGCGGCAACCGAGAGAACGGAACTCGCCGCTAATAACACGGCAAGAACGATTATACCGGCTGATTTGATCGGATTAAAATTTGAACTGTTGTCAGTCATCATTATTACTCCTTTGCTGTTACCGTTGTTGTAACAGTCTCTTTTCACAAAAACCTTTTCGCAGCAGATTTTGAAAGAAAAATTGCAAAATCCGTTTACGTTGTTCGACATTATAACGCCGGTCTTTGGTGATGTCAACCAAATTAAAGGATTGATTTTTGTATAACTTCAACAACAAAACGCGCTATAATTTCTTTATAGAATTATTTCGAGCGTCTCTCCGCAACTTCTCCCTGCATTTTTATGGTCAAAGTGCAAGAATCTTAAATTTTTTTGATTGTCTCAAGCATATTACATTTTACGTTAAAACAAGGGTATTTATCACCAAAAAAACACGGCTGATCCCGCAATATATGTGTGCGAAACCAACCGTGTATCGTGGTTTTTATTTAGTTTTGCTTGGTTTTTCTTTTTCCGTGATCCTCTTTTTATACTGCGCGGGGGTACATTTGTACACCTTTTTGCACTGGGTAATAAATGACTTTACATTCGCGAAGCCGTTTCTGAGAGCCGCCGCGGATACCGAGGTGTTGTTTTCGAGCATATCGCGGATCGCTTTTTCAAGCCTGAGATTCGCCAAATATTCGGAAAAACTGATTTGCGTTACCTTTTTAAAGTACTTTGAAAAATACGACGGAGAGAGATTGACGACCGACGCAATCTCTTCGAGCGTGATCTCTCGCCTATAGTTTTCATTGATATATGAAATCGCAGTTTTGGCGTAAGAGAAGTCCCTTTTCGGCACTCCCGCCGAAACAGGCAGCCGCCTGTAGCATATGCAGTGCTCAAGCATCAGATAATAAATATGGTTAACATATGCTATCTGAAGCAGCGACTTGTAGCTGCCCTGGTTGTTAAACGACTGTGCTATCTCGCCGAGGAGCGTCGTTATCTTTTCCTCGACCCCTTCGGCGGAGCCGAGGTCAAATATCATTCCGTCGACCGAATTCTTGAACAGCTTTATATATTCAAGCGAGAATATCATAAACAACAGCGTGCATTTTGAGTCTTCGAGCGGACGAACAAGATGAACGTCCTCGCTGTTGAGCAGAACAAAGCTGCCGGCGTTCAGTTTTTTCTCTTCTCCGTTAACTATACATTCCGCCGAGCCTTCGATAACATACACGAGCTCCGGCTCCCGATGCCAGAGCAGCTCGGTTTTGCGTGTATTTGAATCGATTTTTTCTATCTTTAATGTTGCGGGAATTTTGTTATCGTAGCTAATTACGTCGTATCTGTAATCCATGAGTCTTTGCCTTTCTTTTTGCGGGGAACGGGTGTTTGCATTGCTTGGGGTTCGGTGAACGATCACCAAGGTTTAACGGTTTTTGTGAGCTCTGTAACGCTCTTAATGCCGTTGTCGTCGAGGAACTTATTGAGTCCCTCGTTGATTTTGATGGGCGCGTAGGGGTCCGAGAACATAACCGTGCCGATTTGCAGCGCGGTCGCTCCGGCGATCAGCATTTCGGCGGCGTCCTCCCACGTTGTGATACCGCCCATTCCGATGATCGGTATCTTTACCGCGTTTGAGACCTGCCATACCATCCTTACCGCCACGGGGAAAACCGCGGCTCCGCTTAGTCCGCCGGTGTTGTTGCGAATTATCGGGCGGCGCGTGTTGATGTCGATCTTCATACCCGTAAGGGTGTTGATCATAGAGATCGCGTCGGCGCCGTTTGCCTCTGCCGACTGAGCGATAGAAGCTATGTCGGTAACATTTGGGCTGAGCTTTACAATCAGAGGCTTTTTGCAGTGCTTTCTGACCTCGGCGGTTATATTTCCGACCGACTCGCAGCTTGTGCCAAACTGAACTCCGCCCGATTTAACGTTAGGGCAGGAGATATTCAGCTCTATCATATCAACATCGGTTTCGCTGAGCTTCTCCGCCATTTGGCAGTATTCCTCGACCGTGTTGCCGGCGATGTTCGCTATGACCGTGGTGTTTTGCTGCTTGAGCCACGGAAGGTCGTCGCTGATAAACGCGTCCACGCCGGGGTTTTGAAGTCCTACTGCGTTAAGTATGCCCGAAGGGGTCTCGGCGATACGCGGCGGCGGGTTTCCGTCGCGGCGCTTTAATGTTATGCCCTTGCACGAAATACCGCCCAGTTTTTCGAGCGGATAAAACTCGTTGTACTCTCTGCCGAAGCCGAATGTGCCCGACGCGGCGATCAGCGGGTTGTTAAAGCTTACGCCCGCTGCTTTTACCGATAGATCTGCCATCAGAACACCACCTCCTCAGCGTTGAACACGGGGCCGTTTTTGCAAACGTGCTGCATAATTTCCTCTCCGTTTTTTCTGACCTTTACGGCGCACACAAGGCAAGCGCCTATTCCGCACGCCATACGCTCCTCGAGCGAGATCTGGCACGGCTTATCGTTTGCTTTGCAAACTTCCGCCACTGCTTTGAGCATAGGCGTCGGTCCGCACGCGCAAACCTCGTCGACCTCACCGATGCGCTCTTTGAGGACGTCGGTAACAAATCCTTTTGCGCCCGCGGTGCCGTTGTCGGTAACAAGAACCGTTTCGGCTCCGGCGGATTTGAAATCCTCCTGTAAGATCACGAGCGATTCATCACGAAAACCCGTGACAGCCAAGGGTTTGTCGCACTGCTTTGCGGTATAGAGCATCGGCGGAACTCCTATTCCTCCGCCGATAAGGCAGTATTTTTTGCCCTTTTTGATATTAAATCCGTTGCCGAGCGGAACAAGAACGTCTACAAGCTCTTCGGGCTTCATCTCGGACATTATCCTTGTGCCCTCGCCCTTGATCTGGTACACAAGCCTGAGCACACCGCCTGAGCAATCACAAACCGAGATCGGTCTGCGCAGGGATTTGCCCGGCACATAAACGTGCGCGAACTGTCCGCATGCCACCGGCAGGTCGTCTTGTGAATACTCCAATCGCATATCAAATATGCCGTCGGCTATTTGGTTGTTTGAAATCAGCTTTAGCTGCCTTACGTCATATTTCATAACATCATCCCTTATTCTATGTATTCTAAACGAAACGTCACCGCATTGATATTCTCATAGGTATAAAATTTGCTGTCCGTTGAAATCTGAGCGCCTCCGCTGTTGTACTCGTTTACCTGTTCTATCCACTGATAACCGTACGACTCCGAGATCGCCTGTGTAGCCTCGGCGTAATCCAAATCCTCGGAGATCAAAAAGTCAAAATACTCGTCACCGTTGCGCACCGCCTGCAAAAACGCCGCCAAAAGCTCGTCGCTCTCGTCAAGGTTGTTTATCGTAACATATTCTCGCTTAAAGTAATTGTATTCCTCGCTTGTGCACTCGGGTACAAAGACGTTATAAATATCCTTTGGATCCTCGTTGTCGTTGTACAAAGGACTGATCGTGTGGTTCTTTTTTATCTCCTCGGTCGTGAGGTTCAGGTACAGATACCTCTGGATATGCGCGTCGCCATCGTTCCATGTCACATCGACATGATACCAGTCTCCGCCGATTTTTGCGCAGTTCCACATATGTCCCGTGTCCGCGCTCTCGCCGTTTTCTTTGTTAAAATCGGGGCAGTAGCCGTTGACCCCCACACACTCAATACCAAGCCTGTTGCAAAGGATCTGGAACGCCTTTGCGTATCCGTCGCAAACCGCCGCTCCGTTCACCAAAGCTCCGTAGGCATTGTGTTTCATTGACGCGTCGCTCTGATAGTCGCAATTATCTATTAAATAATCGTTTACAAAAATCTCCATCTGGTAGTCGCTCGCTTCCTCGGGAGCAGAAGCGGTTATTTCGTCAACTTTTTTGCTGAAGGTCTCCTTTGCCGTGTTCAGCTCGTCGCCCTCGAGCTCAAAATTCAACTCAAAGCCTATGCTTTCGCTGTATTCTACATAGCTGTAACGCGAGCCCAGATCAAGCCAGAACTCCTCAGGATGATCCGCCTCATACGCGCCGAGCGCCTCGTCAAAAACAGCGAGCGTAACATCATCAAGCACAAACTCCTCGGTTTCGGACATATGCATATATTCCCCGATAGTATCATAAACCGATCTTTTTTGGTCTGTATCGAGGCTTTCGTATCCGTATCCGTTCTTTGCTTCCGCCCGATCATCCAGCGATACCCTTGACTGAGCTTCCGTGGTAGGGGCGAGAGTTGGTTCGGATGAATCTGACGTAGACGAACCGCAGCCCGAGAACATCGCCGCAAAAACGACTATCGCGGCACCGATCGCCGCGGGTTTTAATAATTTAATTAGGGTCATAAAATCACCTATAATTATATCTTATTATATATTTATACATTATAATTGTACTTTATTTTTCTTCTCTCGTCAATTGCATTTTAAATTTTTTTATGTTTTGGTATACACGCCGCAAACCGTTCGCGGGATCTGAAGCTCAAAGGCGCCGCGGTAACCGGTTTTTCCGGCATTGCTCCCCACTCCCGGAGCCGATGAACAAAAATTCACGGACGCGCTTTGCGTCCTTTTTGTTTTTGTCTATAGACATCTGTTTTTAAAATGTGGTATAATACTATCATATCCATTTGGGAGTGAAATCTATGAACAGAGAAAAAACAATAGTCAAAACAAGTGTTATCGGCATCTTGGCAAACGTGCTCCTCGCCGCGTTCAAGGCTATCGTCGGTTTTTTTACCAACTCGATCGCTATCACGCTTGACGCGGTCAACAACCTTACCGACGCGCTGTCGTCCGTCATAACCATAATCGGCACGAAGATCGCGGGCAAAAAGCCCGACAAAAACCACCCCTTCGGCCACGGCAGGTTTGAGTATATCGGCACGGTAACGATCTCGGTCATCATCCTTTACGCAGGTATCACAGCGCTTATTGAGTCGATCAAAAAAATAATCACGCCCGAAAAGCCCGACTACACGCCCGTTGCGCTTATCATTGTAGCGGTCGCGGTCGCGGTAAAGATAGTCCTCGGCTTATTCGTGCGCCGCGCGGGAATAAGGGTAAAAAGCGACTCTCTTGTCGCTTCGGGCAAGGACGCGCTGCTTGACGCGGTGATCTCAGCCTCTACGCTTGTTGCCGCGGGCATATACATCATCTGGGGGGTCAGCCTTGAGGCTTGGCTCGGTGCGGTCATCTCGCTTGTCATCATCAAAGCGGGCGTCGATATTCTCCGCGAGGGTATATCTTCGATCGTGGGCGAGCGCGTTGACAGCGGATTTTCAAACGCGATAAAGGAAACCATACTCGGGTTTGACGATGTTATCGGCGTTTACGATTTGATTTTGCACAACTACGGCCCCGATTCATACATCGGCTCGGTACACATCGAGCTTCCCGACACCTATACTATGAACGAGCTCGACCGGCTCGAGCGCGATATTGCCGACGCGGTCTACTGTGAGCACAATATTATTATGGCGGGTATCGGGATTTATTCCTCGAACACCGACGGCGGAAAAGCCGACGAGATCCTGACGAATATCAGAAAAACCGTGATGAGCCACAACTACGTTTTACAGCTCCACGGCTTTTCGTTCAGAGAAGAAGAAAAAGATATTCGCTTTGACCTCGTTATAGATTTTGCAGCTCCCGACAGAGCGGAGCTGTTCAAAGAAATAGTTGCCGAGGTGCAAAACAAATATCCCGACTACACCCTGAGAGTGACTTTAGATACGGATTTCAGTGATTAATATTTTCCCAACATTTTCTTGACAGTCGTAGGGGCGTGCATTGCACGCCCGCGGAACTATAACACACTTTGCTGTTACCCGCGGGCGAGCACTGCTCGCCCCTACATTTTTTATATTTAATTTTACGCTTTTTTCCGGCGAAAACGGCAAACCTTTTGTCGCTTCGCGACATTTCCCTTAATAAGGAAATCCCCCGAAACAAGTGTCGGGGGAGCTTTTAAATGCTGTTAATTATTGATTTGTTCTATTCTTCATCATCCGGCTCGGGGATATCGAGCTTTTCCGGTTTTGGGATTATCTGCTTTTTGAATACATATCTCAGCACACACAATCCCGCAAACACAAGCAGGTAGGCCACAGACCCCGCTAATCCCGGCCAGAAGCCGTTTGGATAATAGGTCAGCTCGATCGTATGCTCACCCTTTGTGATCGGGAACGCAAGCATTGCATCGCCGACGGGAGTCGCCTCGACCTTTTCGCCGTCAACAACAGCCGTCCAGCCTTTCTCATACGGGATCGAGGTGTAGAAAAGGCCGTCCTCCTTGACGTATATATCGCCCTTCATTGAGCTTGCGGTCAGGTCGGTCGTGTTCATTACACTCTGGCTGAGCTTGTTATATCCTTCCTCAAAGACATCCTTGTTAAAGAGGTCAACAAACACCCTTGCTCTTCCGCCGCTGCCCGCCTTTAGTTCGGAGTAAACAGAGATCTTGTCGCCTTTCTTAAAGTATCCGATCGGCGCAATATACGGACGCGACATTCCGTACTTTTGAGTTTGCTCTCTGTCGTTTTGTAAAACAGTAACGTCTTCACCGTCTTTAATATCGGCATACATCAGATATAAACCGTCCTGAGGTGCAGTGTAGTTCCACTTGACGTGCGGCCTGGTATTTGAGCCTGAGCTGCTGAACGAATATGTGCCGTAACCGGTCTTGTTTACCGTGAACTGACTTGAATCTGTGTGACCCTGAGACGTGACCTCGAGCCTTGTATTAAGATCCTTGTTGATTCCTGTAGCCTTGCGGAAGTAGTCGTTTTGCTGTTCAAACGGATTGTACTCCGTTTCATTTTCGATAGCTTTCCAGTCTGCAAGATCGCTGTCGGCAACAAAGCCCATCGGCAGATAGTGAGTGTTTTCAAACAGCTTTTCGTTTTCCTTGGTGCAGACCTCCGCCATATCGTATGTGTTGTGGATATGACCGTCGCGCGAAACAAGATATTTAAGGTTCATAAAGAGGTTGTTAAAAGGCGAGCTCTCGGCGTAGGTATATCTGTTGCCGCCTTTCCAGCCTATCAGACCCGTATTCTCAAAGAAAATCGTGATTTTTTCGTTAGCCATCGAGTTGAACATCGACAGTCCGTGATAGTGGTTGAGGGCGCCGTCGTTGAGCGTCTGGGTCGACGTCATTTCGGCCCTCCACATCTCCGGCGTGTTTGCTTCCCTCTCCTTCATATAATCAATAAGATAAGCTGTTTTTTCTTCGCCTCTGGGGTATTCGCGTGTTGTTGTAACGGTTGTAACAATAACGCCGCAGATACCCGTTGCAGCGCTTTGGGCGATCACAACAACGGTAAGCGCGATAGTCAAAACAAGCTTGCCCACCCTCTTGTTGGGGAATACTCCTTTTACATAAAGTATGACCAGCGCCGCGGTAAACGCGATAATGCATCCGAAAGTAACAAGCGTAGGAGTTACCCAGTTCGCGCGCTCTGTACCGAACATTATCTCAACACCGGGATCGTTGATCTCGAGCGACAGAACCGTAAAGCTGAGGAACGTCGCGATTATCGCGCCGATAACATTAATCGAATCGATATACTTGAACGCCTTGAACGCCATTGCGATGATAACAAAGCTTATGATGAACGTAAAGCGGTAAGGGATCATATTTGTAAAGTGGAAGCCGTGCCAGATGTAATCGAGCTGACGGATGATGCAGCTCAGGAACATAAAGAGGATCAGGCACAAAGCCACAACTTTTTCTCTTGTTTTTATCTTAGAGCAGGTCAGATACAGGAAGCCGAAAAACACAGTGACCGCTCCGCAGGAAACGTTCGGGATCGCGTCCGCTGCCTTGATAGCCGGGCTTGTGAAGTTAGCAAAGTTGCCCGTAATGCTCTTCAACGCCTTTAATACGCCGAGCAAATCATTGCTGCCGCCGATATTTATCGAAAACGTGTTGGGGAACGAGCTTCCGGACGCGTGTGTGTTTTGCAGCGCAAAAAACGCGGGTAGCAAAAAGAACAGCGTCAAACCGAGCGCTATCAGCGAAAATAAGCCTGTCTTTACAAGATTTAGAAAGAAATTCCAGAAGCCGTGCCAGTGAACTATGCTGTATGCTATAAAGATCAGCAGTACAAAGATACATACAAAGAATCCTATGTAGTAGTTTGTAAGCATACAAAGCGCCAGCGAAATCGTAAACAGTCTAAACTTGTTTTCGGTCAAAAGCTTGATAAGACCAAGCGCGCACAGCGGGAAAATACAAACCGTGTCGAGCCAAATGGTGTTCCAATAGTAGCCTATCAAAAAGGCGCAGAACGAAAAACAGGTTCCGAACATAATGATCGAAGCGTCATTTCGTTTGTAAACGCTCCTTAAAAACAGCGCCGTAAACGAACCCGCGAGACCTATCTTCAGGCATACGGAGAACATCAAAAACTCCCTGAGCCACTCAGCGGGAATAAACACCGTGAGGAAATTAAGCGGGCTTGCAAGGTAGTAGGACATCAGCGAGAAGTAGTTTACGCCTCCGCCTACCGACCAACTCCAAAACAGCGACTCGCCGTGTTGAAGCTTGTACTGCATATCAGCCAAGAAAGGAAAATACTGGTGCCAGTTATCGGTTACAAGGATCTGCTTGTCGCCGAACGGAGAAACCGACATCACGCCGTAGGCTGTTACCATCAGCACAAACGGGATCAAAAACGCCAACCAGACGTATACATTACGCGCGACAAAACCACCGTCGCGCTGTTTTAATGTTTTTGCCTCGGACATTAAAACATACCTCCGAAATCAAGATAAATTGCGGCAACCTACTATTATCTTCATAGGTTACACAAACGCAAAATGCGTCTTATACTAAACACTAATTAAAAATAGAACTATCTTTTTGGTCTGATTTGCGTAATACTTCGTTATCGTCCTTGTAAGGCGTCAGCCTTGCTTCGTCCTCTGCCTCGTCTTGCACAAATCAGCCTCAAAAATCTTTGTCTACCTTTAATCAGCGTTTAGTATTAACCATTTTATTTTACCACGTTTTTTCCTTTTGGTAAATAAAAAATAGAAAACTTTATAAAAAATTTTAAAAAAAATAGACTTTTACCCTCAACTTTGTTATAATGAAAGGTAGTTTGGCAACAAACAAACCCTTTTAAGGAGCAATTATATGAAGACCATAGACTTGGTTGTACCCTGCTATAACGAGGAAGAAGGGCTTGAGCATTTTGTGCTTGAGACCAACAAGGTCATCGACACCATCCCAAATTACAGCTTCAGGTACATTTTAGTTAACGACGGAAGCCGCGACAGAACATATCTTGTTATGAAAAAACTCGCGGCGCAGTTTTCCAATATAAAATACATTTCTTTTTCTCGCAACTTCGGCAAGGAGGCCGCGATGTACGCAGGGCTTCAGCACTGCGACGCGGATTATGTCGTCGTTATGGACGCCGACTTGCAGCATCCTCCTGCGGTGTTCCCGCAAATGATAGAGGCAATGGAGCAGGGTTATGACTGCTGCGCAACTAAGCGCGACGAGCGCGAGGGCGAGGGATTTTTCAGAGACTTTTTCTCAAAGCTTTTCTTTAAGCTCTCAAACAAGATGACGAGCGTCAAGAACCCCTACGGCGCGATGGATTACCGTATGATGACGCGCCAAATGGTCAACTCTATTTTGGAGCTCAGCGAGGTTCAGAGGTTTTCCAAGGGTATTTTCTCGTGGGTCGGCTTCAACACAAAATGGATCTCGTTCAAGACCGTTGACAGACAGCTCGGCACAACAACGTGGAAGTTCTCTTCCCTGTTCAAGTACGCGATCGACGGCATCGCCTGCTTCTCGGTAACGCCGCTGCGTTTTATCGCGGTAATGGGCGCGGCCATCTTTTTGATCTCGCTGATCTATATTATCGTCACACTGATACAGACGCTGTTCTTCGGAATAATCACGCCGGGTTATGTAACTACTATGTGCGCGATACTGTTCCTCGGCGGACTTACCGAGATGTCGATCGGCATCCTCGGCGAGTACATCGGAAGGATATATATGGAAACAAAGGACAGACCGATCTATATCACAAAGTTCTCGAATTTTGAGGATGAAAACAACGAGGAGGCTGACGCAGGGATTTATGAGTAATACCGAAAACAAAAAAGAAGGCGGCAAGGTGTCCGGCTTTCTCAAAAAATTTTTTGATATAAAGTTTTGGAAATTTCTTTTGGTCGGTGTTTTGAACACCCTCATCGGCGAAGGCGTTGTCCTTCTGTTGACAAATCCAGTCGGCTGGAAGCAATATGATTGGGGTCCCGGAGCCGCGGCGTTTGTCGGAATAGTTGTAGGAAGCATAGTGAGCTTTTTCCTAAACAAATATTTTACATTCAAAAGCACCGAAAAGGGCTGGAAACCCGTACTCAGATTTACGATCAACATCGTAGTCTGTATGCTCGTTAGGGTAGGAGTTGCTACCGTTGTCAGCTTGTTATCAAAATCGGCAGGCTGGGAAATGTTTGGTATGGACGTTAACACCTTTGCGGGCAATCTCAGCTGGGCAGTCGGCGCGTGTGTATTTGTAGTGTGCAACTACGTTGGTCAACGATTCTTTGCTTTCCGCGAAAAGAAAGAAAAAACAGAAGAATAAAAAACAAACAACCTCCTATTTGGGAGGTTGTTTGTGTTATGCGCATTTATCGTTTTTTGTTTATAAAATTAATAGTATCTAAAGCTAAAAATATTTCCAAAATTATATCCGTACGCATACATGATCAGAGCGAGTATCAGCCAAATCAAAATAAAAATCAATACGATTACAAACTGCGCTCTTGCCCAGTTTTTGAGCGATGTCTTTCTTGTGCCGCCGCACGCCCAAACTATCAGCATAATAAAGCCAACGATCGGGATGCATGTCAAAAACCATACGCCTATCCAGCTGCCAATCGAAACCGGCTCATCATCACGAACATACTCCCTGTAAACAGGCTGCTGATATCCTGCGTTGTATGGTTGAGCGTTATACTGCCTATCGCTATACTGCCGGTCGTTATACTGCTGTCCGCTGTTCTGACGTACATCATAGCCTTGCCCATAATCCTCCTGATAGCCCCGGTTAGCTTCCCGGGGCTGCTGCCTTGCCTCGTTTGAATCAACGTTGATCGTTCCGCAGTAGGGACATTTATCATAATAATACGGGTATTCTCTTCCGCAATTGCTGCAATCCATAACGTTCTCCTTATCCTATTATCTCTTTGCCGCCCATATAAGGTCTGAGGGCAACAGGGATCTTTACCGTGCCGTCAGCATTGAGGTTGTTCTCAAGGAACGCTATTAACATTCTCGGAGGAGCCACAACGGTATTGTTAAGGGTGTGTGCAAAGTACTTTTTGCCGCCCTCTCCCGAAACTCTTATTTTCAGGCGGCGAGCCTGAGCGTCGCCGAGGTTTGAGCACGAACCGACCTCAAAGTACTTCTTCTGACGCGGCGACCACGCCTCTACGTCGAGAGAACGAACCTTTAAGTCCGCAAGGTCACCCGAGCAGCACTCGAGTGTGCGCACGGGAATATCGAGCGAACGGAAAAGATCAACTGTGTTCTGCCAAAGCTTGTCAAACCACATTTTGCTTTCGTCGGGCTTGCAAACAACGATCATCTCCTGCTTCTCAAACTGATGGATACGATAAACTCCGCGCTCTTCGATTCCGTGAGCGCCCTTTTCTTTTCTGAAGCAGGGCGAATAGCTTGTGAGCGTATAAGGAAGATTATCTTCTTTATTAATAGTATCAATAAACTTACCGATCATCGAGTGCTCGCTGGTGCCGATAAGGTAAAGGTCCTCGCCCTCGATCTTGTACATCATAGAATCCATCTCGGCAAAGCTCATAACGCCCGTTACCACATTGCTCCTGATCATAAACGGAGGTACGCAGTAGGTAAAGCCGCGATCGATCATAAAGTCACGGGCATAGGCGATTACCGCGCTGTGGAGTCTTGCGATGTCGCCCATAAGATAATAGAAGCCGTTGCCCGCAACCTTACGCGCGGAATCGAGGTCGATTCCGTTTAGCTTTTCCATAATGTCGGTGTGATAAGGAACTTCAAAATCGGGCACAACGGGCTCGCCGAAGCGCTCAACTTCAACATTCTCGGTGTCGTCCTTGCCGATAGGTACCTCCGGATCGATGATCTGAGGTATCTGCATCATAATGTCTGTGACCTGAGTGCTGAGCTCGCCCTCCTGAGTTTCAAGCTCTGCGAGCTGCTCTGCCTGCTTTGTTACCTCTTCCTTTAGCGCCATACCCTCTTCGCGCTTGCCCTGAGCCATCAGCGCGCCGATCTGCTTAGAAATTTTATTGCGGTTTGAGCGGAGCTCGTCCGCCTTTTGCTTTGCGGCGCGGCTCTTTGCGTCAAGCTCGATGACCTTGTCTACAAGCTCTACCTTGTGATCCTGAAATTTTTTCTTTATATTTTCCTTTACCGCGTCGGGATTTTCTCTTAAAAATTTAATATCAATCATTTTTCTGCTCCTTTATTTCAGTTTATTGGAAAGCTCTGTGAGCTCCTCGTCGGAGTAAAACTCGATTTGAAGAACTCCGCCCTGTTTGCCTTTGTTTTTGGTGATGCTGATTTTTCTGCCGAGGCTTTCGTTAAGCGCAAGCTCTACCATACTGTAAAACGAAGGCTTTTTTTCTGTCTTGACTTCCTTTTTTGCTTTCGGCGCCTTTTTGCAGAGCTTTTCGGTCTGTCTTACCGACAGATCCTTGCTCACTATCAAATCGGCGAGCTCCTTCATTTCTTCCTCGCTTTGGAGCGTCAAAAGTGCCCTTGCGTGTCCTGCCGAGATTTTACCGTCTTTAAGATAATTCTTGACACTGTCGGGCAAGTTCAGAAGTCTTAGCGCGTTTGCCACGGCGGGACGGGAGTTTCCAACCGAGCGGGCGACCTCCTCCTGGGTCATACCGTGCTCGTTTATAAGGACGTTATATCCTTCCGCCTCTTCAAGCGGGGTCAAATCTTCTCTTTGCAGATTTTCTATGAGTGCCAGCTCCATTGTCTGCGCCTCGTCAAGCTCGCGGATAATTACGGGAACTTCCGTTACTCCCGCCATCCGGCAGGCGCGGTATCTTCTCTCACCCGCTACTATCTCATATCCGCCGAGCGGCAGAGGTCTTACAAGAAGCGGCTGGAGCAATCCGTGCTCCGAAATGCTCTCTGCAAGCTCGCTGAGAGCTTTTTCGTCAAATTCCTTACGGGGCTGCGAGCGGTTCGGCTCGATTTCCGAGATATTAAGAGTAACGCCGCCGCTTTTGTCTTCGTTGTCATTTTCAATAAATATGGCGTTGAGGCCTTTGCCCAGTCCGCCGAGTTTTTTTGCCATCAGCGTTTCTCCTTTGCTATTATTTCTTTGGCAAGCTCGGTGTACGCCAAGCTGCCCTTGCAGTTTTTGTCGTAGTATATTACCGGCATTCCAAAGCTCGGCGCTTCGGACACCCTTACTCCCCTTGTGATTACCGTACCGAACACCTTACCCGGGAAGAACTTTTTGACCTCCTCGACCACCTGCTGGGTCAGATTCAGTCTGCCGTCATACATTGTCAGCAAAACTCCCTCGAGCTCTATCGAGTTGTTGTACTGCCTTTTTATTCTCCTTACCGTGCTCATAAGCTGTGACAATCCCTCAAGCGCGTAGTATTCGCACTGGATCGGCACGATAAACGAATCCGCAAGCGTCAGCGCGTTGGCGGTGATAAGCCCGAGCGACGGCGGACAGTCGATTATTATATAGTCGTAATACTGCTTTATCGGCAGGATCGAGTTTTTCAGCAGAGCCTCGCGATGAGATTTCTCCGCGATCTCAAGCTCTGCCGCGGCAAGGTTTATGCTTGACGGCAGGATATGCAGATTTTGGTACGGAGTTGTAAGCACGCACTCCTCTGCCTTTGTGCCGTCAACCAAGATGTTATAGGTAGACAGCTTTACCTTGCTTTTGTCGATCGCGACACCGCTGGTTGCGTTTCCCTGAGGATCGGCGTCCACAAGAAGCACCTTTCTCCCCTGCAAACCGAGGCAGGCGGCAAGATTAACGGCGGTCGTGGTCTTTCCCACACCGCCCTTTTGGTTTGATATTGCGATAATTTTAGCCACAGATTTCAAATCCTTATTGTAAATTTCTTTCTAATTATATCACAACAAGGTTTGAATTTGAAGCTAATTAAAGAATTTTTTCAAATTTTTTATCTTTTTGTGTTTCACGTGAAACATTCTTCAATTTAAAACGCAAAAAGACGCGCAGTAACGCGCGCCTTTTCGCAAGGGGTTAGATAAGGAAATGGGTATGAGTGGATTGGGCTTGCGCCCAAAGTGGAAAGTAAGTTTGTGTTACGCGGATTTTTCCGCGCGATCGATCTGCGACTTGGGAATACGTATTGTGTATTCGATAAAATTTTCTGTGTCTGTTTTAATAGATTGTGCGTCTATTCCCGACAACCGCATAGTGTCGATCGCTTTGTTGATGGAGTTCAGAAAAATTCGTAAGTCTTTTATCACCGCTTTGCTTTTTCCCCGCTGCTTTTCGGGCTTAGGGATGTTTTGTGTGTAAATGCCGACAAGTTCTTCGGTTCGGGCGACATTGAGGTTCTCCGAGATTATTTTTGATAAAGCCTCCCGCCTTTTCTCCTCGTTGTCTATTCTCAGGAGCGATCTGGCGTGGCGCTCGGTAAGTCCCGCGTTTTCTATCCACTCCTGCTCTTCATAGCTCAGCTTTAACAATCTGAGCTTGTTCGCGATCGTGGACTGGGTCTTCCCCAACTTTGCCGCCGCCTGTTCTTGGGTGAGTCCGTAGCGCCTTATCAGCCTTGAAATCCCGCGAGCCTCCTCGAACATTCCGAGGTCGGCCCGCTGGAGATTTTCAAGAAGAGCATATACGGCAGATTCTTTATCTGAACATTTGACAACAATGCACGGAACTCGTTTAAAGCCGGCTAAGATAGCCGCGCGCAAACGTCTTTCTCCCGCGACAAGTTCATACTCGGTCGTGCTCACTTTTCTTACGGTGAGGGGTTGCAGGATCCCGTTTTCCGCAATCGAGCGCGACAGAGCTGACAGCTCGTCCTCGTTAAAATGCTTGCGGGGCTGGGCTTTATTCGGCCGAATTTTTATTATTGGTATTTCAGATATTGTGTTTTCACTTTTTACCAAAAAATTCAACCGCATCACCTTTGTCAGCATCAGGGAATTTGTTCCGTCCCTGTGCATTTATAGTATCACAAAAGGTGTGCGGTTTATGTCGTAATATGTATTTGGTTTTTAGATTGTTATGGGGATTACTGCGGAATCTTGTCGATTATAAAGGCTTGGCTTTTATTTTTCCGTTTTGCCTCGGGTACTTATCGGGCGTGGGCTGAACCTTTTCTATAATAACAAGCGTTCTGCTCCCGCTGTTCTCGGGGAGGTCAAATTTATATACATCCGTTTTCTTTCCGCCGAGGGTCTGTATCGCTTTTGAGGCGTTCTTTATTTCCTCGTCGGACTCTCCGCCCTTGAACGCGATAAAACTGCCCGAAAGTCTGACATACGGAAGGCAGTATTCGCAAAGCACATTGAGTTGCGCTACCGCTCTTGATACAGCGAAGTCATAGCACTCTCTTAAATCGATGCTCTGTCCTCCCTCTTCCGCTCTGGAATGGATCAGCTGAGCGTCTAAACCGAGGTTGTTAAGCACGTCTTCAAGAAAAGTCAGTCTTTTTTTCAAACTGTCAAGCAATGTGAGCTTGATGTCGGGTCTGGCGATTTTTAAGACCAAGCCCGGGAATCCCGCTCCCGTTCCGACGTCAATAACACTCGCTCCGTTTGGAACATCGACAAAACTCAATACCGACAGACTGTCGGCAAAATGCTTTATCGCTACATCCTTCGGCTCGGTTATCGCTGTGAGGTTCATCCTCTCGTTCCAGCTTACAAGGAGCTTATAATAACTCTCAAGCTGATTAAGCTGCTCATCGGATAATTCAATTTTAAAATTCTTTACTGCGGATAAAATATATCCCTTTATATCCATAATCATTCTCTATTCTTGTTTGTGGCGAGCCAAATCAAAAGCACGCTGATGTCCGCGGGCGATACTCCCGAGATACGGGACGCCTGTCCGATATTGAGCGGCTTGATTTTATTCAACTTTTCCTGTGCCTCTAATCGCAATCCCGCAATCGCGGTATAGTCAAAATCTGTCGGCAAAAGCTTGTTTTCAAGTTTTTTGACCTGCTCGACCTGTTTTAACTGCTTTTGAATATATCCCTCGTACTTTATCTCTACCTCGATCTGTTCAATCAAGCTTTGGTCTAAATCGGGGCAGTCGGGGTCGATCTGCCTGATAACATCATACCCGATCTGCGGGCGGCGTAGGAGATTTATCTCTCTTATCCCCGTTGTGACGGGCGATGTTTCACGTGAAACAAGCAGCTCGTTGAGCTTTTCTGTCGGAGCGGCTGTGGTCGATCCGAGCCTTTTTATCTCTTTCTTTTTAAGCTCTTGCTTTGCCAAAAACTTTTTATAACGCTTTTCGCTGATCAACCCGAGCTCGTAGCCCGTCGGGGTAAGCCTTTCGTCGGCGTTATCCTGACGTAGTATCAACCTGTATTCGCTGCGCGAGGTCATCATTCTGTACGGCTCGTTAGCTCCCTTTGTAACAAGGTCGTCAATAAGCGTGCCGATATATGAGTTCGCCCTCGTCAGCACGAACGGCTTTTTGCCGAGAACCTTGTGCGCGGCATTGACTCCCGCGACAAAACCCTGCGCCGCGGCTTCTTCATAGCCCGAGCTGCCGTTGAATTGACCCGCTCCGAACAAGCCTTCAAAATCTTTGAATTCAAGAGTCGCGTTCATAGCAGTCGGATCAACGCAGTCATATTCTATGGCGTACGCGGGGCGCATCATAACGCAGTTTTCGAGTCCCTTTATAGTGCGGTAAAATTTTAACTGCACCTCCTCGGGCAGCGAGCTGCTCATTCCCTGAAGGTACATCTCCTCCGTGCTCTCGCCGCACGGCTCAATAAAGAGCTGGTGCCTCGGCTTATCCTTAAAGCGCATTATCTTATCCTCGAAGCTCGGACA
>CACYQK010000006.1:0-25979 GCA_902776495.1 uncultured Ruminococcus sp. | reverse complement strand
GACATACCCAAGGACATCACCGCGCAGACTACGGAATATGAACCCGAACGCCCTGCGCGCAGAAATATTTTTGATATTCAAAATCCCGACAGCATCCGCAGGGTTCAGGAGCTCATACGCAATTCAAAGCGCCCGATGATCTACGCCGGCGGCGGAATCATCAGCGCCAACGCGTGCGAGGAGCTCCGCACCTTTGCCGAGCTGATCGACGCTCCCGTTTGCTGCTCGCTGATGGGACTCGGCACGATCCCCGCAAGCCACCCGCTCTGCGTGGGCAACATCGGTATGCACGGCGGATACGAGACCGGTATGATCACCGCCGAATGTGATTTGATGATCACCTGCGCCGCGCGTTTTTCCGACCGCGTTGCGGGCGACAGAGAAAAGTTCGGCGACCAGGCGAAGATCGTTCAGCTTGAGATCGACGATAATGAGATCAACAAAAACGTTAAGGTAGACGAGTATGTTCTCGGCGATGTTAAGGCAAGCCTTGACGCGCTGACCGTAGGTCTTGAACAGCAAAGTCACCCTGAATGGCTGAGCAAGATTGAGGTCTGGAAACACGAATTTGACGACGTAAAGCCTTATGAGGACGAATATCCCCAGGCTCACGATGTGATCTACGCGGTAAACGAACTAAAAAATCCCGACGATATAATCGCCACAGACGTCGGTCAGCACCAGATGTGGGTCGCTCAGTACGCTAAAATAGAGCGCGAGAGGACTCTGCTGACATCCGGCGGTATGGGTACAATGGGATTCGGTATGGGCGCGTCTATCGGTGCTCAGGTCGCTAACCCCGGCAAGCGCGTGTTCCTGTTTACGGGCGACGGCAGCTTCCATATGAACCTCAACGAGCTGGTTACCCTTAAATCGTACAATATGCCGGTCGTTGTTATCGTTATGAACAATCAGGTGCTCGGTATGGTAAGGCAGTGGCAAAAGCTGTTCTACGGCAACCGCTTCTCTCAGACCGACCCCCACAGGGCAACTGATTTTGTAAAGCTCGCCAAAGCGTTTGGCGTTAAGGGTATGCGCATCACCCGCGACGAAGAGATAATGCCGACCCTTAAAAAAGCGATCGAGCTCAACGCTCCTGTCGTTATTGACGTTCATATCAGCCCGGACGAAAACGTTCTCCCGATGATCCCGCCCGGAAAGACAATAGAGGACATCGTAACGGAAATGTAATTTGGCACCCGGTTAAAAACAAGTTCAAATATTACAACAAAAAGCAACCGTCACCCAAAACAAAAGCTTGGGTGACGGTTGTTTTTTGCTTTTCGGTTTATCGAAAAATACAGCTCCTAATACGGCAGCATAAGCTCAAAATCCTTTAGCGTTTCTTTGACCGCCGCCTCGTTTTCGGGCGTTGTTTCCACATAGATAACGCTGAACTCGTTGAGTGAAACATACGCGTAGTGGTTATTTGTGATCTCGGTATAGAATCCGTTGAATCCTAATTCCTGCGTAGCATAACGCGTGGTCATTCGCGGCTGTGAACGTATCTTGTTTTCAAAAGCTCCGTAAGCCTCCCGCGCGGGGAACAGGCTCTGCTCCGGCGAAAACTCATCAAACTCCAAAAACAAAATCTCATATTTGTTATCCGCGGGCTTGGCGGTGTAGCAACTTGAGATAAAGCGTTCCTGCCTGCCCTTGATGGTGTTCTCTACCGTCATTCCATGGCTCTCCATATACTCAACGAACCGTTCGGACGTTACCCTGTCGTGCTGGAAGTTGTAAACTGTGCAGGCGTAGTTGACCATAAAGGCGTATGCCGAAAGAAACACTATTCCCGCGGCGCCGGCGATGATCATCCGCTTCGCCTTCACCTTTCCGAGCGTGAGCAAAACACCCGCAACAAGCTCGATAAGCAGCACCGCGAACGGTATCGCGAAAACAGCTATCCTGAGCAGCTGGTTTTCCGTAATGATCGCGCAGAGTATTGCGAAGATGAGCGAGAAAAACCAAGGGGTCGCAAAGGTCGATACAAAAAGAAAATCCCTAAAAAACCTGACAACACAGCGGCGGATCCTTCCCATTCCCGTCGGCGACTTGCACAGACGGCGGTCAAGATAGTTTTTGGCGCTTCTTAACAGCTGTGAAAGCTCTTCCGCGTTTTCAACGTCGTTTTTGTCGACGCACAGCTTTGCTTTGTTCTGCATTTTGAAAACAAAGTATCCGTCCGTCTCGACAATGCGCCTGACGTTTGTATAAAACAGGCTGAGCGACTCCGCGTCGTCCTCCTCGATAACGAGGTGATCGTAATAAAAGCTGAGCGTGCAGGAGTGCTCCCTGCCGAATCTTACCGCCCGGCGCTCGCTGACAAAGCCGATAACCGAAACCACCGCCGCCGCGATCAAAAACAGCGCCGCGCCGACTGCCTGCTGCCACGCGCCCATAAAATCACTTTTTACGCGCGCGGCAACGGTCGGAGAATACAGGTTGTTCTCTATAAACAATATGATAGCCGCTCCCGCCGCGAACAGCAGAGCGAGCGAAAACAGTACGATCGCCGCCGTAGCGTACTCGTAACGCAGCGCAGTTATTATGTCTTTTTTATTTCTGAGTATACCGACCTTAGCTGTCGGCTGGGGTATGCTCTCGGTCTCGGGCTTGCCGAGCAGAGCGTCCACCGTTGTATCGAATATCTCGCTGAGCTTTATCAGCAGGTCGACAGACGGCATCGTCCTGTCGTTTTCCCACTGGCTGACGCTCTGGCGCGTTACATAAAGCTGATTTGCGAGCGCGTCCTGAGACAAGCCTTTTTCTTTCCTCAGCGATTGAAGATTTTTTCCGAATGTCATTTGAACAACCCGTCCTTGTCGTAGTATTCCTTGTCCTCAAAGTTGTCCTTCTCGTCAAGATCATATTCGCTGCTCTTGAACATTCCCGAACCCATACGGTAGTTTGTGTTCATCGCTCTGACGAGCGCCACCGCGATTATGATTACAATGATAATGAGCGGAACGATATACCAGCCCATACACTCACCTCCTGTGTTTGTTGAGTCGAGTATAATACACCTTGCCGAAAAAGTAAAGAAAGAGCTGCTTTACATCAGTATTTATGCGGAAATTTGTCGTTTTTCCAATCAAAAAAAGCAGGGGCAAAACAAATCGCCCCTGCAAAAACCTGCAAAAATTTTAAGCCGCTTTATCGGTTACCGCTTCAGTCGCAGCTTCCGTTGTAGCTTCGGCCGCTTTTTCGTCGGCTTTTCTTGTGACGTCTTCGCCGTAGATTGTTGTCCAGTCGTCCTTCATCGAGACAGCTGTCCAGCCGTTCTCCTTACAGCTCTTGCGCATTTTTTCTGCCTTTTCAGTGTTGCCGTTCTCGCGAACGAGGTCATCACAGCAGAGCAGGTATGCCGCGCTCTTGTACTTGTTGTTGGTGATGGTGTAGTTAGCCATCGCCGCGTCACCCGAGGAATTGCCGAAGCAAAGCACAGGCTGCTTGCCGATCTCGCGCTCAATAACGCTGACCTTGTTCATCTTGAGGTTCTTGATGATGAACTCTCCGCCTGTGATAAGCTTGTCGTCTTTGCTAAAGGTGTAGTCCAAGCCGTCCTTATCGCCCTGATTGGTCGCGACAAGCGTTTCATCGGAGCCTATCATCTGAGAAAGCGGGATATCGATCGTGCCGATACAGAGTCCGCGGGTGATAAGTCTGTCGGTGCCGCTGATGATGTACACGGTAAAATCATTCGCCTTTAGGTAATCAATAACCTGCAGCATGGGCTTATAAAACGCCTGACCCTGGGTCATATTGCTATAGCCTGATTCGGGCTGGTCGCGGTATGCCTTTACATACTCGTAAAACTCCTGAGTAGTCATTCCCTTGAACGCCGACGCGACCGCCTTGCCGTGCTTTACAGATAAATCTTCGGGATAGCTGCCTGTTTCAAAGTACTCCTCTATCTCTTTGCAGACTTCCTTCTCGGTATCGCTCGCCTTATCCTTGTAATCGGGATCCTCCATTACGCGGTGGTACAAAAGCTTGTGGTCAAAGTATCCGGGGTCGGTCTCGCAGCAGAGCGTGCCGTCCATATCAAACACCGCGATACGGTTCTCAACAGGGATAAAATCCTTTGAGTTTTTGTCGGTGATCGTTTTCATATATTCGGTCATCTGAGTTTTAAGCGGCGCGGTTTCTGTCCAAAGCGACAGGGCGTCTCCGTCTGCGGGCGCTTCGGTAGCGGTCTCCGTTGCCGAGGTTTCTGCGCTTGTCTGTTTTGAAGATTTTTTGTTTGCGGTGATCACCCACGTGCATGATACTGCGATCAGCGCAACAGCCAGAACCGCCGCTGTGATCCTCCACGGCAGAGCCGTGCCCTTTTTCTTTTCCGGTTTCGTTTTCTTTTTTGCCATAGTATTTCTCCTTTGATTTTTATTCTGATAATAGTTTCTCAAGGATATCGCCCGCGTCCTTGCAAAGGTCGGCGCAGGTGAGCCTTGTTTTTACCCTGATCCCGAGCAGCTCGCGGCAGGTAAGCGAGCCGTTTTTGCTTTTGAACTCCTCGGCAAAGCGCCTAAAAGCGTTGTTTGCCTCCGCTTTGTTTTTGCCCTTGGCGAGTCCGATCACCATATTGGCTCCCGTGACGGTACCGCAGGTCTCTCTCAGTCCGCCCATTCCCGCGCCGAACGACGCAGAGATCATCATAGCGGTCTCTCTGTCCATTCCGTAATCCCCGCAGAACGCCAAAAGCACCGCCTGTGCGCAGTTGCAGCCGTTCTGAAAATTGCTCTTCGCGATATCGCCCTTTGTCATATCATCACGCCATCCTTACATTTTAATGTAATTATATCATCTGTAACCGCCGCGGTCAACAATGTTTTTCGCGGCTCATATATATGACTTCGTTTTTTGTATATTTATGTCCGGATTATATGAAAACTTGCGTAATTTTCTTGACAATTCCGTTGTTAAAATGTAAAATTTAGATATGTATATGCTATACAAATATAATAAAGGAGTTTTCTTATGAAAAAGCTATTCACAAAGGCTGTTGCCGCTTTGTTGGCGGTCGCCCTTTTGATCCCCGTTGCAACGATGGCGGCATTCGCGGATACCGATGAAGCCGCGAGCGATTCGAGCTTCTATTACGGCTCGTTCTACTATCGTCCCAGCGAGGGTGAGATCTACGGCTTATCAGACAGCATTGACTACTACGCTTACTCGGATGATTATTTCAGAAAGAGCGGTAAAGAGTATGACTCGCACCTCTCGACCTTGAGTATGTCGCTTGCGGAGGCTTCCGCAAGCAGCACACGTGAGCCCTTCACGCCCGAAGGCTACGCGCTCAAGAACCGTGACGTTATCGCATTTTTGGATGATATCGGCTTCTCTGATATCGAAATCAACAACGATTACACCATCAAGCCCACAAAGGACACTATCGGCGTTGCCTGCGCTCATAAAAAGATCGTTCAGGACGGCAAGGAATACACTATGATCGCGATCGTACCCCGCAGCGCGGGTTATGAGATGGAGTGGGGCGACAACTTTGTGATCGGCTCCGAGGGCGACGCAAAAGGCTTTAACAAATCTTCCGACAAGTGCCTTGAATTTGCCCGCGGTTACATTGAAAACAACGGTATTTCCGGCGACATCAAGGTTTGGACGGTCGGTTACAGCCGCGGCGCTGCGATCACAAACCTGACCGCCAAAAAGCTCATTGACGACCCCAACGCGGTTTTGGGCGATGCGATCACGCTTGAGCCCGAAAACCTTTACGCTTACACCTTTGGTACTCCCATGGCGGCGGATTCCGCTCAGGCTCCCCGCGATGAAAAGTACTCGGGTATCTTCAATATCTATCAGGATTCCGAGCTTCCTTCCGTAATGGCTCCCGTTGAGATAGGCTTTGAGCGTTACGGTTCGGACACAATGATCAAGGACGACGAAAAATACGATCAGATGCTCGCAAACCTTGAGATCTGCAACCCCGGCATCTATGAGGAGTTTGTAGAAACTACATCCTCCGAAAACTTCGTTCCCGCAAAGATCGGCTTTACTGACGGTTCGATCGGTCTGGTGGATGATAAGAATTCCTATATCCCCAATGACGCGGCGATTTATCTTAAAGGCCTCGGCACCTATCTTACACAGATCTCCGGCGGCAGACAGGGTTATGCAGAAAACTACGAGCAGGCATTCTCTGACTTTATCGGCTACTACTGTTCTCTTAACGGAGACGAAAGCTCGGCCTTTGGCAAGGGCTTTATCAGCAGCCCCGAGACATTAGATATGGGAATCGCGATGTACGCTTACTTTATGAAGCAAAAGAACAAAAACGAGATCATCGCGACCAAGGAAGAGATCACCGCAAAGGTCCAGGAGTTTGTAGCTCTCTTCTCAAAGGCTCAGGGTGAGTCAAAGGACGGCAGCGAACCCGTTGGCGCAGATGCTAAGCAGATCGCTTCACTCGTATTGAAGCTCGGCAAATACCTGCTTATGGACGCTGACGAGATCAGACCCATCGCGGCTCATTACCTCGGCGATGTTGTAGAGTACGCTATGACCATGGCCAACGCTTCTCAGGAGCAGATCGACCAGCTCACAAGCGCCGAAGCTACCAACTCGCTCACATACACATTGTCACATCTTCTGTTCGGCAACATCTGGCAGAGCAACCAGGTTCATCCGCTGCTCATCAACAACGAGCAGATGAAGAATGCGGCTACGCTTATCTCTAACTTTGCCCGTTTGATGTACGACCACACCAACGAGGTTTATATGTCATGGCTCAGGCTTGACGACAGCTATTTCTCTGATTACACAACATTGACCGATGATCAGGTCAACGGCTACCGCAGAGTTTACTTCAATACCGCTAATCCCGAAGACCTTGACGGCGAGATCCTCAATATCGCAGGCGATTCGATCGCAAGGATCGAGAACGGCGTTCTTGTTGAGAGCAGCGACAAGTGGATCGGCTTTACAACCACCGATGACGGCGGATTCTTCCGTATCCCGATGGATCAGGAATACTATATCAAGTTCAACAACTTTACAGGATCTATCGAAGCTACCGTAAAGGAATACGACGCTTACTCGGCTTCAACAAGCGAAAACTTCTCAGAGGCTTCAAGAGAAGTGAACAACGGTACTATTACTCTTGTTCTTCCCGAGCCCAAGGATGACGAATACACCATCCCCACCGATGTTAACTACCTGCTGATCGCCGACGATTCTCAGGGCGGCGCATATCAGACCGGCGACGCTAACGGCGACGGCAGAGTTGATATCCTCGACGCGGCATTGATCCAGAAAGCCGCTGCCGAAAAGTCTATCCTCACCGACGAGCAGGCACGCGCGGCAGATGTAAACGGCAACGGCGCTGTAGATGTTCTCGACGCGGCTCTTGTTCAGAAATACGCGCTTGATAAAATCACCGAATTCCCCGTTGACGCGGTATAAAGCACGCTAAAACATTACGGCTCTCCCGATTTTGGGAGAGCCTTTATTTTGTGATTTATATCTTGTGCAAAGAGCGATTTTGTGGTAAAATTATATATTAGATAAAAAATAATAGAAAAAGGTGATGTAAATTGTCTTTTCCGCAGGATAAAATCCGCAATTTCAGCATAATCGCCCATATCGACCACGGCAAGAGCACGCTTGCCGACAGGATCTTGGAGCAGACGAACTCCGTTTCGGCGCGCGATATGGAGGCGCAGCTGCTTGACGATATGGAGCTTGAACGCGAGCGCGGTATCACGATCAAGGCGCGCGCGGTCAGCGTTATCTACAACGCCGACGACGGCGAAAAATATCTTTTTAATCTTATCGATACCCCCGGCCACGTCGACTTCAACTATGAGGTCTCGCGTTCGCTCGCGGCGTGCGAGGGCGCGATCCTCGTTGTCGACGCTTCTCAGGGAATAGAGGCGCAGACGCTTGCCAACACATACCTTGCGGTCGACAGCGGGCTCGAGATAGTTCCCGTAATAAACAAGATCGACCTGCCGAGCGCCGAGCCCGAAAGGGTGATCGGCGAGATCGAGGACGTTATCGGCATACCTGCCGAGGACGCTCCGCAGATCTCGGCAAAGGCGGGTATAAATATCCACGCCGTGCTCGAGAAGATCGTCACCGATATCCCCGCGCCGACGGGCGACATAAACGCTCCGCTTCGCGCGCTGATCTTTGACAGCTACTACGACAGCTACAAGGGCGTTATTATCTACGTAAGGCTCAAAGAGGGTCAGCTCCACCCGGGCGACGAGTTCAAGCTTATGGCTACGGGCAGCGTGTTCAACGTTGTAGAGTGCGGACTTATGCATGCCACCCAAATGGAAAAGACCGACGGTCTTTACGCGGGAGAGGTAGGTTACATCGCGGGCTCGATCAAGACGCTCGCCGACGCCACGGTCGGCGACACGGTGACGCTGACATCCAACCCCGCCGCCGAGCCGCTTCCCGGATACCGCGAGGCTCAGCCTATGGTATTCTGCGGAATCTATCCGGTGGACGGCGCAAAGTACGGCGACCTTAAAGACGCGCTTGAAAAATTGCAGCTCAACGACGCTGCGCTCAGCTTTGAGCCCGAGACCTCGGTAGCGCTCGGCTTTGGCTTCCGCTGCGGATTTTTGGGACTGCTCCATATGGAGATAATCCAGGAGCGCCTTGAACGCGAGTATTTGCTCGACCTCATCACCACCGCGCCGAGCGTAATTTATAAGATAACAAAGACCGACGGCACGGTAGAGCAGATAGACAACCCGACCAACTACCCCGACCCCTCGCTGATACAGATGGCTGAGGAGCCCGTTACCGACGCGCACATCTACACGCCCAAGGAGTATGTCGGCAACATTATGGAGCTTTGCCAGGACAGGCGCGGTACGTTTGTTGATATGCAGTACATCGACGCCGACCGCGTTGACCTGCATTACATCCTGCCGCTTGCCGAGATAATCTACGACTTTTTTGACACGCTGAAATCGCGCACACGCGGCTACGCTTCGTTTGACTACGAGCTGAAGGATTACGTTCCCAGCGAGCTTGTCAAGCTCGATATTATGCTCAACGGCGAGGTCGTTGACGCGCTGTCGTTCATCATCCACAAGGACAAGGCGTACCCCCGCGCGAGAAAAATGGCTGAGAAGCTGAAGGACAAGATCCCCAGACAGCTGTTTGAGGTTCCGATCCAGGCGTGCATCGGCGGCAAGATAATCGCGCGCGAGACCGTTAAGGCTATGCGCAAGGACGTGCTTGCCAAGTGCTACGGCGGCGATATTTCGCGTAAGAAAAAGCTGCTCGAAAAGCAAAAGGAAGGCAAAAAGCGTATGCGCCAGCTCGGCACCGTAGAGGTTCCGCAGGAGGCGTTTATGGCGGTATTGAAACTCGACACCGATTAACCCGCGGCGACACCGCAAAAGGTTCATTATAACAAAACGAGGTATTGTTATGGATAATGTAAACGAACTTCAAAAATTAGTTGACAAAAGCCAAAATATAGTTTTCTTCGGCGGCGCGGGCGTGAGCACCGAAAGCGGGATCCCCGACTTTCGCAGCGTTGACGGACTGTACAACCAAAAGTACGACTACCCGCCCGAGGAGATTTTGAGCCACACGTTTTTTGAGCGGCACACGGATGAGTTTTACCGCTTTTACCGCGATAAAATGCTCTGCCTCGACAAAAAACCGAACAAGGCGCACTTAAAACTCGCCGAGCTCGAAAAGGCGGGCAAGCTCAGCGCGGTAGTCACCCAAAACATTGACGGTCTGCACCAGGCGGCAGGCAGCAAGAGGGTCTATGAGCTGCACGGCAGCGTGCTGCGCAACTACTGCCGCAAGTGCCGCAAGTTCTACACCGCGGAATTCATCAAGGAGTCCGACGGTATCCCTACGTGCGAGTGCGGCGGCGTTATCAAGCCCGACGTTGTCCTCTATGAGGAAGGACTTGACGACAGCGTTGTATCGGGCGCGCTGAACGCGATTATGCAGGCAGACCTGCTGATAATCGCCGGCACGAGCCTGACGGTTTACCCCGCGGCGGGATTTATCCGCTACTTCAGCGGCGACAATATAGTGCTTATAAACCGCGACTCCACGCCCTTTGACGGTCAGGCGGACTTGGTCATCCACGATAAGGTCGGCGAAGTTTTGGGACAGATAAAAGTATAAACATATAAAACAACGGCAGCCCCGCGGCTGCCGTTTTATGTTATTATTCCGTATTATTTTGTGCCGAAGATCCTGTCACCCGCGTCGCCGAGGCCGGGACGGATGTAGGCGTGTTCGTCCAGCTCGCGGTCAAGACAACCGATGTACAGCCGGATATCCGGGTGAGCCTTCATCACCGCTTCTACTCCCTCGGGAGCCGCGAGGATCGACAAAAACTTTATCTTTTTACCGCCTTGCTTTTTAACAAGATCGATCGCGTCAACCGCCGAACCGCCCGTTGCGAGCATAGGGTCTACGATGACGACCGTGCGATCCTCGATTCTGTCGGGAAGCTTGCAGTAATACTCGTGAGGCTCGTGCGTTTCAGGGTCGCGCTGAAGGCCGATATGACCTATCTTTGCCCCCGGAACAAGAGCCAAAATACCGTTCACCATACCCAAGCCGGCTCTCAATACCGGAACGACAGCGAGCATTTTGCCGCCGATCACCGGCTGTACCGTATCTTCAAAAGGGGATTTTATCGGTAAATCGACCGTAGGAAGGTCGGCGAGAGCCTCGTACCCCATAAGCATAGCGATCTCTTCTACGATTTTTCTGAATTCGTATGTTTTTGTGCTGTCCATCCGCAGCATTGTTATTTTATGCTTTATAAGCGGATGATCCATATATACTACAGGCATTTCAGTTTTCCTTTCTGCTCAAAAACTCAACTATCTTTTCAAACTGCATTGAATGCGACGCCTTGACAAGCACGGTGTCGCCGTTTTTTATTATCTCGGGCAAAGCGGAGATCAGCTCTTCCTTTGTCTCGAACCACTTGCCCTGAGCTCCCTTTGCGAGCTCCTTCGCGAGAGGTCCTGCCGAAAGCACAACGTCAACGCCGATCTGCTTTGCGTATGCTCCCGTGTCAAAGTGAAGCGCGAGCTCGTCTGTTCCGAGCTCCTTCATATCGCCGATTATCGCCACTGTCCTGCCCTTGAAGTTTTTGAGCGTTTCAAGCGACGCCTTTACGGATGTCGGGTTCGCGTTGTAGCAGTCGTCGATTATCCTGATCTTGCCTGTGTTTATCACATTCGCGCGGCTGCCGACGGTTTTGTAGGCTTCAACGCCGTTTTTGAGCTCCTCATCGCTGAGTCCGAGCAGCTTACCTACGGCGACCGCCGCCAATGCGTTGGACACCATATAGCTGCCGATCGCGGGGATAGTGACGTTCAGCTTTGTATCGCCGAAGCATAGCTTGCAGCTAACGCCGCCCTCGCCGTTGTTTTCAATATCCTCGGCGTAGTATTCGTTCTTTTTGTCGAGCCCGAAGAATATCGGCTTTTTGCCGCCGACCTCCGTGACCGTCGCGAGCTTGTCGTCGTCGCCGTTGAGGACGTAATCCGCGCCCCCGCGAGCGAATTTGAACATTTCGGTCTTTGCTTTGAGCACGCCGTCGCGGTCGCCCAAGTTCTCAAGGTGGCAGCAGCCTATTATCGTCAGCACGCAGATGGTGGGCTGAGCGACCTGCGAGAGCCTTGTCATCTCGCCGAAATCGGAGATACCCATCTCGATTACCGCCGCCTGCGTATCCTCGGGCATTGAGAGTATCGTCAGCGGAACTCCGAGCTCGTTGTTGAGGTTGCCCTGGGTTTTATGGGTTTTGAATTTCTGCGACAGCACCGCGTAGAGCATCTCTTTTGTGGATGTCTTGCCGACGCTGCCCGAAACCCCTACAACGGGGATATCGAACTTATCGCGGTACGCCTTTGCGATTTTTTTGACCGCAATAAGGGTGGAATCGACCAAAATATACGGCTTGCTCGGGTTTTGGGGAGCCTTTTCGCAAATCGCGCAGACCGCGCCGCTGCCGTAGCATTTTTCGATAAAATCGTGGCCGTCAACGCGCTCTCCCTTTATAGCTAAAAACAGCGAGCCGTCTTTTATCGCTCTGCTGTCGCGCTCGACCGAGGTGATCGCTGTATCTTTGAGCGCCTCGTCGCCGACATATGTACCGCCGCACGCCGCGGCGATCTCGGCAAGGGTAAAATTCTTCATACTAAATCAACTCTTTTTTAATTAGATCTCTTTAATGAGATCTCAATGATTTTTTCGCAGAGGTCGGCATAGCTCATACCCTCTGCCGCCGCCTCCTGCGGAAGCAGGCTTGTGGGGGTCATACCCGGCAGGGTGTTGGCCTCAAGGCAATATGGATTGCCGAATTTATCGAGGATAAAGTCAACGCGCGCATAGTTGCTAAGGTGGAGCGCTTCGTACGTCGCCACAGCGGCGTCGCGCATCGCCTTGTCCTCTGCCTCGGTAATATCGGCAGGACAGATCTCCTTTGCCGCGCCCGCCTGGTACTTTGTTTTGTAGTCGTAAAAACCGCCTTCGGGGATTATCTCTACCGGAGGCAGGGGTTTGCCGCCGAGCAGACCGACAGAGAACTCTCTGCCGACAACATACTGCTCAACCACGATCTCGGTCTCGCCGTAGCAAAACGCGTCCTTTACCGACTGAGCGTACTGATCGGGCGTATGTACTATGGTGATCCCCACGCTGGAACCGCCCGAGCAGGGTTTTACAACGCAGGGGAAGATGTTCCACTTGAGCGCGTCTTCTTCATTGTCAAAGATCTCTCCGCGCGGGGTGAGGACTTTGTTTTGGATAAGCACGCTTTTGGTTAATCCCTTGTGCATAGCGAGCGCCGAGCCGAGGTAACCCGAGCCCGTGTACTTGATGCCGAGCAGATCAAACGCCGCCTGGATCTGTCCGTTCTCTCCCTCGCCGCCGTGGAGCGCAAGGAAGGTGATGTCCGCCGAGTGGCAGATGTCAACGACATTCTCGCCGATAAACCGGTTCGATTTGTCGCGGCGGTTCTCTTTGACCTCGTCTATTTCCGAAATAGTCTCGCCGACCTTGACCTCGTCGGTGAAGCTGTAATTCTGCTTGAACAGCTCGTCGATATCGAGGATATCCTTCTCATATCCCGTAAAAACGTCGAGCAATACGACCTGATGTCCCTTTTCTCTCAGCGCGGAAGCGACAAGAAGTCCCGATGATATAGAAACGTCGCGCTCGGTGCTGAGACCGCCCGCAAGAACAACTATTCTCATAATAACCTCCCAAAACCTTATTCGCCGATTATCTTTATCAGCGCATGCTTGTTGCGTTTTCCGTCAAGTTCATAGTAAAAAATCTGTTCCCATGTGCCGAAGTCGAGCCTGCCGTTTGTGATGGCACAGACAACCTCTCTGCCCATTACCGTGCGTTTTAAATGAGCGTCGGCATTGTCCTCAAAGCCGTTGTGAGCGTATTGGCTGTAGGGCTTTTCGGGCGCTAACTTTTCAAGCCAGCGTTCGTAGTCGCTGTGCAGACCGCTCTCATCGTCATTGATAAATACAGACGCGGTGATATTCATAGCGTTGACGAGCACAAGACCTTCTTTGATACCGCTCTCGTCGATAGCCTGCTGTACGTCCTCGGTAATGCGCACGATTTTTCTGCGCGCGGGAATATTGAACCACAATTCCTTGCGAAAGCTTTTCATAAATTACCTCTAAAATCTAAATAGTCTTAAAACATAAATCCGTTGTAGCCCCAAAGCGAGACCTCTTCAAACTTGACATAACAGCAATCGGGGCTGATTTGCGCCTCTTCGTCAAGGATCTCACAGATCCTTTGGGTAAGGTTGGTGTAGCTGCCCTTGTCCGAGCTGCCGAAGATCTTTACCTCGACCATAGCTATGTTGCTGTCGGCGTCGCGGTGGAACATCATCGAGATATTATCCTCGACCGCGAGCATAAGGTAGCGGTCGCTTTTGCCGGGGATGAGGCTGATAGCGTCGCTGAGCTTGTTTTCGATCTCTGTTTTCTTTTCTGCGGAGATTTCCGCGTTTGTTTTTACGTTAATAAATGGCATAATTTTACTCCTAAAATTCAATTACCTTATATTATAATATTTTTACGGTTTGTTTGCAAGCAAAATGTTATGATTTGGCATATTTTTTTGGTTCGGTTTCGTAAACGTTGTTTCCCTCGCTGTCGATCGCGACTATGCACGGGAAATCCTCGACCGTATAGCGCCTGATCGCCTCGGTTCCCAAGTCCTCGTAGCAGAGCAGTTCCTCGCTTTTTATGCTCTTGGCGATAAGCGCTGCGGCTCCGCCGATAGCGGCAAAATAAACGCAATTGTTTTTTACGATATAGTCAATGACCGCCTGACTGCGCGCGCCCTTGCCGATCATTCCCTTTAGCCCCAAGTCGAGCAGCGCGGGAGCGTACTTGTCCATACGGTAGCTCGAGGTAGGTCCCGCGGGGCCTACGGCGTAGCCGGGCTTTGCGGGAGCAGGGCCGACATAATAGATCAGCTCGCCCTTTATGTCTACGGGGAGCTCCTCTCCCCTTTCGATCAGCTCAAACAGCCTTTTGTGGGCGGCGTCGCGGCCGGTGATTATCGTGCCTGTCAAAAGCACGCTGTCGCCTGCCTTCAGGTTTTTTATATCCTCATCCGTTATCGGAAGCTTTATTTTTTTAGTCACTGCGATACCCCCTTATATCTCCGTGCTCGCGTGCCTTGCCGCGTGACAGCAGATGTTCACCGCAACGGGCATCCCCGCTATGTGGGTCGGCGAGGTCTCGATATTGACGCCGATCGCGGTGGTGTTTCCGCCCAAGCCCGCGGGGCCAAAGCCCATTTTGTTGATCTCTTCGAGCAGCTCGCGCTCCATATCGGCGTAACGCTCATCGGGATTTTGGGTATCTATCGGGCGGAAGGTCGCCTTTTTTGCAAGCTGTGCCGCGCGCTCAAAGGTTCCGCCGATACCCACTCCGACAACTATCGGAGGACAGGGGTTGGGGCCTGCCGTGCGCACGGTGTCGAGAATAAATTTTTTAACGCCCTCCTCGCCGTAGGACGGGGTAAGCATTTTTATAGCGGACATATTTTCACTGCCGAAGCCCTTGCCGCCCGCGGTGATTTTTATCTTATCTCCGCTGACGATCTTTGTATGGATGATCGCGGGGGTGTTGTCCTTTGTGTTCACGCGGTCAAAAACCGGGTCGCTCACCACGCTTTTGCGCAGGTATCCGTCGCGGTACGCCTGACGCACGCCCTCGTTTACCGCGTCATCAAAGCTGCCGTCGGTGACAAAAACCTTGTCGCCGTACTCGACAAACAGCACCGCCATTCCCGTGTCCTGACAAAGCGGGATCTCCTCCTTTGCCGCCAAAACGTCGTTTTCTATGATCTGGTCGAGCACGCTTTTGCCCACGGGCGACTCTTCGTTTTCCTTTGCGGTTTTGAGCGCATTCAAAATATCCTCACCGATAAAGTAGTTGCAGTCGATAAACAGCTTTTTTACGGCGGCGGTGATCTCGCCGCAGGTTATTTCCCTCGGTTCCATATTTATTCCCCCTGTAATACCTTTATTATACCGTACTATTATAAAACTTTTTTTCAGGTATTTCAATATCTTATTTTTTATGTTATAATATATACTGATAAATAACACTGTTTCGACATATTCTTGTCACATTATAAGTGTACGATCGTTATAGGAGGGATAATTATGCCTAAAATATTAGTTGTAGACGACGAATACAGAATCAGACAAATAATCCGCAAGTACGCCGAGTTTGAGGGCTACGAGGTAGAGGAGGCAGTTGACGGTATGCAGGCTATAGAGGTCTGCCGCAACAACACCTTTGACCTTATCATAATGGACGTTATGATGCCCGAGCTGGACGGTTTTTCCGCCTGCCGCGAAATCAGAAAGTTCTGCAAGACCCCGATAATCATGCTCTCGGCAAGAGGCGAGGAATACGACAAGATCCACGGCTTTGAGCTCGGATCTGACGACTATGTTGTAAAGCCGTTTTCTCCAAAGGAGCTTATGATGCGCGTTGCCGCTGTAATAAAACGCTCAAGCGCAGGCTCCGGAGAAAAAGAAAGGGATATTTACACCTACAAGGGTCTTGTGATAGACTTCTCCGCGCGTATCGTCACCGTTGACGGCGTGCGCGTTGAGATGACCCCCAAGGAATATGAGCTGCTGTTCTATATGGTACGCAACAAAGGGCTCGCGCTCACCCGCGAAAGCCTTATCAGCGAGGTTTGGGGTTACGACTTCTTCGGCGACGAACGCACCCTTGACACCCATATTAAGCTGCTCAGAAAGAGCCTTGGCGAATACAGCAAATGTATAGTTACTCTGCGAGGGGTGGGATACAGATTTGAAGAAATTTAGCAAAAAATACTGGCCGCTCCAGATAAAGCTGCTCGGATATTTTTTGCTGTTCGGCGCGATAATACTGATCGTGCTATGGGTGTTCCAGTCGTTTTTTCTAAAGCCCTACTACACGAATTCAAAAACAAACCGCGTTCAGCAGAGCGCGTCGAGGATATCACGGTCGATCGAACAAAACAAAAACGTTTGGACGACTATCGACAACGTGGCGAGCAACAACTCGCTTTCGGTCTATGTTTACGACTCGGGCGCGGGGCTTATGAAGATGCTTTACAAGTGCACCTATGACGTTCCGACGAACGAGCTGATTATAGAGGAGCACGATGTTTACTCATACTACAGCAACGCAAAGCACAACAACGGATCGTATATGACCGTCAACACAGTAAGCGTAGGCGATGTTGCTCAGCGCAAGCTTGATATGCTGCGGAATTCTTTCTCGGGCGCGTCCGACGACAGCGCCAACACCGAGATACACTACCGGTCAAAGTCTGATGTGTCTTCCGAAAGCGTTGTTTGCGCAAACGTTATAGCGCGCGAGGACGGAAGCGAAAGATTTTTGCTGATCACCTCATCGCTGACGCCGCTTAGCAATACGATCGAAATTATGCAGGGTCAGCTTATCTGGGTATCGTTCGCCTTTGTTGTTTTGTCGGTCATCTTCTCGCTTTACGCGAGCCGCAGGATAGCAAAGCCGATCTCAAAAACGAACACCTCGGCAAAGGAGCTTGCAAAGAAGAACTACGACGTTGAATTCAGCGCAAAAGGCTACCTTGAGGTCGAAGAGCTCAACGAAACGCTGAACTACGCCAAAACCGAGCTTGCGGCTACCGAAAAGCTGCAGCGGGAGCTTATCGCCAATATATCTCACGACCTGCGGACGCCGCTGACGATGATCACCGGCTACGGCGAGGTTATGAGAGATCTGCCCGGAGAGAACACCCCCGAGAACATCCAGATCATTATTGACGAGGCAACAAGGCTTTCTACGCTTGTTAACGACCTGCTCGATCTGTCCAAGCTGCAGTCGGGCGCGCTGCAGGCGGAGAAAAAGACGTTCAGCCTGACCGACAGCATCACCGAGATATTCGCGAGATACTCAAAGCTTGTTGAACAGGACGGCTACAACATCATCTTTAATTACAAAGAAAACGTGTTTATAAACGCCGACGAGCTGAGGATCTCTCAGGTTATTTACAACCTTGTGAACAACGCGGTAAACCATGTCGGCGAGGACAAGACCGTCATCGTTACACAGATCGCGAAGGGCGGCAAGGTCAAGGTCGAAGTAACCGACCACGGCGAGGGTATCCCGCCCGATAAGCTCGAGGATATCTGGGAAAGATACTACAAGGTAGACAAAGAACACCGCCGCGGCGTTATCGGCTCCGGACTCGGACTCTCTATCGTAAAGAGCATACTTGACGCTCACAACGCAAGGTACGGAGTTATGAGCACGGTCGGTAAGGGCAGCACGTTCTGGTTTATGCTTGATGTCGACTCTGTCAAGAAAATCAAAAAGGACGACAACAAAAAAGGCGAAAGCTGAATGTCTGAATTCTAAAACTAAATGACCGCTATGGTTTACGTTTGGAAGCCATAGCGGTATCTTTTTGTTTTCACAAATCTCCACACCATTGGAATTTAATATTTAAAAATATTCTAAAACTTATAAATATAAAAAACACCGAATAATTTAAAAATAATTGGCGAATAATGTTGTTTTTGCGGCTGATTTGTTGTATAATGATTATATATGTAATTTACAATGGAGGAAAAGGCTTATGAGCGGGCGCAATAGCGACGATTATTTTGATCTCGACAATTTTGACGACGAGATATACAGCAGCTCATCCCACTCCGAAGAAACATCGGACAAAAAACCCGCGCCGAAGAGCAAACGCGTAAAAGCGAGGGAAAGACGCATAAAAATGCTTAAAAACCGCTCCTTGATAATAGTTATCGGTATAGCGATCCTCGCCTTGGTCATCGTTCTGTTCGTCTTTATGATCAACGGCTGCGGCGGCGGAAAAAACAAGGTCGTAAATGTTTCTACCGAGACAAAGTTCAAGCAGGAAGGCAGAAGGGCCACTCCGTCGGAGGCAGACCCTAACAATAAATCCAACGGAAACGCGGCTTCATCCGATTATAAAAAGCCCGCGATCGAAGACGACGATTCTCCCGCCGAAGTTTACGGAGAGTGTTGCGTTTGGAAAGAAGCGGGGAATTCAAGATTCGCTCCCGACGACGGCAGCGCGGAAGCCTACGCCTCGGCTGTAAAAAGCTTAGCGGAGCAATCTCCGTCGTTGCAGTTTTACAGTATTGTAGCGCCGAGCAGCACAGAGATGTGCCTGCCCGACAGACTGAAAAGCGGCGATTTTACCACTGCTTCTCAGTCGGAATTTTTGACTTCGGTCGATAATTCTCTCGGCTCCGAGGTAACATCGGTCAACGCATACAACGCAATCGGCGAACACAACAGCGACTATGTTTACTACAAATCCGACGATAACTGGACGGACAAAGGCGCTTATTACGCGTATTCCGCTTTTGCCAAGGCGGCAGGACTGACGCCGCTTGATTTGTCAAGCTGCGAGGACAGATCGATCGAAGGATTCTACGGCAACTACTCGACCTACACAGCAACCGCAGGCGAGGATACGGTGCATTACCAATACTTACCGTATGACGCGCCGATGGACGTTACCGACCAAAACGGCAACACATTCACAAACCCGAGCCCATATTACGAGGGAGCCACCTCGGGCTCGCTGACATACGGCGTGTTCCTTGTGGGCGACAATCCGCTGTCGGTAATTCATTCAAGCTCAGAGGCAGCTCAGGGCGACAAAAAAATCGCCGTTATAAAAGAGGATTACGGCAACGCGCTTGCCCCGTATCTCTCATATAACTACAGTGAGGTCCACGTAATAGATTACCGTTACTTTGATATGATGGGCGTTAGTTTCTCGGACTACTGCGCACAAAACGGCATCACCGATGTTCTGGTAGTCAATGATATAAAGAGCGCGGGATCGCAGACGCAGATCGACGCGTTAAAATCCATTTAGTTTTTCGGAAAGGAGGCGGCAGAATTGATTGCGGATAACGTTAAGGTTTCTATCTTCGGAAATATAAGTGAAAATCTCTACTCCGCGCGCGTCAGCACGGACGGTGCTTCTACGACCAAAAGCGCGTATTTTGTAACGCGAAAAGGCGCGGACGACTACTTTGACGGAATCGTTGTTGCTGTCGCCGAATTTGACGGACTGAACGAGGAGCGTATGATCGTAGCACGTTACGGCGATATCTTCTATGAGCCCGAGCTCAGGCGCATACTATCGAGGCTGAAAAACATAAAACTAAAATCGATCCGCTGCCTTTACGAAAAATCCTGCGGCGCGATCATCTTCTATAAGACAAAGCAAAACACAAAGGTGCTGCTCGTCAAGAACAACAACGGCAGATACTGGAGCTTCCCCAAGGGTCATATCGAGGAAGGCGAGACCGAGCAGGAGACCGCGATCCGCGAGATCAAAGAGGAAACGGGTCTTGACGTAACGCTGACCCCGGGCTTCCGCGAAATCAGCGAGTACTGCCCGTTCGGCAAAATACGCAAGAGAGTCGTATTCTTCTTGGCGCAGGCGTTCACCGACAACGTTGTTATCCAGGAGGAAGAGATCGCGAGTTACATCTGGGTCGATTTACAGCAGGCGCGCAAGATGTGCACCTACGACAACGACCTAAGAATAATCGAAAAAGCGGAACTCACGATCCGCCTGATAAAAACCTGATTTTTAAAACGTTAAACTCCACCGATTAAAGGTGGAGTTTTTTTATTATAAAACAATTACTATGTCTTTTACAAAACATTACGCGTCTATATCACCGCCGAAGTTTTCAAGCGAATCTATCGTAAACTTGCAGCCGGGCTTGATATGCTGCATAATAAACTTCATAATGCTCTCGGGAACCGCTACGCAGCCGCCTGTGTAGGGACGGTTAACGCGGAAGCAGTGGAAGAAAAACGCATAACCTTTTTTAGGATCGCACTCGGAGTTGTATCCCATATTCAGCACATACTGATAAGCGTAGTCAAAGTCCGCGATATGCTCGCTGTTCTCGGTGTCAAGGTCGGGAACGTCTTTTGTAGACACAAGTTTGTTGAAATCGTGTTTCGGGTCGCCCGACCAATAATATGTATCGTCAACCTTTGTGTACTCAAGTTGACAACCGGGGTCGTCCGCCAAACCAAACGCCTTGTCAACGGTAAATGTTCCGACAGGTGTATAGCAGTGGTCGATATCCGCTTTTCCGAGGCCGTCAAGACCAATGAATCCCGGGGTAGCGATTATCTGCTGCCACTTGCCGTCCTTGTTTTTTTCGTGCATAGTGATATAGGCGGTGGTTTTGTCAACACCGGCGATGACGATCATCTGCTCGGCGTCCTTTGCCGCGTCAAGCTTTGTCACCCACGCGGGCGAATCCCTGACCTCTTGATTTGTAAAATACTCTCCGTCTGTCGACGCTGTACCTGCCTGAGCTTTGTCGGACTTATCTTGGTTACAGCCCGAGAAAACGGCAACCGAAGATACCGCGATCAACAACGCAAGAACTACTGAAATAATTTTGATTTTTGTCATAAGAAACCCTCTTTATTTTATTATCTTTATAATAACATATGCCCTTGTATTTTACAACCTGAAATCAGCAAATTCCCCTTGCAATATATTGCTTTATGATGTAAAATTAAAGTACAGTCATAAAAAGCCGCTTTTTCAAGGAGGATATTATGTCAAAGGAATTTAAAATCAGAACAAGGAACAAGGATGTTTTTCTGCGCGTTACAAAAGGTCACTTTGCCACGATGCACAGCCACATAAACTATTACATCGACGTTACAACTCAAAAAACCAGATTGTCCGAGGCGAGAGCCGTTGCCAAGGAGATGGTCTCGGCGTACCGCGCCCGAACGATAGTTGACACTATCATCTGCCTTGACGGCACCGAGGTCATCGGCGCTTGCGTTGCCAACGAGCTGACTCAGGACAACTTTGTAAACCTCAACGCCCACCAGACTATCTATGTTGTATCGCCCGAATTTATCGGCGGCGGCCAGATGATCTTCCGCGATAACCTGATCCATATGCTTACAAACAAACACGTGCTGATTTTGGCGGCGAGCGTTACAACGGGCAAGAGCGCGCTCGCGGCGATCGACGCGATCACATATTACGGCGGCATCGTTGTGGGTATCTCCTCGATCTTCGCGACTGTCAACGAGTGCGACGGCCACGCGGTGCACTCGATCTTTAACCCGCACGATCTCGGCGATTACGAAAGCTACAAGCCGCACCAGTGCCCGATCTGTCAAAGAGGCGAAAAAATCGAGGCGCTCGTAAACAGCTTCGGTTATTCTGCGCTGTGAGCCGCAAATCAAGCAAAAAATTTTATTTGGGGTTTGCTATTGACAAACCCCATATTTTAATATATAATCATAAATGCTGAATTTCAGCGTATATGGCGGAATAGCTCAGCTGGCTAGAGCATTCGGTTCATACCCGAAGTGTCGTAGGTTCAAGTCCAAGTCCTATTTCCGCTACCATTCGGCCCGGTGGTCAAGCGGTTAAGACACCGCCCTTTCACGGCGGTAACACGAGTTCGATTCTCGTCCGGGTCACCAATGAGCCCCTTACATTATGTGAGGGGCTCTAATAGAATAACCGCCGGCGTGGTGGAATAGGCAGACACAAGGGACTTAAAATCCCTCGGATTAATACTCCGTACCGGTTCAAGTCCGGTCGCCGGCACCAACAAAGCAAGGTACCCGTTAAGGGTGCCTTGTTTTGATTTTAACATCAAGCGAACAAAACACAAAGGATTTGTTATTATCGGCTCTCTGTTTTAGGCAGAGGGTCGATTTTTTACAGGATAATTCATTGTTTTACGAAAAATCGAGCTTGTCTAAGCAAAAACAAAATGTTATAATATAACAAATAAATGCATCTGCATTTGTAAAAGGGGTCATTGTATTGAAAATGAAATGTAAAAGACTGTTCGCTGCCATACTGATACCGGTTATGCTTTTATGTATGAATGCAATACCGGTTTCCGCTGCAGGTTCCGAGCCGCCTTATGCTCCGACCAAGGTTGCTGTTCAAAACAGCGGCACGGGTTTTTATATTACCTGGAGCAAAGCGGCGGGAGCGGCTAAATACAGAGTATACTACAAGACGAAAGAAAGCGGCTGGTATTATAAGGACGCCAAAACCAACGACGTCAATATTAGTAACCTATTATACGGAAAGCTTTATTACGTTCAGGTTCAGTCTATCGGCAGCAACAACGCGCGCGGCGGATGCACAAAGGTCACTTCTATGACGCATGTCCGCACTACCAAGCTCGTGAGCGCGGCGTATAACTCATCCGTAACCGTTAGCTGGAATGTTGCCGACGGCGCGAACGGCTATGCTGTGGCAAGAAAAAAGCCGACGGACATAAACTATACTTATCTCTATACAACACAAACGACCTTTACAGATACAAATGTTGACCCCGGCGCGAAATACTTTTATCAGGTCAGACCATACTACTCAAATGGCAAAAGCGCCGCTTATGCTCCGTGGAGCAACACATTGTCGTTGACTACTATACAAAAACCGACAATCACAGATGTCAGCTCAACCGATGAAAATATGAGCATCAGCTGGGACGCGGCAAACGGTGCGACGAGCTACAAGCTCGCGTTCAAGCGCGATACCGATACCGCGTGGAGCTTCGGTACAACCGATTTGCGCTGTTACGATGTTCCTGATCCCGCGCCGGGAGCAACCTATTATGTTCAGGTGTGCCCGATAAACGGAAACCTCGCGGGACCGTATTCCGCGGTTGAATCACACGAAACCGAGAACAGCGAACCAAGCGACGAAACTCAACCGACCACAGAAGAAAACCCAGATCCTACGGAACCCCCGACAGAGACACCTGCTCCGCCCGAACCGACATTTTTGAAGTTGAACACAAGCTCGGTAACGCTCGGCGTCAACGAACAGTATGTGTTAAAAATCCAATCTGATGCGGATATCAAAAATCTTTGTACGTTCAGTTCCGGCAATAAATCTATCGCGACGGTCGATTACTTAGGAAGAATATACCCCAAAAAAGCGGGAACGGTCACAATAACCTGCTCATACAACAACTTATCGGCAAAATGCACCGTGACGATTTACCCGCAAGCGACAAAACTGACGCTAAACGCGACCAACATCGCGCTCGGCGTCGGCGAACAAATTGACCTGAACAGCTTTATTAACCCGGGAACGGCAGCGTATTATCGCGTATACTCCACATCAAACAGCGCGGTTGCCTCTGTAACCTCGTCCGGCGGTCTTGTTACTGCAAAAGCCGCGGGAAACGCGAAAATAACGTGTAAGCTGAACAACGGTCTAAGGGCTACTTGTACCGTTAAAGTTTATCCATATGCAAAATCGCTGACTCTCAACGCGAAATCGATCACCCTTGAGCTTGGCGGAACATTTGATTTTAACAGCTTTGTGCCGTCAGGTTACGCGGCTCGTTACCGTGATTTTTACAGCCAAAACACAAGCATTGTTTCGATTACAAAATCGGGCGGCTTAGCAAAAGGTTTGAAAATAGGAACTACTAAAATATATTGCCAAATCAAAAACGGCATAAAGGCCTACGCTACCGTGACGGTGAAAAAACCGTTCCGCAGTGTTATGTTAAAGCATTTGCAGGCACAAATCGGTAACTCAAACGCATCGTATGTAAAATATACCAACTCAAAAACGAACATCAAGGTATCGACAAGCTTTGCGTGGTGTGCCGAATTCGCGTGGTGTATGCTCGATCAATTTGCAACAAAAGTTAATATGAAAAATCCTGTTAAGCCTTGTGTTCATGTAAGCGAAATCGCTATGCAGGCAAAAGCAAAAGGCGCGTTAAAAAGCGCGTACAGCAGCGGATATGTTCCAAAGCCCGGGGATCTGTTCACCACATCGACCCAAAAATATCCCGGCAGCGACGGACGCTTGCATATCGGTTTTATAGAATCGGTAGAAACCAACGCAAAAGGACAGGTTACCAAGATCCATACGATAGAAGGAAATTATAACTGGGAAAAACAAAGCAGCTCAAGCACGCGCGTATCAAGAAGCACTTGGATACCGGGAAAGACATACACATACTCCGCTATCCTGTGTGAATATATAGATATAGAAAAACTGTTTTCTTATTAAAAAAACGGCGATCGCTCGGATCGCCGTTTTATTCTGCTTTTTACTTGAATTCCTCTTTTATATATGCTAAAATAATCTTGCGACACAAAATTGAATTTTTAACACTTTGAGGTGTGTGTTTTTTCGGTAAAAATGCATGCTCAATTTTCACATCTCAAAAGTGTTGAAATTTTGTGTCGCAGCAAACGAGCTATGCGTTTTTCGTGCGTAGCTTCGGCTGCGCACTTTTTATTTGGGGAGATCATTTTATGTCAGAGGTATTCGCCGAAAATCTGCGGCGGTTCAGAACCGAAAAAGGCTATACTCAGGGAGAGATGGCTGATAAGCTGAATATTAACCGCACAACGCTGACCAAATACGAAACCGGCGTTACGGAACCCGATTTTGAAAGACTTAAATTGATCTGCGAGCTTCTCGATGTTGACTACAACACAATACTACAAAAATAATACCCGGGTGTTTTCCCGGGTTTTTGATTGTTTATTGGACTGTTTTTGCCCCGATATAAAGAAAAATCCGTTTTTTCTGCCGTTTATTCCGCTATTAATACCGCTCGTTCTAAATCTATTGAAATAAAAATCAAAACATAGTATAATCAACTCAACAAAAAAACAACAGGAAGGAGAATAAAAATGAAAAACTTTAAGATGATCGGTATGATTTGTTTGTTCGTAGGCATCGCGGTACAGGTGATTTGGGGGTTTCTCGGTCAAGCTTGGAGCATCAGCTGGATCGCGTCCTTCATCGGCGTTATACTGATGTGCATTTTTAACGTTATCGCTAAAAATACAGATCAAAACAATACTGATAAATAAAAAAGGAAAAGGTGTTATCATGAGTACTACAATCAAAAAAATATCAGCGCTGATTTGTGCGGCAATGCTGATTATTTCGATTTCGGCATGCGGCGAGAAGAACGAAACCAAAGAGTCCGGCAGCGCTTCCGAGACAAACTCGGTGGTAAGCTACTCTGACTCTTCCGCGGAAGCTACAACGGCAGCCTCAACAGAGATCCCGACAGAAGCAACTACAATAGCCGCCGATGAAGCAACAACTGCAGCAAAGGCTGAAAAAGAACAGTCAAAAGCCGAAACAACAGACAACAGTATTGTCGGTGTTTGGGAATACGAAAGCGGCGGTTTTACTTACACATTCAAAGAAGACGGCACCGGAACCTATGACGTTGCCGGCAACGTGATGAAATTCACATATACTGCCGACGGCACTAAGCTGAAAATCACATATGAGGGTTCTCCCGCTATGGAGCTTGAATACGAGCTTAACGGCGACACACTGAATGTAAAGGATTCAACCGGAAACGACACGATTTACAAGCGTAAGTGATAAGGCATTGCGGAGGTAAA
>CACYQK010000005.1:0-32270 GCA_902776495.1 uncultured Ruminococcus sp. | reverse complement strand
CGTAGTCGCTGACGCCCATATTGCGCAGATCATACGCTACACCCGTAGCGTTGCCGAGCGAATTGTCGTAGTCCCATACGGGCGAGCCGTAGAACTTATAAACGCCGTTTTCATCCTGCTTGTAGGTGAAGAAGCAGGAGGACGCGCCGGAATCCCAGTTTTTGCCGAGCTCGTTGATAAGGTAAAGCTTTGCAAGAGAATCTACGTCGCCGTAATTTGACACCTTGCCGTTTTTGTTCCTCGCGGTGCGCGCGAAGGTGTCGTACTTTGACTTTGCGTAATCCAATACCGTCTGGTAGTTGGGGTCGTCGGCGTCAAGCTCGGGAGCCTTTAGAGTGACCTTTGTGCCGTTGGACGCTACAAAGTAATAGTCCTCTCCCGGGACCGCGCTGGCGTCTACCTCCATAACAAACGGGAAGTCGCTCTTTACGGTTCCGTCCTCGTTGAGGTACTCCTCGCCGGTGATGTCGTCAAGGACCGCGCCGGTGTCGACCTTCTCGCACATCTGGTATGAGCCCCAGTAATAGCCGTTCGAGTAGAAGTCAACATAGCGTGAATCGGACGCGTAGGGCAGTCCTACTGCGTCGGAAAGGTCGTACAGAATGCGGTTTCTTGAGAGCGAATCGTCCTGATAGTTTGCAAGCATAGAGAACTTTTTGATTTTCTCCATACCCGCGATCGAGACCTTCTTATCATAGGTGATGTTGTATGCCTTTTTGGGCTTGTCCCAAGTGGTGTTGCCTCTGCCCTTGATTTTTTTGATGGCGGTGTTGTCGATATTGCCGTCAGCGTCAACGATTGCTCCGGTAGCCTTTGCCGAAAGACTCTTGTCGGCGTTGAGGTAAGTCATCAGATCGGTCCCGTTGCCGTCGGCGTCGGAATTGTTGATGTAGATAGCCGCCTCCGCGTTCGACTTCAAAAACTTGAGCGAATAGGTGTTTTGGTCAACTCTGACAGTGTAGTTTTGGTTAGCGTTGTACTCAACGGTCTTTGTCTCATCGGGTGGGATGGCAACTCCGTTGACCGTCACTTCCGCGTTGTAGCCGTTATAGATATCGACCTTGTTATCGGAAGCCGAGGTAGGCAGGAAGAAGTATTTTTGACTTCCGTTTACAACGTTGAAGTCCTCGTCGTGTTCGCTCTGCCACGCAACCCAAGCGTTAGCGTCGGAAGAGTTTACTACCGCGTGCGCGTAAATTGCGGGTTCCGTGGTAAAGGCGGTCGGTTTGCCCTGATTGGTATCCTCCGCTGATACGGAAAAAAGCGAGAAAGCCGACAGCGCCAGAATAGTTGCAAGAAGTAAAGATATTGTCTTTTTCATAGACAAAACCCCCTTTTATATTATTTTATTATTTTGTGCAAAAATTATTGTTTATTCTTATTCTATCACGCAGCTTTCACATAATCAAGCATATTTGCTCAATTTATTAATTTTTTTTAAAATATCCTTTATTTTTTTTAATATCTTTGTTATAATATATACTGCATAAAAAACGCGGCTTTTTGCCGCTGTAAAATATTTAAGGATGTGACTACATGAAAAAAAATAACAAACACTCTTTTAAGGCTCTGCTGGCTTTGGCTTTAGCGGCGCTTATAGCTTCTACTGCAATGCTTGCAGGCTGCGGAAACGACGGCGAAAGCTCCGAGGGTTCGGCTGAGAAAGATACCAGCATCGTCACCGCGACTGAAATCGTTACAAGAGTAGTAAACGGTGTTTATACGGACGAAGACGGTAATCCCATAAAGGACGAGAACGGTCAGCCGATCACAGCACCTCCGGGAACTCCCGATACAAAAGTCGAGGGCAAAGAAAGCAACGGCAGCAACGGCGGCGCTCAGAACTCGGCAGCAAACAACGGCGGAAACAACAGCAGCGCCCAGAGCTCTGCCGATAACGGCGGAAACTCCGGCAACAAATCCGGCGGCAACAGCGGTAATAATAACGGCGGAAATTCCGGCAATAAATCCGGCGGCAACAACGGCGGTAATTCCGGCGGAAACAGCGGCGGCAACTCAGGCGGAAACAGCGGTGGAAACTCCGGCGGCGGAAACGCAGGCTCGAGCGCTCTTTCGGTCGGCGGCAAGTCTTATAATGTCGGCGATACCGTTACCTGCACATACACCCTCACCTGCAAAAAGCTTATGAGCAACTTCCAGGCGTACATCAATTACGACGGCAAGTACCTCAAGCCCACAAACGCTTATTTGGACGGTCCCGCAAAATCGGGCAGCGTTATCAACTATGAGCTTTACGATAAACAGCAGATCAAGTTCAACGGAATCAACCTTAACGGCTACAACTACACCAAGGGCGCCAACTTCCTTGTAGTTGAGTATCAGGTCCTCGCGGGCGGCAGCACATCGCCTAAGTTCGTATGGCAGATCGCATCGGATATCAAGGATAATCCGCTTGTTACAAACGGCAAGCCCTCTTCCGATATTTCGCTTAATGCTGCATTTTCTTGATATTATCAGTCTTTTTCATAGATTTTGTCTTTTTGAGCCGGCTCTATCCGCACAGAGCCGGCTCCACCTTTTTTAAATCCTCTTTATAACTGTACCTTTAAAATTATTGATAACTGTGTATTTTTTAATACACAGTATTGTGCTATAATGCAACTGTACTTAAAAATATTTGGTTTTGGGTTATATTATAAGTACACAATATTGGAGGAATAAATATGCAGAATGTAAAAACGATCAAAACTACTTCCGCAACCACGAAGACTATCGCGATGAGCGCGATGTTCGCGGCCTTGGTCACGGTGACTACCGCGTTTATAAAGATCCCCACGCCCGTGGGCGGATATGTTCACCCGGGTGATTCAATGGTATATCTCGCGGCATCGGTTTTGCCGGGTCCGTTCGGGCTTATTGCCGCTGCGGTCGGCGGCGCTTTGGCTGATCTGATCTCGGGTTATCCGCACTGGGCTATCCCTACGGCGATCATCAAGGCGCTCAACGTCTTACCGTTCTTGCTGTGCAGAATCGCGCTCAAGAACAGCCCGCGCTACCGCAGGATAATCAACCTGCCCAACCTGCTGATGATCATCCCGTCAACTATAATAACCCTCGGCGGTTATCTTTTGGCAAACGCTTTCTTTAAGGGATTCGCCGTGGCGCTGACTTCTTTGGTGCCGAATTTGCTTCAGGCGATCGTCGCAGCTGTACTGTTTATTGCGCTCGGTCTGTCGCTCGACGCGATACAGTTCAAGCAAAAGCTGTTCCCGCAATAAAGGGAGTATGATTTTTGAAGAAAATCCTTGTCTAAATAAACTATATAACACAAATTGCCGTCCATAACCGGGCGGCAATATTTTTTTAGTTGATGTTTTTTAAATCTTGTGGTATAATTGAAAATGGTATTTTATACGAGTAAACAACAGAAAAAAGGTGTATATATGGACAGGACAAAAACCGTTGTTAAGGTGGGTACATCGAGCCTTACTTATGAAAACGGAAAAATCAATTACCGCCAGATAGAGGCGCTGTGCAAGGTGCTCTGCGACCTGCACAACAGCGGCGAGGATATACTTCTTGTATCCTCGGGCGCGCTCGGGGTCGGTATGGGCAAAATGGGGCTTTCGCGCCGACCTACCGACATCAAGAAAAAGCAGGCATTGTCGGCGTTGGGTCAGTGCGAGCTGATGTTTATGTACGACAAGCTGTTCGGCGAGTACAACCACAACGTGGCGCAGATTCTTTTGACCTACGACGCGGTCGAAACCGAGAACAAACGCGATAATATCTATAACACTATCGACGAGCTGCTCAATATGGACATCATCCCCATAATCAACGAGAACGATACCGTCGCGGTAGATGAGCTCGAGGGCAACAACTTCGGCGATAACGATATGCTCTCTGCTATCGTATCACGGATAGTTGAGGCGGACAGGCTGATAATCCTGACCGACATTGACGGGCTGTATGAGGAAAACCCGCGCGATAACCCCGACGCGAAAAAAATCGACGTTGTTGAGTACATCGACAAAAACATTATGGATATGGCGGCAGGTTCGGGCTCGAACAGGGGCACGGGCGGTATGGCGACAAAGCTTCAGGCGGCCGCATACGCCACAGCTTCAGGCGGCCGCATACGCCACCAAAAGAGGCATTGAGGTACACGTAATTAACGGCTCAAAGCCCGAAAAGCTATATGACGTTTTCGAGGGCAAGGCCCCCGGAACAGTTTTTAAAGCACAGCTTTAATAATTGAGAATTGAAAACGGAAAATAGATAATTGCGGGTCGCTTCGCTCCGGATTGTAAAAAACTCTTTGTAGGGGCGGATCCGTGTGTCCGCCCGCGAGAACCAACGTTGTTCACGTAGAAACACTCGATAGTTCATCAAATTAAGGTTGACCGCATTTGGGAGCACACATAGGTGCTCCCCTACGATGTTAAGGAAAGGTTGGCGTTTTTTGCGGGCGAAAAATACTCGCCCCTGCAATTCGCCATTCTCCACTTTCAATTAATCAAATACAGCACCCTATTTATACAGTCGGGAATTCGAGTTCGTTTTTATCGCCGGACTGTATTCTCGACCGAAAAAAAAGGCTGCACGCTTCCTTATGACCGCCGGGTCAAAAAAGAACGACGCGCTTTACGCTATCGCAAAGGCGCTGAGAGACAACACCGATAAAATCGTCGCTGCTAACGCGGTCGACATAGCAAACGGCGAGCAGGCGGGACTGACCGTTTCGCTGCTCGACAGATTAAGACTTGACGAGAGCCGTATAGAAGGTATGGCTCAGGGCGTTGAGCAGGTAGCGGCATTCGCCGACCCCGTAGGAAGGATACTCGACGGACGCACCATAGCCAACGGACTTAAGATCCAAAAGGTCACAGTACCGCTTGGAGTTATCGGCATCATTTACGAGGCTCGTCCCAACGTCACCTCTGACGCGGCGGCGCTCTGCCTCAAAGCCGGAAGCGCGGTCATCCTGCGCGGCGGCAAGGAAGCCATCAACTCTAATACGGCGATCACCGAGATCATGCGCGAGGCGATCAAGTCCGCAGGTCTTCCCGAGGACTGCGTAGCGCTCGTCACCGACACCACACGCCAGAGCGCGACCGAGCTTATGCAGCTCTCAGAGTACCTCGACGTGCTCATTCCGCGCGGCGGAAAAGGGCTTATCAAGAGCGTTGTAAACAACTCAAAGGTTCCCGTTATCGAGACGGGCTCGGGCAACTGCCACGTTTATGTTGACGCGAGCGCCGATCCCGAAATGGCGGCTCAGATAGTATTTAACGCCAAGACCTCACGTCCGTCCGTGTGCAACGCGATCGAAACCGTTATCATCCACAAGGACTGCGCTGAGGAGATCCTTCCCAAAATCAAGGCGGAGCTCGACAAGAAGAATGTTGAGATCCGCGGATGCGAAAAAACACAGGCCATCCTCGGCAGCGACATCGTTCCCGCGACCGATGAGGACTATGCCACCGAGTTCCTCGACTACATCATCGCTATCAAGGTAGTCGACAGTCTTGACGACGCGATCGACCACATCGCGAAGTTCAGCTCGGGTCACAGCGAGTGCATCGTTACAAGCGACTACGCAAGCTCAGAAAAGTTCACCGCCTGCGTAGATTCAGCCGCGGTTTATGTGAACGCTTCAACAAGATTTACCGACGGCGGCGAGTTCGGCTTGGGCGCGGAGATCGGTATCTCTACCCAGAAGCTCCACGCGAGAGGCCCGATGGGGCTCAACGAGCTAACCAGCAACAAGTTCATCATCCTCGGCGACGGACAGATCAGATAATTAATTCAGATTAGCAAGTACGCGAGCGCGAGCAGCATCGAGGGATCGTTGTTCTCGTCGCTCAACAATAGGATCAAAGCGAGTATTATGCTCTTTTCCTTGTCCTTGAACAGGGTTTCTATCAGCCCTGTTTTCGGCGGCGGAGTTTCGGATTTTATTTCTTCTTTAGAATTATTCTTTGGGGTTTGAGAAATCTCGGGCTCTGGCTTTTTAGGCTCGGGCGGAGCTTCACGCTTTTCATTTTGAGGGCGCGGTCGGCTCATCCTCTGGGCTCTTTGAAAAGCCTCTTCTTCAAATCCGGGCATAGTACTCCCCCTATAGATCAAATACTCCGCTGTCTTTTATCAGCGGGATTATCTTGACGAGCTTCATCAGGCGCTGAGCGCGGTCGAGCTTTTGCTGCTTTTCCTCGCTCAAAAACGGTCTTAGCGCGTTTAACAGGCGGCTGACGTCGTCATCCTCCGCAAAACTGCTCATCATCGGCGCGAATTTAGCGAACGCGCTCATCATATCGCCGCTGTTTGTATTCGGCGGCTCGGGAGCTTGGTTTACCGGAGCGTTACCCGACAAGCCCAGCTGCGCGCCGAGGCTTTGCACCTGCTTGAGCGCCTCGGGATCGTTTAGGATCTGATTTATTTTATCCTGAATATCAGACATTTATTTTTCACCCAAGAGCTTCATTATCGCCTTTGCCTGCGGAGAGTTGAGCACCTGCTTTGTTTTTTCGGGGTCGGACAAGACCTCGTTAAACTGCCGCGCCTCTTCGCTGTCGGCATTTTTCAGCAGACCTCGGACATCGCCCTTTTGAGCGGCGGATGTAACCTCGGCTGTGCTGAGTCCGAGTTTTTTTGAAAGCTCATTCATTAATTTGTTTTTATTATCAGACATAAAACCACCTCACGATATACTATGCGGATATAAGCGTTTTAGAACGGAGAATTTTATGCGTATTCTTGTTGTTTCAGACTCTCACGGAGATTATAACAACCTAAAAAAGGCTATCGCCTCTCAGCCGACCGCCGAGGTCATCGTTCACTGCGGCGACGGAGCGAGGGAGGTCGAAGCGCTTAAAACCGAGTTCACAGACAAGCAGATAATCGCCGTGCGCGGCAACTGCGACTGGTCGAGCAAGCTGCCGCCCATAGAGACCGTTGAAATCTGCGGCAAGACATTGTTTATCACTCACGGTCATCTGTTTCAGGCAAAATTTACCATATATGATATAGTTTGCGCCGCACGCGAGCAAAAGGCGGATATCCTGCTTTTCGGCCACACCCACTGCGCTATGAACGAGTACGACGAGGGTATGTACATTATGAACCCCGGCTCGTGCCACGGCTACGGCGCGACCTACGGATACATCGACATCACCGACAAGGGCGATATCGTGACCAACATTGTAAGCATCAAGTGATATGGAATTAAAAGAGTTATTCCCCGACGGCAAAACCGCCGGTACAATAAACAACTTAACAGAATCGGGCAGGCTGCCGCACGCCGTTATCCTTGAAGGCGGAGGCGAAAGCGCGCTGAAATTAGCAACCTACCTTTCGGCATTCGCGGTGTGCTCGGGCGAGACAAAGCCCTGCGGCAAATGCAAAAACTGCCGGAACGCGCTGAACAAGGCCCACGCGGACATAAGCTATGTTTATCCCGAAGGTTCGCGGAAGAGCAAAACGCTCTCGATCGACCAGATCCGCGAGCTGAGCAAGGACGCCTATATTTTGCCGAACGACTCGGACGCAAAGGTTTATATCTTTGAAAACGCGGACAGCGTGTTTTCCGAGGTCGTGCAAAACGCGTTTTTAAAACTGCTTGAAGAACCGCCCGCGGGGGTATACTTCATCTTGCTTTGTCAAAGCGCAAAGGGGCTGCTGCCCACGATAATCTCGCGCTGTTCGCTGATAAACTTAGGCGGCGAAGCGGAGATTTCGGACGAGGCAAAAGCCGCGGCGGAGAAGATCATCGACGGTATTCTCTCGCTTAAAGAATACGACCTGCTGCTCGCGCTAAAAGCGCTCGGCGACAAGTCGCTGTCCGATGATATTCTTAAAAGTGTAAAGCTTATCCTTTTTGACGCCGTAACGCTGCTCTCGGGAGCAGAGGCGAAGTACAGCGCTAAATACGCAAAAAAGCTCTCGGCACAGTTCACGCGCAAAAAGCTGCTCGATATGATAGAACTGACCGAAAGCTCAAAATATAAAATCAAACAAAACATCAATATAAATCTCCTCACAACTCAGATGTGCGGAGAATACAGGAGGATCTCATGGCAGAGGTAATCGGAGTAAGATTTAAAGAGGTCGGCAAGGTTTATTACTTTGACCCCATCGGCAACAAGCTCAGCGCCGGCGACAAGGTGATCGTCGAGACCACGCGCGGACTTGAGTGCGGCGAGGTCGCGACCCCCAACAAAAAAATAGACGAAAAAGAGCTCAACCATCCCCTAAAGCCGCTTATCCGCATCGCTACGGAAGCAGACCTTAACAAGGTAGCGGAAAACAGGCTGAAAGAAAAAGAAGCTTTCAGGATCTGCGAGCAGAAAATCGAGAACCATAAGCTCGAGATGAAGCTCGTCAACGTTGAGTACACATTTGACAACAGCAAGATAATCTTTTACTTTACCGCCGACGGCAGGGTCGACTTCCGCGCGCTGGTAAAGGATCTGGCGTCTGTTTTCAGAACAAGGATAGAACTGCGCCAAATCGGCGTCAGGGACGAGGCAAAGATGCTCGGCGGCCTGGGAATCTGCGGAAGGCCGTTCTGCTGCTGCGGATTTATGGGCGAGTTCCAGCCGGTTTCTATCAAAATGGCAAAGGAGCAGGGGCTGTCCCTCTCCCCGACCAAAATCTCAGGCACTTGCGGCAGACTGATGTGCTGCCTCAAATACGAACAGGACGCATACACCGACCTTATCAGGCGCACGCCGAAGGTAGGCGCTATCGTCAAGACTCCCGACGGCAGGGGCTTGGTCGTTGAGAACAACCTTATCGCCCGCACGGTCAAGGTTAAGCTCGACAACACCCCCGATGACGTCGCGCCTAAGACATTCCCCGTAAAGCAGTGCAGAACAATCAAGGACGGCTATATCAAGGTCGACAAAAAAGAAATGGAAAAGCTTTCGGGTTTGGAATAAAGATTTAAATATTTATCGGGCTGTCGCAACACTTGGTTGCGGCAGCCCGTTTTTTTAGCTTATATTACTTTCTTTTTGAAATTTTCTAACTTATCAGTCGAGAACTTTTGGACATCTGTCGCGTCAAGGGCGTCGACAGCGTTGTCGTTGTTTACATCGGCGATAAGCTTTTGCTCAGGGGTGAGCGCGGCGCTTTCTGCGGCATATTTTTGAATCAACGTCGCGTCGATAACATCGACCGAATCATCGCCGTTGAGATCGCCTATTACATATGATTCACCAAACGGCTTATAGTGCAGCTTCATCCACGCGTTGCGTTCTACAAACCAGTTTTTGAGGAAATCGTAGTTTTGCGCATAGGTCGCGTATGGCTTTTTGACATGATTGGACCACCATTTTGTGATGAGCCAGCCCGCCTCGTTATAGTTGCGGTCAATTATATCCTTGTACTGCTCGTAGGTGGTGTCCAAAAAGCCGCCGTCGGCAAAGATGTTGGTGATATAATCGTAATGCTGCCTGTAAACTTCCGTGACCATATCGTTGAACCAGCTGTAGTTCGCGAGATACTTATACAGGTGGACGTTCGCAAAGATATCGTTCGGCGAAGCTGATTTCTTTGCGCGCGCGTCAAAGTCAACGTTTTGGTTGCCGGCGCAAAGGTCATAGTCCCACGCAGGTCCGGCGTACAGCTTTCCGTCCTTGTAATAGAAGTATACCGAGGTCCTGTCAAAATCGTGAGTCTTTAAGAACTCGTTGAGAAGGAAGTATTTTACAAAAGAATCAAGGTCGATTTTCTGTGCGATGTCCTCCTGGTTGCCACTCTTGATGGTTGCCACGATATCGTCCATAACGCCCTGAACATATGCCTGCTGTTCCTCGTTTGGCTCCTCGGGCTCGCTGAAAGCGAATCTTATCTTTTTATTATCGACCGTGAGGTAGGTCACATCTTCCTCATCGTTTCTTTGCTCAAGCTCAAGCAAAAAGTCCTTTTTACCGTCGTTTGACTCGATGTCGATGTTGACCCTGTCCTTGCCCTCCTGAACGGGCTCATAAATGATATAACAGCCGCGGAAGCTGCCGTCTACCCACAGCTCGCAGAATTTTTGATTTGATGTATACTCTAAACCGAGCTCGCGCGCAAGCTCAAACGCGGTATAGTTGCGCAAAAGCGTGGGGTCAAAAGCATTGGCAAGAAGCGCCCACTTTTTTCCGCTGCCCATTCCGAGAACGTTCTTTTTCTTGGCGAACTTAAATGTATAAGCCTTTTTTGTTACCCAGCTGAGCGCGGTGGTGTTGCCGCGAACCTTGAATGTAACAGCGTCTGCAAGAACGGTTTCATCGGTATCTTTGATCTCGATTTGAGCGTTTACGTAACCGTCTTCCTTTTGAAGCGTTGTGCCGTTGCCGTTTTCGGTCGTGACCCTGATTTGCGGAACGTCAAGGTTTTCGCCCTGATATTCCTCTTTCGCGGAAACCGACGGGATAAGGCAAAGCGCACTTACCGCTATTGAAAGGCAGATGATTAATGAAATGGATTTTTTCAGAAATTTTTTCGTTTTCATTTTTTTCCTCCAAAAGCGCTTATTGATACTAAGCACATATGATGATTATCTATTATATACTATTTTGCGAAAAAAATCAACAATAATATATTAGAATACTTTTCCGTCAAATGATTTTTTCGGCATACTATCAAAGTCGTAGTCTTTAAGCTCATCGAGCGTGATGTTCGCGCGGCAGCTTTGGCTTATCATAATGTTCGCGTCGGTGCCTTTGTCAATGTGAACCGCAATGACGGGTATCCCCTTTCCGCAGGCATATCCGCACTCCCAAGCTGTTCCGCTGTCGCTGTATCCGCCGTGGTAAAGCATCAGCATAACGTCGGCTGAGTCTATGTTATCCCTGTCAAGCTCAAAGGTCCTTTGCGCCCAAAGCAAGGGGTTTTTATCCTTGTCCTCTCTGACTTCATTAAGCCGGGGGCTGAAAAACTCAAAACCTCTGCCGTGTAGTATCTCCTCTGCCCTTTTAACGCAATTAAGCTCAAGCTCGTTAAAAAACGGCGAGGCAAGGTATATTCTTTTTGACATAATAAAACTTTTGGTTTCAAAAAATTTTAATTAATCAAAAAACAAAGCACCCCTTGCGGAGTGCTTACGTTTCTGGAGGCGACAGGCGGATTTGAACCGCCGCATCAGAGTTTTGCAGACTCGTGCCTTACCACTTGGCTATGTCGCCGTATCAACGCTGATTATTATATCATCATTAATCAATGTTGTCAAGAAAAATTTGCCCGTCAACTTTATTATATTAACAAAGCGATGATAATATGAGAGATTTACAGAGATATGCGTATCTGGGTGAAGCTATGCTCGACCGCGTCAAAATCAAATATGCGAAAAACATTGAGTACATTGTAAACGACAGAGCTCAGTCGCGGCTCGGTCTGTGCAAAAGGCTCGGTGACAAATACACCGTTGAAATATCCTCTAAGCTGCTCGACGAGCGCGTTGAAGAGAAAACGCTGATCGAAACCGTGCTTCACGAACAGCTCCACACCTGCTACGGCTGTATGAAGCACACCGGCAAGTGGAAGCAGCTGGCGCAAAAGGTGAGTGAAGCGTATAAGCTGAACATCGTCCGTGCCGCCGATGAGGATTGTATGCCCGAGGAGCTGCTCCCAAAACCCAAGTACGTTATAAAATGCCAAGGCTGCGGCGAGGAGTTTTTTCGGCAAAGGCTCTCTCCGCTTGTAAAGCGCCCCGGCAACTACCGCTGCGGGAAATGCGGCGGGAAGCTGACCTTGATAAAGTAAAAACAAAGGCGAAAAGCAGATGCTTTTCGCCTAAAATTATGCCTGTTATCCGTCAGTTCCGGATTGCCCCGACTCTGAGGACTGGGATGAACCGGAGTCGGATGATTGCGAGCTCTGAGAAGAATCCGAGCCGCTGTCTTCATCGGAATCGTTATCTCCGCCTTCGTCTCCGCCGCCGTCATCGCCTTCGTCAGAATCATCGTCGGAATCGCTTTCGTCTTCGTCAGAGTATTTTGCGCCCGTGTCATAATCAGCGTCGATAAACATTACGCCGTAGTCCATATCGTAGGTCGACTTTGAAAGTTCCTCGCGGTCTATCTCTTTGCCGTCCTTTAGGTATATGCGCCACGCCCTTACGGTGTAGCTCGAGCTGCCTCTGTCGGAGATCTCGTTATGGGTTTTTATATCATCATAATCGCCGTACTTTACGCCCCAGAATGTGACCTTGAGCGTGCTTCCGTCGACCTCGCTCTCGAGAAATACCTGAGTTTTATTCTTATTATAAATCTTTAGGTCGAGGTTAGGATAGTCGATCGTCGCGTCAAGTCCCGTCGGAACATAAACCGAAGCCCACTGGTGACAATAGCGCTCCTTAAAATCAAGATTAGCGCGGATCGCGGCGTTATATATTGTCGAGCTTGCCTGGCAGATACCGCCGCCGATACCGTCGACCAGCTTGCCCTCGGAAATAACGTGCGCCGATTTGTAGCCGTTTTCTTCCTGGTTAGAGTCGCCTGTGCAGTCGTTGAACGACCATACCTCATCGGGGCCTATGATAGATCCGTTGCAGGCGTCAAGCGCAACGCTCATATTGTGCGTGCCGTTAGAGGTGTTTGTCGACGTGGTCTCATAGGTCGCCAGCTTTACGATATTGTTCTTGAGATAATCCGTTGTTATCTCAGCAGGCAGTTCGCTTATATTGGCTTCTATTTTACAGAAATTACCGCCGTTTTTGAACGCGTTCTGAAGCTTGGTATTCAAGTCCTTGCTGTCTATCTCGCGTCCGTCCGACTGGTCGGTATATTCAAACCTATTTTCCTCAAACGGGTGGAACTTTGAAACCTTCGCGTCAACGGGGGCGACGTCGATTTCCTTTTCGATCGCCGCTACGTTGTTGTCGATAGACTTCTGTTCAACGGTAGAAGTCACGGTGTAACTTCTGACCTCGTCCTTACTGACCTTCTTCTCGGGATTGATCGCATCGTTATACGCCTGCTGAACTACCTGATCAATGTTATAGGTATAAGTAAAATTGTCCTGGGTCAGTTTTTTCGGTTTTCCCGCGAGGTCAATGGTGATCTCGATCGGCTTGTTAAGCTTTTTAACATCCTTTTTGAGCGCCTGCTTTGCCTGGTCGAGCGTCATACCTGTAACATCGATCCCCGAAATAACCGTTTGGTCGGTAAAGGTAAAGGGCTTGGTCGCTTCTTCTTCGGCTTTAGCCGGATTAACGTTATTAAACAAACAGAAACCCGCAACACCAAGCGCCGCGGCAACTACTACTGCTATACTTACAATGATAATTATCAGTTTGGTCTTTTTATTACCCGGGTCACCCGAATAACGGTTGCCGTTTGTTCCGGTCGGAACTCCGGAGGAGATATCGACATATCCGTCGCTGCCCGGCGTAAACTTTTCCTTACTTACCTTCATTAATTCACCCCAAATACTGTGAAACTGAAAATATATAAAATATGCCTATTAGTCTTTTATTCTATTATTTATTATTCTACTATAAATAATTCCAAAAAGAAAGTGGTAAAACACAAATTTAATGAGGGTTTTTTAAATATTTTTTGTACAATTTTAGGTTATATATTGCTATTACAGAGAAAACCTATATAAAATCGAGTTTTCTGCATTATTTTAAATTAAATATTGAAATTAATTGAAAATCAAAGTATAATATAAAAAGAATAATCATATTAATATGGAATCTTGTAATTACAAAAGCATAAAGGCAGGAAAATTATGAACATTTTGATTTTTACAGCCTCGACCGGAGGAGGACACAAACGCGCCGCCGCCGCTATCAAGGCAAAGATTAACGACATCAGCCCCGAGACAAGTGTTAAGATCATTGACGGAATGGAAGCGATCGGCAAAGTATACAACAAGGCGATGACAAAGGGCTACCATATTATGGCGACAAAAGCGCCCGAGGTATACGGCAAGCTTTACAAACTTACCGACGAAAAAAAGCCCGCGACAAAGGCGCTTGTAAAATCCAACGAAATGTACGCGAAAAAGCTGCTTGAGACTATCAAGGAAAACGATCCCGATATTATCATTATCTGTCACGCGTTTATCACCAATATGGTTTCGCGCTTAAAAGAAACAGGCAAGCTTGACGTTAAAGCGATCAGCCTGATCACCGACTATGACTCGCACCGAGCATATATCTCGCCTTATATTGACGCTTTTGTGCTTGCCGAGCCTCAGATGGCTAAAAAGCTTCAAGAAGAATATGACGTGCCCGAAAACAAGATATACCCTCTGGGCATCCCGACCTTTGACAGCTTTGCACAGAGCGAAACACGCGAGGAGCTTTGCAAGCGCGAGCGACTCGACCCCGAGATCCCCACGGTTTTGCTTATGGCAGGGTCATTCGGCGTAACGGACGTGCTCGCGTTTTATGAGCAATTAGCAAAAACCGACGAAAAAATACAGATGATCGTGATCACCGGACGCAACATCCGTCTTTTTGATCACTTTGATAAAAAAATACAGGAGCTTGATTCCCCACGCAACACAAAGCTGCTCTACTTTGTTGACAATGTTGAAGACTATATGCACATAGCCGACCTGATCGTAACAAAGCCGGGCGGGCTTACCGTTACCGAGAGTATCGCCTGTCATCTGCCGATGGCTATCTACAGCGCTTATCCCGGTCAGGAGGCTGATAATGTCGACTTCCTGCTCAATCAAAACGCCGCTGTCTTGATTGACAAATCAAATGGCGCGGATCAGATAATCGAGCTTTTGAATTCTCCCGAAAAACTAAACGAAATGAAAGAAAACTGTAAAAAACTGGCTCTGCCCAACGCTGCCGAAGACATTTTCAAGCTTGCAAAAAAGCTTTGCGATAAGGAATAAAATTATGAAATTCAAGAGAATACTATCGACGTTCTTGTGCGTCATAATGCTCGCGATAACACTTTGCGCATGCTCCGATCCCGGCAAATTCTCGGACAGCGAGCTGTTATCCTCGGGCTACAAACGAAACGAAGACGTTACAAAAACATATAACTACGCCGACGGCGCGAAGGAACCGCCGACAACATACAACTCATATGTCAATCTGATCACGGGCTACGAGCTCAAGTTGTTCAGGAATATGGCGGCTCAGGACGGCGCCGGAGGCAAATCGTTTGTTTTCTCTCCCGCGGCGAACATGCTAGGTTTATCGCTGCTTGCGGACGGTGCAAACAACGATACTCTTTCTGAGATAATGCTCGCGCTCGGTTCGGACTTAACGCTTGATGACCTAAATGCCTGCTCGTCCTACTTTAAGAGCAGGATGGAAACCGTCAGCAAATCCGATGATAAAGACTCCGACGATAATCCAAATCAAGTCAAGCTCGGCAACACCTTGCTTGTCAACGACAAAACCGACGTGCGTAAAACCTTTTTACAGAGCAACGCGGATTATTTCAGCGCGAATATCGCGAGATTTGACTTTGCGAACAAGGATTATGAAGACAAGGTCAACAACCTGCTCGGAAGTCCGGTTTACGATAAGCTGAACCTAAACAAGGACGGTTCGATATGCGACATTACCTCGTTTGGGCTGTCTGATAATTGGCTGACTCCGTACGCGGCAAACGCCGAGGTCGATTCTAAATTCAACGGAAAGGCAGCAAAGTTCCTTGCTTCGGACGAGAACTATATCCACTCCGATCAGGCAAAGGGAATAATAAAATACACTGCAAATAACCCGCTGAAGCTTGTCCTTATAATGCCCAACGAAGACATTAAGATCGAGGACTATATCAAAAGCTTTGACAGCGTGGAATACTCAAAGCTGATCGACAGCTTTTCGGTGACCTCAAGGATCGATTCACATATGCCGGTCGTCGAGATACCTCAAACCGATGATCCGAAACCGATGTCTCCGATCATGATAAAGTCGGGACTTTACACGCTGTTTTCCGACAAGTCGGACTTTAGCAACCTCGCCCACTCAAAGAATGTTAAGATAAACGAGCTTTATGATTTGCAGCCGGGCATCACTATCGACCGCTACGGTGTTTTTACATCGGGCAAAGAGGTAACGCAGGGCAGCATTGCTCCCACGGAAAAACCCGCTGCAACATCCCCCGCAGAATCTAAAGCCGCGACGCTTGAATTCTCGCGTCCGTTTATCTTTATGCTGATAGACAACGAGAGCAACATCCCCGTTTATATGGGCGTTTATTCAGGTTAATAACTAAACGATCACCGAACAGATCTAAGGGACGAGCAAAGCGCTCGTCCCTGTTTTAGTTTTCCGTTATGCGCATTGCAACAGCCGTGATATCGTCATCCCTGCTCTCTGCCCTGCGCTTTATCGCCTCCTCAACTACCGCTTGGGCAAGCTCCTGTGTGCTGCCCTTGTTCCACGTCTTTATCAGCTTTTCAAGCCACTTGTCATCGCCTGTTGCGGCGCCGTCTGAAACCATAACCACCATATCTCCGACCATAAGATTAACCGCGTCTGCCGCGAATTTGATATTGTTCAGTATTCCCGCAGGGAGCGAGGACATATCCTTTTTGTACACCCTGCCGTTCTTTTTTATATATGTCGCTGCGGCGCCTGCTTTTTTAAGCGTGACCTTCCCCGTGAACAGATCTATTCCCGCCAAATCAACAGTTGACAGGCTCTCGTCATCGCTCTTTATCATCAGGGCGGAATTCACGATTTGAAGCGCGCTGTCCTCGCTGAGTCCCGAGCGCAGCAGCCTGCCCATGACCGACGCCGCCATATTTCCGTCGACCGCCGCTCTGCCGCCTGTACCCATTCCGTCACAGACAAGGGCGTAGGTCTTGCCGCGGCCGTCGTTGAAGTAATCTATGCAGTCACCGCAAAGCTTTCCGTTATCCGCTATGTGCTGGTTCGAGCCGATCTCTACATCAAACTTGGGAAGCTCACAAAGAGCGGCTCTGAGCCTTCCGCTCTCGCAGGTGATCGTGGGCAGGTCAAATCGCCTTCTGCAGCATTTTGAGACGATACGCGAGAGCTGACCGCGCTTTATTTCTTTTCCCTTGGCGCTCATAATCAGTTCAACGCTCATTCTGCCGTTTTCGCCCTCAAGGCAGGAACATTCTATCGGGCAGGCTCCGAGCGTTGTGAGCTCGCTTATTATCCTGTCCGCGGCTTGGCTGTCGCCTGTTTTTATCTCGGCAAACTCCTTTGACAGGTCGCTTAGAATATCGCTGACCCCCGCGAACTGCCCGGCTACGACCGAGCGGATCTCGCTGACTCTGCGCTCAGCCTCCTGAAGCGACAAAAGCTTTTTGTAGTTATCTGTCATACTTCGGGCGATCTCACTTTTCTTACAGCAGTTTTTGATAAACAGCTCTCCGACTTCCTTTGCGCCTATCCTGCCGTTCATATTGAGCTCCTCTTCAAGGCGGAAAAAGTCGTCCTTTGTAACGCCGCCCTTGTGTTCGTAGCAGTACATCCTCAGTCCGCAGCCCGAACAGACTTCGTCCGCGACATTTTGGCAGACCCAATCAAATGACGGCGAATACATCTCCCCCATTTTTTCGGACACGTTTTCAACGTCGTTTTTAACGTTTTTTATAACGCTCGAGGTAAAGCTGAGACGCGCTATGAGGTTTTTACGAAGCGTTTCTCCAAGCGAGAGGTCGAGTTTTTTGTTGAATACCGGCGAGATAAAATCCCCGACGCTCTTCGGCAGCAGCATAAATATCGCCGCACCTATCGCGCCCTCTACAAGTATGCCCGACGGCATTTTTTCTCCGCCGAACGCAAGGCTCATCAAAAAATCCGCCGTCACAAACGACAGCGCCGTAGCGAGCTTACCGAGCGGAGAGAATAATCCCGCCATCAGTCCGCCGAACGAATAACCGCCGCAGATGAAGCCCTGCTCAAACGCCGCAAGGCTGAACACCGCACCCGTTGCCGCTCCGCTGACCGTGCCGCCGTTGACTCCGCCGTAGCGCGCGCAGAGCATAACCGCGATGACCGCGATTATCCTGCCGAGCGAGACGTTTTCTATTGTGAGCGAGCCGAGCGACAAAATCAAAACACAGCCTGTCATTACAACGCACGCGGTCTCCTGCGGGGTAAACGCGGAAATGCTCCGCCTGCCGAACGACAGGCGCATCGTGTATGAAATAAAATAAGCCGCGACAGCCGCCAGCGCCGCCTCGATAAAGCTGCCTGTCAGAGTCGCCATTGTTCCGACTCCGCCGAACGACAGGGCTATACCCGTTGCCGCTGTGGGGATAAACGCGCACAGCGGAGCGAACAGCTTGCTTGTGCTTACTCTGCCTATATCGCTGAGCAGCCACCTTGCGCAGCCAATCGCTACAATAACCGCGATATACCTAAAGCTGTCGGAGGGATTCAACAGCACATATCCGAACGCCGCGCCGGCGAGCGACGGCAGCAGCCTTTCCTTTGGCACCGCCGCAGCGTAGGAAGCCCCGAACGGAGCCATAGTTCCCAAAACAGCCCCCCTTGTAATGAGAGTCCCGCAGGCGCAGTATAATATATTTAAACCGATATTCTTAAAGAAATCGGTCTTGGCATCATACATATGCCGCATTGCTTTTGCGTCAGTCATTTTTTACTTCCTTTTCTATATGATAAGTCTATTATATTGCGGACACGCCGACTGATTTGTCGCTGTAAGGGTGAGAATTTTTAGATTGTTTTGAGTTTTTTTGAAAATAGCTAAAGTAACTGAAACAAAAACATTGTATATTTAAAAGTTTTGGACTATAATAGAACTATAAATCTGAAAGGAACAATATTATGATAATAATGTCGGTTGACTTGGGAAAAGCGAGAACAGGCATTGCGCTCTGCGACAAAAGCGAATTCCTTGCCTCGCCCCACACCGTGATTTTTGAAAAATCAAATAAAAAACTGTTGGAAAAAGTCGCGCAGATGTCGCGCGATACAAAAGCAGAGTTGATTGTTGTGGGACTTCCGAAGAATATGGACGGCACCGAGGGCGAGAGCGCTCAAAACGCCCGCGACTTTGCCGAAAAGCTCGAGGAGCTGACCGGCATCGCCACGGTAATGCAGGACGAGCGCGGCACGACCGTTACTGCCCACAACTATCTGAACGCAACAAATACACGCGGAAAAAAGCGAAAAAATGTAGTTGATGCCGTAGCCGCCGTGATCATACTTCAAGATTATCTTGACGGAAAGAAAAACAAGGAGAGAGAACAATGAACGTAAGACTTATATGCTCAAAATGCGGAACCGTGGTTGAAGCGGATAGCACAATGAAACAATTATTCTGCACACACTGCGGACAGAGAATCATCATCCCGACAAACTTACAGCAGCCTGCGCCTATGCAGCCCGCTCCCGCTAATTTTCAGCCGGTATATCAGCCGACTGTACCCGCGCCGCCGATGACCCAACCGCAGCCGGTGCAGCTTGACTGCCCCGTGGCATCCGTGCAGCAGGCAAATTTTATTGCCAACTTCTTCACAATTAATCCTGCAATTATTTTTCAGGTAACAATAACAAGGACCGGCAGGACTTACCAGACCGGCTCGGGCAGCGGTATTCCGTTTTTCCTGTCGCCCGGCAGACACGTGATAATCGTAAGGATCGGCAACAGAAGGTACAGCCGCGCAGTATTCATCAACCCCAACACTCCTCCCGTTGAGATGAATTGCTCGTGGGACGGCCGCGCAAGGATAGTTATTCACCAGCCGTTTTACAATACAGGCTATCCCAATCAGCCGTATTATCGCTAAATAGCTCTATGAATCAAAAAGCCGCTTAAAAAGCGGGTTTTTGATTTGCGCAACCTGTGGTTGCGGGGATGTAAAGCGGAATGTATAGCGCAACTTGGGCGGTTGCGTGTATAATTATGGCATAAAACAGAGGGAGGCAGAACTATGAATATCGAAACAGCAAACAGACTTCTTCAATACAGAAAGCAACACAACCTCAGCCAGGAGGAACTCGCCGAGAAAATCGGCGTTAGCCGTCAGGCGGTATCAAAATGGGAGCGGAGCGAAGCGTCGCCCGATACCGATAATCTTATAAGCCTTGCCGAGGTTTACGGCGTCAGCCTTGACGAGCTTTTAAAAGGAAAAACGGAAGAATCTCAGCAGGAGGATGACAACACCGATTCCGCCGAACCGGATGAACCCGAACGAACCGAAGCTCAACCGGATGAAAATACAAACTACGTCCGCGAGGACAGGGTTTCCTTTAAGAACGGTATCCACGTTGACAGCAAAGACGGCGACCACGTTAATATCTCATACAAGGAAGGCGTTAACGTTGACAGCAAGGACGGCAATACGGTCCACGTCGGCTGGGACGGTATTCACGTTGAGGAAAACGGCAAAAACCGCGTTTACACCGATGAGGACGGTCACGTTATGGTTGACGAAGAACTCAAAAAGAAGCATATCAAGAGCCCGCGGCATAAGTTCTTTCAGGAATTCCCGTTTTGGGCGATCGCGCTCGCGGTATTTCTCGCGTGGGGCTTCAGCGGCGTATTCTTCGGATGGGCGCTCAGCTGGGTCGCTTTGTTCAGTATTCCGCTGTATTACTCGCTCATTGACGCGATCTTCAAGCGCAATCCGAGCCACTTCGCGTTCCCCGTGCTCTGCGTCGCCGTGTATATCATCTTCGGTTATTGCCACATCTGCGGCGGCTGGCAGTTCGGCTGGATAGTATTCATCTCTATCCCGTTCTATTACATAATCTGTAACCTAATAAAGCCCGACAAAGAATAAGCAAAGATAAAACACCCCGACTCGTAATGAGTCGGGGTGTTGATTGTTATATCGGATTTTTCTCGCGAAACTGCGAGTTGACCTATATCAGCGCGTTCCAGTACGCGAACTTCCTGTCGGGGTGCCCGACTTAGTTCCAGTTAAGCGTATCGCTGTATACGTTGATATAATCCTGAGCAGAACGCTCCCAGCTGTTGTCGCTCATCATAGCGCGCCACATAAGCTGGTGCCAGCCCTGATCGTCCTGGATGCCCCAGAGAGCACGGCGGATAGCGTGCTGCATATCGGCTGTGTAGTAGTTCTTGAACGTAAAACCGTTACCGTAGTTATCGGCTGAATCAAATACAGAGTCTTTAAGACCGCCTACCTCGCGTACTACGGGGATAGTGCCGTAACGCAGAGCGATCATCTGAGCAAGACCGCAGGGCTCCTGAGCCGAAGGCATCAGGAATATATCGGCGCCCGAATAGATCTTACGGGCGAGCTCGGGAACAAAGCCGTGGCAGAAGATGAGTCTGCCCGGATATTTAGCCTGCATATAGTTAAAGAAGTCCTCATACTCCTTATCGCCCGAACCGAGAATTACAAACTGCATATTCTCGTTGTCCATTAATTCCTCAAGGCCCATACGAACAAGGTCAAGTCCCTTGTGAGATACAAGACGGGTAACCATAGCGACAAGCGGAATACTCCAGTTGACTTCGAGAGTAAGTCTCTCCTGAAGCGCGCGCTTACACTCGCCCTTACCGCTCATATCCTCTTTGGTGTAGTTGCAGTAGATCTGATAGTCGGTGGCGGGGTCGTAGCTTGCAAGGTCGATACCGTTCTTGATACCGCAGAGCTTGTAGTGACGAAGGTTGAGCTCGTCGTGAAGTCCCCAGCTGTACCACGGGTCTTTGATCTCTGCCGCGTAGGACGGAGAAACGGTCGAAACTCTGGTCGAGGTCTCGATAGCGCCCTTCATCATATTGAGCTTGCCGTTCATCTCGAGGATCTTTGTCTCGCTTGCGGGGATACCTACGCACTCGGTATTTACCTCCCAGCCGTACTCACCCTGATACTGGATGTTATGGATGGTAAACAGGCTCTTGATGTTGTAATACCAAGGTCTGTGCGAATAGAACAGATAGTAGTAAACGGGAACAAGCGCTGTCTGCCAGTCATTCGCGTGAATGATGTCGGGATGGAAGTCGATATACGGAAGCATCTCTAAGATAGCGCGCGAGAAGAAAGCAAATCTCTCGGCGTCGTCATAGTGACCGTAAAGAGTTCCGCGCTTGAAGTAGTACTCGTTGTCGATAAAGTAGTATGTGCAGTCGTTCCAGCGAGCCCAGAAGAGTCCGCAGTACTGATGACGCCACGCAACGGGAACCGTAAAGTTTGTGATAAAGTTCAGCTGATTTTTCAGATCCTGCGGGATCGTGCCGTAAAGCGGAACAACGATTCGGCAGTCCTGGCCTTTTCTGCATAGTGTGTGCGGAAGGCTGCCCGCAACATCGGCAAGTCCGCCGCTGCCGCAGAACGGATTAGCCTCGGACGCACAATATAGTATTCTCATTTTATTTTCCTCCTAAACTCACACTGTTAAACAACAGATTTTTTAGCTATATAAATCGGATATGAGTCAAAGCCCATCAGCGAACGCTCGTCCTTAACGGTAACGTCCTTGTCTATGATAACATAATTGAGCTTTGTATCCTTGCCGATTTTTGAATCCTGCATAATGATGCAGTTTGAAAGCTTGGCGCCCTTGCCTACATATACGCCCTTTGAGATAACGCAGTTTTCAACCTCGCCGTCGATAACGCAGCCCTGAGCGATGATTGAATTCTTAACGCTGCTGTCGAGTCCGTAACGCGAGGGAGCGTCGTCCCTTACCTTTGTATAGATAGGACGCTTGGGATTGAACAGAGCGTCTCTTACCTCTTTCTTCATCAAGTCCATATTGAAGTCAAAGTAGGAGTTGACCGAGGAGATGATCGCGGTGTAGCCCTTGTTCTCGTAAGCGTAGATCTTATATTTTCCGAGAGATGTCTGGATATGGCGCTTCGCGTCAAGCTGGTTAAGGCTGAGCGCGTTGCGGATCTCATCCATAAGCACGGATTTTTTGATAAGCATTGAGCCGTAAACGAGGTTTACATCTACATCATCGGCAATACCGGGCGTGATGCGGATCTGGTTGACCTTTCCGTCGTCATCGGTCAAGACCGAAAGAGGACTTAGGTAGCCCTCGGGAACAGCGCCGTTTTTGTAGATCAAGGTAACGTCCGCGTCGTGCTTTGAGTGGAAATCGAACAATGCGTTGTAGTCAAAATTCGTTACAACGTTGCCGGGAGAGATAAGCACATATTCCTCGCGGCAGTGGTCGATATATCCGTGCATATTATAAATAGTTTCAATAAGATTTGAAAAGCTCTTTCCGTTGTACGGGGTGAGCAGGGTAAGGTTGCTTCTTCTCTTTGAGAGGTCATAAGCGCTGCCCGAGCCCACGTGGTCGGTAAGCGACAGGAAATTGCTCTTTGCTATGATCCCGACGTTGTTGATACCGGAGTTCGACATATTTGAAAGCACAAAGTCGATCAGCCTGTATTTGCCGCCGATGGGGATGCTTGCAACCGTACGCGAAGCGGAAAGCTCAGGGATCTTGTGGCTCATTGTGTCTGCAAAAACCAGACCGAGTACATCATTACTTCTCATTACCTGAAACCTCCTCGCTGTCAATCATTTCTTTTGCTTTAACAACCGCGCCCTCGGCGATCACGGTGTTTTCACCGATAACCGCGATGCCCCAGTTGTCACGATCCTCGACCTCTTCGGGTCTTTGACCGATTTTTGCGTTTTTGCCGATGACCGTATTCTCGGCAACGATAGCGAACTGAACGTTAGCTCCGTCCTCGATCACCGCACCGGGCATAATGATCGAAGAATTTACTGTCGCGCCCTTGCCGACCGTAACGCCTGAGAAAAGAATAGAAAACTCAAGGTTACCCTCTACGTTACAACCGTCCGCTACAAGCGAATTCTGGATGTTCGCGTCGGGAGAAACATAGTGAGGCGGCATCATGGGATTGCGCGAATAGATGTCTTTTAAATCGAGCGTTACATTGGGATCGAGCAGGTCCATATTTGCCTCCCAGAGGCTGTCTATGGTTCCTACATCCTTCCAGTAACCCTCAAACGGATAGGCGTACATCCTCTCGCCCGCGTTGAGCATTGCGGGAAGAACATTCTTGCCGAAATCGTGGTCTGAATCCTCGAGCTCGGCGTCCTCTGTTAAGTACTTTCTGAGCTCTTTCCAGCTGAAGATGTAGATACCCATCGAAGCGTTCGTGCTCTTGGGATGCTCCGGCTTTTCATCAAACTCATAGATCTCGCCGTCCTCGTAGGTGTTGAGGATACCGAATCTTGACGCCTCTTCCAACGAAACGTCAATTACCGCAATAGTACACGCCGCGTTCTTTTCCTTGTGATACTCGAGCATTTTATTGTAGTCCATCTTGTAGATGTGGTCGCCGGAGAGGATCACAACGTAGTCGGGGTCATAGCGCTCGATATAGTTGATATTCTGATAAATAGCGTTAGCCGTACCCGAATACCAGTCGGCGCCCTGAATAGCCTGATACGGGCTCAGGCAGTTGACTCCCGAGTGCATTCCGTCCAGATCCCACGGCTGGCCGTTACCGATGTACTCGTTTAACACAAGCGGTTGATACTGAGTAAGGATACCAACAGCCTCTACGCCCGAATTAACGCAGTTTGAAAGCGGAAAGTCAATGATACGGTACTTTCCTCCAAACGGCACAGCGGGCTTGGCAAGCTTCTTGGTGAGTACGCCGAGGCGCGAGCCCTGGCCGCCGGCAAGCAGCATTGCCACTACTTCCTGTTTTGGGAACATTTGCATGCAAATACCTCCAATATAATAAATTTATTCTTTCTGTATTTATTCAGGGATCTCTGTCTGATTACCATACTGCTGCCTGCATTTTAGGTAGATGACGCCCATAGGCGGCAGGGTAAGAGAAAGTCCCTGATTGCAGCCGTGAATTTTCATAAGGTCGGGTTCAAGACCCATTCCGTTAGTTACTCCCGAACCGCCGAACTCAATGGCGTCGGAGTTGAACACCTCGTCGTAAATGCCGCATACCGGCACGCCGATCGAGTATTTTTCGTGCTTTATCGGTCTGAAGTTGCAAACCGCAATGATCTCGTTACCGCTCTCGTCCGTGCGCTTGAACGCGATAACGCTGTTTGTGTAGTCGTCGTGATGGATCCAGTCAAAGCCCTTCCAGATAGCATCGCGCTCATAGAACGGCTTGTTGTCAACATAAAACTTGTTGAGCGTTCTGAAAAAGACCTGGAGCTGGGCGTGGTTTTTGCTGTCGAGGAACTCCCAGTCGACGATACCGTCAACGTCCCATTCCTCGAGCTGTCCGATCTCGGTACCCATAAAGATGAGCTTTTTGCCGGGATGCGCGAACATATAGGTGATGAACGCCCTGAGTCCCGCGAGCCTGTCGCCGTCATTGCCGGGCATTTTGCTGAGTATCGAGCCCTTGCCGGGCGATACCTCGTCGTGCGATACCGGCAGGACAAAGTGCTCGGAAAACGCGTAGAAAAAGCTGAACGTCAGGTTGTCGTGGTTGAACGGTCTCCACTGCGGGTCGAGCGTCATATAGTTGAGCATATCGTTCATCCAGCCGCGGTTCCACTTGTAGTCAAATCCGAGTCCGCCGTTTTCGAGCTTGTGGGTCAGCTTAGGCCAAGAGGTGGTCTCCTCCGCGAACATAAGCGAGCCCTCGCAGAACATATGAACTGCCGTGTTTAAGCGTTTTATAAAGTCGATAGCTTCAAGGTTTTCTTTGCCGCCGAACTTGTTCGGCTCCCACTCGCCCTTTTCCTTGCCGTAGTCAAGGTAGAGCATTGACGACAGCGCGCCGACGCGCAAACCGTCGATGTGATAGGTTTTTATCCAGAAAACCGCGCAGGACACCAAAAAGCTGATGACCTCGGGCTTTGTGAAGTCGAACAGGCAGGTATCCCATGACGGACGCTCGCCGAGCTTGGGATCCTCGCTCTCAAAGAGCGGAGTACCGTCAAAGCGCTCGAGCGCGTAGCTGTCCTTGGGGAAGTTTGAGGGTACCCAGTCCATAATAACGCCGATGTTTGCCTGATGGAGCTTGTCTATCAAGACCATAAGCTCCTGCGGAGTGCCGAAGCGCGAGGTAGCGGCGTAGTAGCCCGTAGTCTGGAAGCCCCAGCTGGGGTCAAACGGGTGCTCCATAAGCGGCATAAACTGAACGTGGGTGTAGTGCATATCCTTTAGATACGCCACAAGCTCGTCCGCAAGCTGGAGGTAGGTGTAAAAGCTGCCGTCCTCGTTGCGCTTCCAGGAGCCCGCGTGAACCTCGTAAATGTTCATCGGAGCCTTCAGTGAATCCGTTGTCCTTCTGTGCTCAAGCCACTCGCCGTCCTGCCAGTCGTAACCCGAAAGGTCGGAGACGATCGACGCGTTGTCGGGGCGAAGCTCGGCATAAAAAGCGAAGGGATCGGATTTCATTATTTTTTCAAACCAAGGGGTCTCGATGCAGTATTTGTAGGATTCTCCTTTAAGGTCCCCCTCAATAAAGAGCTCCCAAATACCGTCCTCGGTTTTGCTCATATAATCATTGCTTTTGTTCCAGTCGTTAAAGCTGCCTACCACCGAAACGCTGAGAGCGTTCGGCGCCCATACTCTGAAGAACGCACCCTTTTTACCGCCGCGGCTTTCGAGGTGAGCTCCGAAGTATTCATAGGCAGTCGCGGCGTCGCCCTCAAAAAATCGCTTGGGCACACTGCGGTCATCATTGAAGCTGTAATTCATAAATCCAACTCCTAAAGCCAAATTAAAATCTACTATTGCATACTAATACTTATATCTAATATATATCATACCAAAAATTTATGGTAATTTCAAGCAAATTCAAAAATTTTCAAACTAATTTTTAGTGTATTTTTTATAAAAAATAACCAAAAAAACACGACCATTATTACATAATAGAATAATAATCGTGTTTTACTCTGTTGTTTTGAGCTTTATCGTTATGTTTTGAGCTTTTTTGCGGTAAATATTTTTATTGGTTTGGTGAATTTACCTGACGTTTTGATTTCTTTTCTCTACATTCAACCCCTTCCCTGACGCTTGTTTCGGGAAATCCCCTGACATGGGAATCATCACGTGTCCGCCCGAAATAACCGGCGTTTGTTCACGATGAAAGGCTTGATAGGATACCAAGCATAAGTTGAACGCCCTCGGGAGCACACATGGGTGCTCCCCTACAATATCAAGGAAAACTCGCATTATTGGAAACGCAGGACCCCTCCGTCAGCAGAGCTGACACCTCCCCTAAAGCACTATCGTGCGTCAGGGGAGGCTTTAAATGTAAAGAAAAACATTTCCGTTAAACCCCGTACCATTACAAATCGGAGCGGATTGCGCTGTCGCCGCCGCGACAAAAAAGCCCCGGAAATTCCGGGACTTTTTTACTGTTATCTGTATCTTCTGCCGTGTTTACCGCCATTGGTGGTTTTGCCGCTGCTGTAATGAGTCTTGGTTTTTTCATCACTGTAACGGTTGACGGTTTTTGCTCTTTCGGCACGACGATCCTGCTGCTGTTTTTGTTCGGGTTTTCTTTTTGAACCGTAGCCGTCGTCATAATCGTCGTTAGAGCGTCTTGCGGCTCCCTTCTTTTGAGGATCGGAAGTCTTTGTAATATTGCCCTCTTTGATCTTTTTGCGTCTGCTGATTTTTGAGGCGATAAGGTAAATAAAGCCTGTAATGCTGAGCAGGATACAAATCAATCCGGCGATAACGATCCAATGACCGTTATCTTTTTTGCTTGTATTATTCTGGATAAAAGCAAAATCATCTCCGTCGCTCTCTGCCGCTCCGTTGTTTTTGAGCAGATTTGAGAGTTCTCCCCAATCGCTTTTGGAGAGCTCGTCGGCGTCAATCTTTTTTTCTGTCTTGTAAAGCGCCGCTGTCGGGGCGGTACTTGCGGGAGGCTGATAGTTTTGACCTCCGCCTACATAGACGTCGTCCTGATTGGAATAGCTGTTGCCGTCGCTGTCATAATAAACATTGTTGCTGCTTTCGCCGCCACCGTCGGTTTCATACGAAGTCTGGTTATCTCCGCCTCCGTCATATCCGCCGCCTCCGCCGTCATACGAAGAATTGTCGTTGTTACTCTCGGGAATATACGGAACGTCTGATGACTGGGCGCTTGACTGATCTCCGCCGCCTTCTGCGGGGGGATCGGGAATATACGGAACATCTGATGACTGAGCGCTTGACTGATCTCCGCCGCCCGGATCGGGAGTGACCTCTCCGTCCTCTCCGGGTACCGCGTATACGTTAAAAACGCAAACGCACAAGCACATTATCGCCGCCAAAAAAGCTACGAGTGCTCTTGAATAGTTTCTTTTCATACAAATCACCTCTAAGATTTACTTTTGAGTTTTTTGTATTGTTCTTCCCCTGTATTATATGTGTTATTCGCTTGGTATTATTTGCATCGGGTATGATCAGCCCGCTGCGCTGCTGTCTGCTGCGTCATCCTCGTTAGATTTTGCCGCGGTTGTGGGCTGTACCGGCTCAAAGAACATCTTGGGATCGTAACTGTCTACAGCCGAGCTCTTCTCGTAATCGAGATCTTCTGTAAGGGTCTTGAGGTAATCCTCAAAATCTTTTTCCTTTGCCTTGTGAAGAACAGTTTCGCGGTTTTCCGAAACATACTTTGCCGCGTCCGCCTTGATATCCTTTTTGTAAACGAGGTATACGCTTGCGTTGGGGTCTTCGCCTACGGTCACTACTGAAACCTTGCCGGGCTGGATCTTATCGTAAGCCGTCTTGATCTGGTCGCCGGCGGAGAACTCTTCCTTGAGCTCGATATTATCCTTTGAGGGACTTTCGGTAAGGCCGCTTTCCTTCATATACTCGGAAACAACGTCATCATAAGACTTGCCTTCGTCGTTTATCGCTTTTGCGTATCCGTTTATCTTGTCGTTGACTTTCTTCTTTTCCTCGGCGGACATAGCTACGCTTGTGGGCTGTTCCGAGCCCTCTTGCTGCTGTGAGGTGTAGAGGGGAACCGAGATGTATGAGTAATCAGCATAGTTATCCTGAACATACTTTACAAGCTCAGCATCGGGAACCGCCTTGGGACCGCCCGGAGAGTAAAGATAATCAAAGTAAGCCTCTTCGTTCTGATGAGCGTCCGCAACTACATAAGTATAGCTTGCGAGAGAAACGCCGTACTTTTCCAAAGATTTCTTCGCCGCCGGCATCTGTCCGTACATAGTCTGCTGGCCGACCTCCCAAGAAGTCTTTGCCTGTTTTCTTGCCTCGTCAAGCTGAGCCTCGTCAACTGTTGTGCCGCTGTCGCTCAGACCATTTTCTACAACGAGGTATTCAAGGCACTGTTCCTCAGCCTTATTCTTTATCCATGTGCGGGCAACCTCTGTGTTGCCGTCGTCATCTGTGATTTCCATATCAAGCCAGCTGTCCGATGTGCTGTCATAATCCTCAAGCTCCTTAGCCTTGGTCTCAGCAGTTGAGTATGCTGATCTGAGCGCTAAGATATAAACACCGATTGCAAGCTCTTTTTCGCTTGTCTTGTAAGACCACTCGGGTTTAAGGCTGCAGCCCGAAACCAAAACAGCGCTCACAAGCATAACTACTGCCAAAAGCAGTGAGCTGATTTTAATTGCGGATCTCATGTTACTATACCATCCTTTAAACATTTTTACCCATTTAAGGGTGCATACAATATGATTATACACAATTTTTTTGCCGATGTCTACATTTTATTAAAAATTTATCAAATTTTACCATTATATTTTAAAAATCCGCTTCAAAACCTCAACAGAATCAGCTCCGTCGGCGCATTTTACAGCCAAATAGGGCTTTGTTCCTGCGCTGAGCGTTGCCTTTCCGTTGAGCGCGATGAGCAGATCGGCCACCGCGGGGGACTTTATCTCTTTGACATAGAGCATAATTGCGGTATCGTTTTGACGTATTTCATAGACTCCCATAGAGTATGCTTTGTTGCGGATAAGGGCGATGTCGATCAAGCCCTCGACCGACTCGGGGATCTCGCCGAAGCGGTCTTTGAGCTCGTTTTTAACGTCCTCCGCATTGCTTTCGGTCCTGATGTCGGCGATCCTGCGGTAAACATCGAGCCGCAGGGTAAGACTCTCAACATAGTATTCGGGGATGTGGGCGTCTACCGAAATATCTATAAGGCAATCGAGGTCGGCGGTCTTTTGCTCTTCGCCTCTCTCCTCGCCCACTGCCTCTGCCAGCAGCTTTAGGTACATATCGTAGCCGACGCTCTCCATATGGCCGTGCTGCTGAGCGCCCATAATGTTGCCCGCTCCGCGCAGTTCAAGGTCGCGCATAGCGATTTTGAAGCCGCTGCCGAACTCTGTGAACTCCCTGATAGCGGCAAGGCGCTTTTGCTGTATGTCGGTCAGCACCTTGCTGCGCCTGAAGGTAAAGTATGCGTAGGCGCGGCGCGCGCTTCTGCCGACACGTCCGCGGAGCTGATGGAGCTGAGAAAGTCCCATACAGTCGGCGTTTTCTATTATGAGCGTGTTCGCGTTAGGCAAATCAACGCCTGTTTCGATTATTGTTGTGCAAACGAGGATATCTATCTCCTGTTCGAGCATCTGCCGCCAGACTTCGGAAAGCTGCTGCTCGTTCATCTTGCCGTGAGCTATGGCGATCTTCGCGTCGGGGATCGCTTCGCGTATCCTGCGCGCGCAGCTCTCGATCGTTTCTACGTTATTGTGCAGGTAAAAAACCTGACCGCCGCGGCGCATCTCTCGGCGTACAGCCTCATAGATCACGGCGTTGTCGTGCTCGAGCACATAGGTCTGGACGGGCTGGCGGTTAAGCGGAGCTTCTTCGATCACGCTCATATCGCGCAGTCCGCTCATAGCCATATTGAGCGTGCGCGGGATCGGGGTTGCCGAGAGAGTGAGGACATCAATATTCTTGACAAGCTCCTTGAATCGCTCCTTTTGCGCCACTCCGAACCGCTGTTCCTCGTCGATTATAGCGAGCCCCAAGTCGCGGAATTCCACGTCCTTTTGCACAAGGCGGTGGGTGCCGATGACCATATCGACCTCGCCGCGCTTTAGGCGCACCAAAATCTCCTTTTGCTGCTTTGGCGTGCGGAAGCGCGAGAGTAATTCTACCCTTATCGGGTAGCCCTCGAACCGCTTTGTCACGGTCTGGTAATGCTGCCACGCCAAAATCGTCGTCGGGCAGAGCAGCGCGCACTGTTTTGAGTCCGAAACGCACTTGAACGCCGCCCTGAGCGCGACCTCGGTCTTGCCGAACCCGACGTCGCCGCAAAGGAGTCTGTCCATCGGCACGGCACGCTCCATATCGCGCTTTATCTCGCCGATGCAGATGATCTGGTCGGGCGTTTCCTCGTATTCAAAGCCCATTTCAAAGTCACGCTGCCACTCGTTGTCGGCGGAAAAAGCGTAGCCCTTCGCCTTCATACGCGCGGCGTAAAGGGCGATAAGCTCCTTTGCAATATCCTTGACCGAGCTCTTTACCCTCGCCTTTGCCTTTTGCCATTCCTGAGAGCCGAGGCGGTTGAGCTTTATACGCGTATTCTCGCGCGGGCCGATGTATTTTGCGACCATATCGAGCTGAGTGACCGGCACATAGAGCACGTCGCCCTTGGCGTAGTCTATCTTTATATAATCCTTTGTGATACCGTGGGTGTCGATTTTGCGGATGCCGCTGAAAATGCCGATCCCGTGGACGTTGTGAACGACATAATCCCCGGGCGTGAGCTCGGAAAGGCTGTAGATCTCGTTGCCCTCTTTTTTGCGCCTTCTGCGCTTTTTTTCGGGGCGGAAAGCCGCCTGACCGTAGCTTATAAGAAAGATTTTTTCGTTGGGGAGCTCAAAGCCGGCGCTGAGAGCTCCGCTCATTACATATATCTTTTTGTCTGATAATTTGCTTAGTTTTTCGGCGTATTCGGCATTGTAACCGTCGGAAGAGAGAGTCTCGCCGAGCTTTTTTGCCGCCTTTTCGGTTCCTGCCAAAACCACTCCGCGGTAGCCCGACTGACAGAAGCCGTCGATATCCTCGCGCAGCTGCTTGTAAGAGCCGTTCCATGTGCTGAGCTGCTTTGAGTTAAAGCTGACGACCTCGCCGAGCTTTATGTCGATGCTGCCGTGGACAAAGTTTTCGAGCAGTATAACGCCGTGAGCCTCAAACCGCTCCGTGCACTCGTTAAGGGTAAGCGAAAAGCGGTCAAAGCCGCGGCAAAGCACGCCGTCGGCAAGGCCCTGTTTGAGCGCCTCGGTGTTTTGGAAATCCATCATTTTCCCGCGGTCGCGGACATTTGAATACTCGGACACAAAGAACAGAGAATCCCTGTCAAAGTAGTCGAGCAGGCACTCGGGTTTTTCATAGATCTGACCGAGGAATTTGTCTGCATTGGGGATGCTCGCGCCCGAGCGGATAAGCTCCGCCTCGGCATACAGCTTTTCGCGCGCCTTGACAATACTTCTGCCCTTGAGAAGCGAAGCCTTGTGAATGATCTTAT
>CACYQK010000004.1:0-21372 GCA_902776495.1 uncultured Ruminococcus sp. | reverse complement strand
TCGAGCGGAGCGGGTTCTTCGCCGTTTAATAGGCTTTGCACCTGCGCGTTGAATTCAAGGCAATCCGCGAGCCTGTAAGCGAACGGTTCTTCCTCGTTGGTGAGGAATTCAACCGTGCGGTTCCTCGCCTTCAGCAGAAAGCTCATATAGTCCTCGTCATCTTCACTGCTTTTAAGCTCGAATTCACCGCCGAAGTCCGCATAGGCGCGGTTGTCGGCTTTGAGCATAAACCTTGCCGCCTCGGGACAGGCAAAAGACAGGATATTTTCTCTGAAATCGCCGAAATTCACCTTGACCCGCGGAAAGTTTGCGCAGGTGCGGCTCAGGTGTTCCTCGCCCAGTCCGATGTAAATATCGCAGAGCATTTCGTCATTCCAGAACGGGCATCTGCCGTCCGAGGACTTAAAGACCCTTTCGCCGTATTCGTCGGTGTAGGTCAGCGAGCGAATCTTATCACCCAGCGGAGAATTTACCGTGTTGTAGAACTTTTCTGTCTCGCTGTCAACGTCAATGTCCCAGTCCTTGCAGCAGCTGTCCTCGCAGCGATTGGCAATGCATTTGAATTGTTTATAAAAATCGGGATAAATGTCTTTCATATAATCATTCCTTCACGCTGATTATAACACAGCTGTAAAAAAATTACCATAACAGACAAGAAAATTCAGAAAAATATTGATTTTTAACACCGGTTTTTAGTATAATGAAGATTAAGGAAAAATTTATCACTGTAAAATAAAGAGTAAAGGAGTTTTGGGTTTGAAAAAACTGATACTTATATCGCTTATCGCAGTCCTCTGTATTCTTTTCTGCGCCTGCGGAGAAAAGGACGAAGATAGCTCTGAGAGCACCGATTCGACGACAGCAGCGGCGACTACCGCGGCAAACAAATCGGAGACAAAGGGATCGACAGATACGACTGCCGTTGAAACTACAACAGGGGTCACGCCTTACGATTCCGCAAAGGAAGCGGCTGTGGCAGAGGCAAAGAAGTTCCTTGAAAAAGCGAACTATTCATACGACGGTCTATACAATGAGCTCGTTTATATGGGCTACGCCGAAGAGGACGCTAAATACGGCGTTGATAACTGCGGTGCGGACTGGAACGAGCAGGCAGCTAAACGCGCCAAGGCGCTTTCCGAAAAAGGAGAGTATTCCTATGATAACCTTGTAGAAAAGCTCGAATCCGAGGGCTTTACTCACGAGCAGGCTGTTTACGGCGCGTCGTCGGTTTCTCAGTCATCAGGCGAACAGTCCGGAGGTTCAGACACATCCTCTGCTGTTGAAGCCGCCAAAAAGTATCTTGACTCGGGCAGCTATTCTTACACAGCGCTGGTTGACAAACTCCAGCAGGACGGTTATTCGACCGCAGACGCCGAATATGCAGCAAACAACTGCGGCGCGGACTGGAACAAAAAGGCTGCCGAAGAGGCAAAGGCGCTCATCAGCAGCGGCACATATACAAAGGAAGAGCTTATTGACAAGCTTATGTTAAAGGGGTATACATTTGAGCAAGCTGCATCCGGAGCCGAGGCAAACGGTTACTGATCCGGAAATAGTTTTGTAAAAATATATGGAGTAATAAGGAGAAATCATTATGGCAGAAATCAAACCGTTCAAGGGTATGAGGTACAACACGCGCCTCGCGGGCAAGATAAATCAGCTTTGCTGTCCGCCTTATGACATTATCAGCGAGGAAGAAAGACTGGAATACATAGCCGAAAACGAGTACAACGTCATCAGGCTTGAGCTTCCCAAGGAGGGAGAGGACGTATACAAAACCGCGGGCGAGATACTTGACCTCTGGCGTGACAAGGGCATACTTGTACACGAGGACAAACCGGCTATTTATGTATACGAGGAAGAATTCAATGCCTACAACAAGCGCTCAAGCATCAAGGGCATAATCGCGCGCGTTAAAGTTGAGGAGTTCTCAAAGGGAGTCATTTTGCCACACGAATTTACGCTTTCAAAGGCAAAGACCGACCGCTTTAACCTTATGAAGGCTACAAACTGCAACTTCAGCCAGATCTACGCGTTGTATATGGACGATGAGCACACAACGCTAAACACTATAGACGAGTTGTCCGACCGCGCCCCAGACCAGAAGTTCACCGATAATGACCACATCACCCACAAGCTTTGGGTCATCACCGACGAAAAGGTCATCGAAAAGCTCGTAAATGACTTTACCGACCGCAAGCTCTATATCGCCGACGGTCATCACCGCTACGAGACGGCGCTGAATTACCGCAATTACTGCCGCGAGAACGGTATCTCAAAAGAGGGCGATCCACAGGATTACCAGATGATCTACCTTGTTGATATGCAGCATCCGGGACTTGTTGTATTCCCGACCCACCGTATGGTCCGCGACCTTAAAAGCTTTGACAAAAAGGCAGTGCTCAAGGGTTGTGAGGAATACTTTGATATAACAAGATTCAACAGCGTGGGAAATATCAACTCCGAGCTTGCAAAGCAGTATAAAAAGGGCGAAAAGGCTTTTGGCTTTTACTGCGGCAAGGGCGAGTGGTATCTGCTCGTGCTGAAGGATATCGAGGTTATGGAAAAAGTTTTGCCCGAGCTCAGCGCGGCGTCACAGCAGCTTGACGTAAGCGTGCTGCACTCGCTTATCCTCGAAAAAACAATGGGAATAGATAAAGAGAATATGGCGAACCAGATCAACCTTACCTACACCAAATTCTTTGAGGAAGCCATTATGAAGGTCGATAAGGGTGAGTTCCAGTGCTCGTTCATCCTCAACCCCACAAGGGTAACGGAGATCCGCGACGTTGCCGCCGCGGGCGAGAAGATGCCGCAAAAGTCGACTTACTTCTATCCCAAAATGATCACCGGTATGGTAATGAACGATCTTGACGTTTAAAATTGTAGGGGCGAGCACTGCTCGCCCGCATTTATTATAACAAAGAATGAAGTAATGCTATGAAGATTTTGACTGTCTTTACAGGCGGCACTATAGCCTGTTCAAGTAAAAACGGCGTGTTGTTTCCCGACAAAGAAAACGGATATATGCTGCTCGATATGTACTGCGAGACCGACCGCGAAACCGAGTTTGAGACCGCGCAGCCGTACATTATTTTAAGCGAGAATTTACAGGCAGAGACCCTCGACGCGCTGTATTACTGTATCGGCGGGTATGATCTGTCGGAATACGATGGGGTGGTCGTCTGTCACGGAACGGATACTTTGCAGTACACCGGAGCGTTTTTGTCTTATAGATTCGGTTTATGCAAAACGCCGATCGTGCTTGTGTCCTCAAATTATCCGCTCGACCACCGCCGCTCAAACGGTTTTGTGAACTTTTGCGCCGCGGTCGGTTTTATAAAGTCGGGGCAGGGAAGAGGCGTGTTTATCGCCTACAATAACGACGGAGATCCTATGGTGAATATCCACCGAGCTATCCGTACGCTGCCGCATTTGCCGTTTTCGGATAATTTGTTCAGCCTGAAAAACAAGCCGTACGGTTTTATAAAAGACGGTGTCTTTATCTTCAACCCCGAATACCGCGAAAAAAAGAGCGAGTTTGAGGTTTTATCAAAGCCGATAGGCAAGAGCGTTTTGTATATCAGACCGTACCCGGGGATGATCTACCCTGAGCTTACGAACGATTACAAGGCGGTTTTGCTCGACAGCTACCACTCCGGAACGATAAGGACCGCCGGGAAAGAGGTCGTTGCGCTTTGCGCCTCTGCAAAAGAAAAAAACATCCCTGTTTACCTTACGGGCTCCGAAGTCGGCTTCAACTATGAAAGCAAGCAAAAGTATAAAGAGCTCGGTATCAGGCTTTTGCCGCCGATGTCGCCGGTCGCGGCGTATATGAAGCTGTGGCTTATGTGATCAATAAAATAAAATCATTTGTAGGGGAGCACCCGCGTGTGCTCCCGCGGACGGTCAAGAAATGCTTGTTTTTATTTCGATATTTCAGACGAGGATAGGCGTTTGGTTCAGGCGGGCGAGCATTGCTCGCCCTACAAATCAATAAATGCAAGAAAAGCTCCTTACCCGAAATGAGTAAGGAGCTGTTTTGCATATTGATTATTGCAACGTTACGACCCGCCGTTAATTAAACATTTGTATCAAACAAAACTATTCAAAAGGCGGATTGGATGAAACGTTACGTTTCTTACCACTTAGCAGTAAGCTGAGCTCTTGTTGAGGGAGCTTTCTTCTTTTTTGCAAGGTATCTCTGATAGCGATTCTTCTTTTTGCCACGCTTGAGCATTACAAAAGCGATCGCTCCGAGAATTACCGCGACAAGTACGAACCAGATCCAGATGTTAGCAGTTCTCTTTACCTGAGCCGCAAAAGAGGGAACAACAGATGAAGAGCTTGCAAGCGCCTGATTTGTTACCTTGTTTGTCTTGTCTGCAACTTTAGAAGCATTGTTAGCGTAGCTCTGGTTTGTTTCGTTAGAAACGATCAGGCTTGAGGGAGTGTATGATGATACCTGGCTGGGACCTGAGCCCGCGCTTACCGCAGCTTCCTGCTGTTCCTCAATGTTTACAACGGGTGTGGGGTTAGCCACTGCGTTTTCACTGAAGAGAAGAGCATAGGTAGCGTCGTCAAGTATACCTGTTACCTCAAGACCGTTCTGAGCCTGGAACGCCTTGATAGCTTCCTCTGTGAGGTCGCCGTAGAAGCCTGTGGGCTGGATTCCGAGATAACCTAACTCAAGAAGTCTCTGCTGAACGTTGATCACTTCTTCGCTGAAGTCGCCGTTCTGAGCAATGATCACGGGAGCGGGTTCCTCTGTAACGGGTTCGGTCGCTTCCTCTGTAGCGGGTTCAGTCGCTTCCTCTGTGGCGGGCTGGGTTGTTTCTTCAGCCGCTTCCTTTGCGTGGGGAGCGTCGTCCGAATAAAGAACGTCTCTGTCTGAGCCCGCGATACCGTCAACAGTCAAGCCTGCGGCCTCCTGGAAAGCTCTGTAAGCCTGGTCGGTAGCGTCGCCGAAATCTCCGTCAACGGGACCGTTGTAGAATCCGAGCTCCTTAAGACGAGCCTGGATCTTTTCTACTTCTTCACCGCTTGAGCCCTTGCTCCAAGATGTGGGAGTGCTCGAGCTGCCTGATGAAGATGAACCTGATGACGATGAATCCGAAGCGGTAGAGGACATATCCGAAGGAGTTGTGCTTGAATGTCCGTTACCGTCAAAGTAATATGTAGTACCGTCAATAGTTCTTGATGTGTTTACAATGTACTGGCCGTCCTCATAATAGTAGTAGTTTCCGTTGAACTTTTCCCAACCTGATGTAGGATAAGTTACAGCCGCCAGCTTAAACCAATATGTCCATGTGTTCCAGCCGCCGATCTCGTCGTAGCATACGCCCCACTCATCGCCTCTGGCATCAACTTCCATATTGTTTTCGATGTAAACGCCTACATGGCCGGGTCTCCAAAGACCGAGACCGTGGATCCTGGGGATACCTGCGTCAACCGAGCCCTGCTCTGTGCAGGTTTCGATCATTGCGACACGCTCGCCACCGCAGTAGGAGTAGATAAGACCTGAACAGTCTACCGCTCCGGGGGATGAGCCGCCCCAAGAATATGACCATCCGCTGTTATAAGCGTTAAGCGCCCACTCGGCAAGACCTGCGCCTGTGCCGCTCGCGCTTGCGGTTGCACCACTGCCGAATACGCATACGCTCGAAATTACGAGAATACACAAAATGACAGCAACCAGCTTTTTTAACCTGTGCATTTTTATTACCTCCAAAAAGTAACAAGCGTTATTATAGGGATTGCAGACCGGAAAAGTTACAGCCCGCGAACCACTTGTTAACAAATTTGTAACAATTATATCACCCTTATTTCAAAAAATCAACCCTTTGACCCATATTTTTTTCATTTTGAGGTAAATTCAGGCACGTTGACCAACATTTATTTCCTATCAAGAACTATTTTTAATATTTTAGTAACAGAAATTCCAAAATTGTAATAATTTTCCTTTTCGATTGTAATATTTTTCCTGTAAATATGGGCTTAGGGCTTTATTTTCCCATATAATATATGTATATGCGTGTGCGCGCGTATTGCGCGCGTGTGACATTTTAAAAGATAAATTAATAAAAAATATAAAAAACTCATTGCATTTATTCTGCTAAAATGTTATTATAATAATAATCGACACGTGCAATCGATTTCAGTCTATTAATTTTATGAAAAGAAAGGATCCAAAAAAATGAGAAAAATTATTTGTGCGCTTCTTGCGTGCCTAATGTGTGTTTCGGCTGTAATGTGCTTTACCGGCTGCGGCTGTAACGATGACAAATCAAAAGACGGCAATAAGAGCAGCGGCCCCGGTTATGTTGTTCCCACAACAGAGCCCGATCTTAAGGACGATACCTTTGGTTTTTATAAATTAAACACAAAGGAACTTATGCTCACAAGGTATTACGGCAACGGCGGCAAGGTTGAGATCCCCGCTACCTTTGAGGGCTTTAATGTAACAGTTATCGGCCGCGATGTATTTATGAAAAAGAATGTTGAAGAGGTTGTAATGCCCGACTCTATCACAGAGGTTCAGGACTACGCTTTCTCGAACAACGATAATTTAAAGAGCGTTAAGCTTTCAAAGAACGTCAAGGTCATAGGCGTTAACGCGTTTTTCAAATGTAAGGCGTTGACAAGCATTGAGCTTCCCTCAACTCTTAAAGAGATAGGTGTATATGCTTTCTGCGCAACAGGTCTTGAAAGTGTTGTTATCCCCGAGAGCAACACACTCTCTACTCTTCCTGATTTCTGCTTCTTCCAGTGTGCAGATCTTAAGGAAGTAACTATCCCCGTTACTATCACCAAGATTGAAAAGGGAACATTCAAGGAGTGCTCATCAGATCTTACTATCAAGGCTTATTCCGGTTCATACGCGCTCAACTATGCACAGAAGAACGGAATCAAGGCTGAAGAGCTCAAAAGATAAAAACTTAAATTGATCCGAGATTTCGGTGTATTATCGGTATAACTCGGGAAATGTTTAAAAATACAGATTCGTAAATAATCACCGAACAGCCGTTATGAGCGAACTGTTCGGTGATTTTTCACTATATACCAAGAAAGGGAGATTATATGAGTAACAAAAAATACCCTGTTGTTCAAAGCGCGACAAGCTTCAAAAAAGCGCTCAACAGAGTAAGAGAGGCTCAGCGTGTTTTTGCCACTTATACGCAGGAGCAGGTCGACAAGATTTTCCTTGCCGCCGCGACAGCTGCAAATCAGGCGAGGGTCGAGCTCGCCAAAATGGCTGTTGAGGAGACGGGAATGGGCGTTGCCGAGGACAAGGTGATAAAGAATCACTTTGCTTCGGAATATATCTACAACACCTACCGCGACACAAAAACCTGCGGAGTTATCGAGGAAGACAAGGTTTTCGGTACGATGAAGATCGCCGAGCCCATCGGCGTTATCGCGGCGGTAATCCCCACGACAAACCCGACCTCTACCGCGATATTTAAAACACTGATCAGCCTTAAAACAAGGAACGGAATCATCATCAGCCCGCATCCCCGCGCCAAAAAGAGCACGATCGAGGCTTCAAAGATCGTTTTGGAGGCTGCCGTGGCGGCAGGCGCTCCCGAGGATATAATCGCGTGGATAGACGTTCCCTCGCTTGAGCTTACAAACCTGCTTATGCAGGAGGCGGACATCATCCTTGCCACAGGCGGTCCCGGAATGGTAAAGGCTGCGTATTCGAGCGGCAAGCCCGCTTTGGGCGTCGGCGCCGGCAATACTCCCGCTATCATTGACGACAGCGCGGATATTCTGCTCGCGGTCAACTCGATAATCCACTCAAAAACCTTTGACAACGGTATGATCTGCGCCTCGGAGCAGAGCGTTATCGCCACCCGCAAGGTTTACGCCAAGGTCAAAAGAGAATTCAAGGCGAGAGGCTGTTACTTCCTTTCTCCCGAAGAGACCGAAAAGGTCAGAAAGACCATAATCATCAACGGCTCGCTCAATGCGAGGATCGTCGGTCAAAAGCCGGTTAAAATCGCGGCTTTGGCGGGGGTAGAGGTTCCCGAATCGACAAAGATACTCATCGGCGAGGTCGAGTCGGTCGATATCAGCGAAGAATTCGCACACGAAAAGCTTTCACCCGTGCTCGCGATGTACAAGGCGAAGAACTTTGACGACGCTGTCGAAAAGGCTGAGCAGCTCATCGCCGACGGCGGCTACGGACACACCTCATCGCTTTATATCGACGAGGTAAACGAGAGAGAAAAGATAGACACCTTTGCGGCTCATATGAAGACCTGTCGTATTCTTGTAAACACCCCGTCCTCGCACGGCGGTATCGGCGACCTTTACAACTTCAAGCTTCTCCCGTCGCTCACGCTGGGCTGCGGCTCATGGGGCGGCAACTCGGTAAGCGAGAACGTAGGAGTAAAGCACCTGTTGAACATCAAGACCGTCGCCGAGAGGAGAGAGAATATGCTTTGGTTCAGAGCGCCTGAAAAGGTTTATATAAAGAAGGGCTGTATGCCTGTTGCCCTGCAGGAGCTTAAGGACGATATGGGCAAAAAACGCGCCTTTGTAGTTACCGACAGCTTCCTGTACAAGAACGGCTACATTAATCCCATCACAGACAAGCTCAACGAGATGGGCATTGAGTATATGGTGTTTGCCGATGTTGAGCCCGATCCCTCGCTCAAGTCCGCCCAGAGCGGAGCTGAGGCTATGACAAAGTTCGAGCCCGATTGTATTATCGCGTTCGGCGGCGGCTCTGCTATGGACGCTGCAAAAATTATGTGGGTGCTCTACGAGCATCCCGAGGTCGATTTTGCAGATATGGCAATGCGCTTTGTCGATATCCGCAAGAGGATCTACAAATTCCCCAAGATGGGCGAGAAAGCGTACTTTATCGCTATCCCGACCTCATCGGGCACCGGCTCGGAAGTAACTCCGTTTGCCGTTATCACCGACCAGGATACGGGCATCAAGTATCCGCTCGCGGATTACGAGCTTATGCCGAATATGGCGATCGTTGACGCCGACAATATGATGAGCGGACCCAAGGGGCTCACCGCAGCCTCGGGTATCGACGCGGTATCGCACGCGCTCGAGGCTTACGCTTCGGTAATGGCGACCGACTTCACCGACGGCCTCGCGCTCAAAGCATTGAAGGTCATCTTTGAGTATCTGCCCGCTTGCTATGACAACGGACAGAACGAGCCCTATGCTCGCGAAAAGGTAGCTCACGCCGCAACAATGGCGGGTATGGCGTTTGCCAACGCATTCCTCGGGGTTTGCCACTCAATGGCTCACAAGCTCGGCGCGTTCCACCACATCGCTCACGGCGTTGCAAACGCTCTTATGCTCGAGCAGGTCATCCGCTTCAACAGCTCTGAGGTCCCCACAAAGATGGGCACGTTCTCTCAGTACGACCATCCGCATACCCTCGCGCGTTACGCTGAGGTTGCTCAGTTCCTCGGCTTTGCCGGCAAGAACGACAAGGAGAGCGTCGAGAACCTTATCAACGGCATCAACGAGCTAAAGGCAAGGGTCGGTATCAAGGAGACCATCGCCGACTACGATGTTGACGAGGAATACTTCCTCAAGACTCTTGACGAAATGACCGAGCAGGCGTTTGATGACCAGTGCACAGGCGCTAACCCGAGATATCCGCTGATGAGCGAGATCAAGCAGATGTACCTCAACGCCTACTACGGCAACAACAAAAACGCTGTGTGATTACAAGGGGGCTTAAACAATGAAATTAAAAAATGTTCTCGCAGAGAGAAAGAATAAAGTAATATACAAGGACGGCGACCTTGCGGTAAAGGTTTTTGACGAGTCTTTCCCTAAGTCCGATATCCTCAACGAGGCTCTCAACCAGGCAAGGGTAGAGGAGACAGGTCTTAACATCCCCAAGATTGAGGAGGTTAAGAAGATAGACGGCAAGTGGGCTATCATCTCCGACTACATCGAGGGCAAGACCCTTGAGCAGCTTATGGACGAGAATCCCGATAAGATCGACGAGTATATGGATCTGTTCGTAAATATCCAAATGGAGATCCTCGATAAAAGATGTCCGCTCCTCAAGCGCATAAAGGACAAAATGCAGGATAAGATCAGCCAGACCGACCTTGACGCAACAACCCGCTATGAGCTCCACACAAGGCTCGCCTCTATGAAGGATCACAACAAGGTCTGCCACGGCGACTTTACCCCGAGCAATATCATCATCGCAGAGGACGGCACGCCCTATATTCTTGACTGGGCGCACGCTACCCAGGGCAACGGTGCTGCTGACGCGGCAAGGACTTATCTGACATTTGTATTGAAGGGTCAGAGAGATTTGGGCGAGAAGTACCTCAAGCTCTACTGCGAAAAGACCGACACCGCGCGCCAGTATGTTGAGCGCTGGATGCCGATCGTAGCTGCCTCGCAGTCGGTAAAAGGTAAGCCCGAGGAAAGAGAGCTCCTGCTCTCATGGGCAAGCGTCTGCGAATACGAATGAGTCGCGGCGGCGACACCGCAAATCCGCCTATTTAAAAGTTTGATTGATATTTTAGCTTTGATGAACGGCGGGTCATAGCGTTGCCGAAAGCTAAAGGTTTTTTTGTTTTCTTAGGATAATAATGTTTAATCAAGAGATGATTCTGTTATATTTCCTAAGCTTGTTGTTTGGGCAATCACTGTCAGGTCATCTCTTTTTCCGTCTATTGTAATTTGTAGGGGCGAGCATTGCTCGCCCGCCTGAACCGGACGTTTTGTTCACCTCTAAAACTTCGGAATTGTATCGAACCTTTGCAGACTGTACTCGGGAGCACACACGGGCGCTCCCCTACAAATGATTTTATATATTTCCCTCAACATCGTAGGGGCGGACCCGTGTGTCCGCCCGCGGGCGTACAATGCACGCCCCTACATTTTTACGAACGTATACGACCGTAAGCAAAAGCTACCTTTTGCTGCAATTGCATACAATTGTATACAATTGCAGCCAATAAGAAAAAGAAGACAAAGAAGAATAAGAAGAATATAAAGAAGAGAAAGAAGAGAAAGAATACAAAAATATACAAACTCCGATTTTTTTGTAAGGAAATCGGCAAAAATGTCATATTAGTCTTTACAAAATATGTCTATTGGTATATAATGATTTTGTAGAATAAACATAAAAATATAATTGGAGGTCATTTTATGTTATGTAACAAATGCGGAATGCAAAATCCGGAAGGCTCTGCTTTTTGTGTATCGTGCGGCGCTCCGCTGGATGCTACCGAGCAGTCTCAGCAGAACACCGACTTTGCGCAGCAGTATCAAGAGCCGGTTCAGCAGCCTGTTCAGGAGCCGATTCAGCAGCAGTATCAACAGCCCTATGAGCAGCAGTATCAGCAACCTGTTCAGCAACCTGTTCAGCAACCTTATCAGCAGCCTGTTCAGCAACCTTATCAGCAGCCTGTTCAGCAGTATCAACAGCCGCAGAGTCCATATCCGCAGCAAAGCTACGGTTATGCTCCCGCGAGAGATCCGAGACTGGATAATCCCGGTGCGATCAAAGGCGCAAAGGTTCTGTACATTATTACGGGAGCGATTGCATGCTTGTGCTTCTTGCTGCCTTTCCTGCCGAGTGTTTCTGCGCTTGGAACGAACCTTAACGTATTTTCTATCGGAAGATTAGCTTCGGGTCTAGGAAGCGCTATTGGAAACAGGTCAGCTCAAAGCGGCGGAGTGTTTATAATCGTAATGTTCGTTATCCCGATGGCTCTTCAAGTTCCGTGGGCTATCCTTTCATTTATGCGCAAAAGACCTGCGGGTGTGTTTGGATTGATAAGCTCTATTATATACTTTATAGCATCTTGTATTTGGCTTGGTACACTTACCAGCGAGAGCATATACAGGAGTATAGTCACCGGTGTTCCGTACTTTATGCTTATGTTTGCGATTGCGGGAATCGTGCTTTCAATCATTCAGCTTGTAAAGAAAAAATACTTTTAGTTGATATAAGACGTTAAGGGGCTATTGTTATAGCCCCTTTTTGCAGACAATACTATAAGGAGAATGATTTATGATATGTAACAAATGCGGTATGCAAAACCCCGACGGCTCTGCTTTTTGCTCATATTGCGGAGCCACAATGGAGGCTCCGCGGCAGACTCGATCGAATAACGATTATTCACAGCCGATCGATCGTCAGCCCGACTATCAGCCGGAGTATCAGCCAGACTATCCGTCTACGCAGCATTATCAACAGCCCCGGAGATCTTATTCGCAGCAAAGCTACGACTATCCCCGCCAAGTGAATCCGAGACTTAATGCTCCCGGCTCAAACAAGAGCGAAAAGGTTTTGTTTATTATTGCCGGCGTTCTTGCCTGCATTGCGTTTATCTTGCCTTTCCTGCCGAGTATGACTCTGGATTTTACCGGATTAGAGAAAATAATCGGCAGCGGTATTCAGTCAATCGGACTAAAGCAGAAATACAGCCTGAACGCGTTTAGTTTTGCGTCTTCTTTGAATGACGCCACATTAATGCCGGGGATTCCCATTCAGTATGCTTCAATCATTAGAGGTATCGGAACATTTGCTGTAATGATATTTGTTGTTCCTATGGCCATTCTTGTTCCGTGGGCAGTTCTTTCGTTTATGCGCAAAAAGATCGCGGGCGTGTTTGGAATTGTCAGTTCGACCTTTTTGCTTGCAGGTTCCATTATGTGGTTTGGTCTTATGAAGATCCTGCAATCAGTATTTGAGAGTATTTTCCAAACCGGTTCTTATTCCGGTTACAATAGCGAATACTATAATGTGCTGAGTAATATGGTAAAGCTTACTCCGGTTCCAATTTTCTTGATTATTATCGCAATAGCGGGAATCGCAATTTCGATCGCTCAGCTGTTCTTTATCGTTAAGAAAAATAATTCAAATTGAATCGAATAAAAAAAGAGGCGGGTTTTCCGCCTCTTTTTTTATCTGTCGTCTATTATCTTTTTGTTCTCTACGCTTGGCATAATGAAGTTGTTTAATGAATGATCCCAGAGCTTTTTTGAACCCTCGGGGGTTATTTTATTGCGCTCGAGTATCTGGCTTAGCTTTATTTTATTTTCCTCCCAGACCCTGCCGTTTGTCGAGTTATTTAGCATTGCGGGCTGGATGTTGTCCATTGAGTGTGCAAATTTCGACTCCGCCGTTTCTTCCGCCTCAAACTCATCCCAAAGCGCCCTGAGCTTTTTTGCCTGATCCTCGGGGAGCAAGTTGAAAATCCTGTCGGCGGCTTTCAGCTCGCGGTCATTCTGGCTGAGCTTGGCGTTTTCATCGTAGGCGTAGGTGTCGCCGGCATCTATCTCAACGATGTCGTGAATGAGCAACATACTGACCGTGCGCAGAACATCTATCTTTTCGTTCGCGTATTCGCTGAGCAAAACGCACATCAGCGCTGCGTGCCACGCGTGCTCGGCGTCGTTTTCACACCGTTTTCCGTCTGAGAGCAGCGTGCGTCGCTCTATTTGTTTTTCCTTGTCCGCTTCAAGACAGAACTCAAACTGCCTTTGCAGCCTTGATTTTTCCTCGCTCATCGCTCAAAAGTCAGCGTTATGTCCTTTTTGTCGGACTCAAAAACAGTGAGCTTTACTCCCGCGGAGAGCAGCATCTTTTTTGAGGCGATGGTCGCGGAGGTGTCGGCGTATTTGTCGTAGAGATAAACGATCTCCGCGATGCCCGACTGGATTATCGCCTTGGCACACTCGTTGCAGGGGAACAGGTCGACATAAAGCTTTGAGCCCTTCAGGTTTTTGCCGCGGGCGTTCAGTATGGCGTTGAGCTCGGCGTGGACGACGTAGTTATACTTTGTGTCGTCGCCTTCGCGGTTCCACGGAAAAACATCATCCGAACAGCCGTAGGGGAAGCCGTTGTAGCCGGTCGACAGAATGATATTATTGCTGTCGACGATGCACGCGCCCACCTGAGTATTTGGATCCTTGCTGCGCTTTGCTGCAAGCAGAGCCACGCCCATAAAGTATTCGTCCCAGGTTATATAATCTTCACGTTTCATAATCGGTCACCTCTGTTTTTTGTCAATAATATCTTAACTTCATATATTATAACATACTATGTTGCTTTTTGAAAGTATTTATAGGTCTGTTTGGAAAAAATATTTTTATAAATATTGATTTTTATTGACAAAAGGTGTATTATGACGTTACATCAATAATAGGGGAGTATTTTGTTTTCCCAATTTTATTTTCAGCAGAGGGTTGGATATGAAAATTATTATTGTCGGATGCGGAAAGGTAGGAACTTCGATCGCCAACGAGCTTGACTCCGAGGGACATCAGCTGAGGCTTGTTGATACAAACAAGGCAGCTGTAACCAGGCTTTCCGATTCTATTGACGCGATGGGCATCGTAGGAAACGGCGCGGTTTATGAAACGCTTTCCGAAGCAGAGGTATCATCGGCTGATCTTGTTATCGCCGCGACGGCGCGCGATGAGGTCAACCTTTACACCTGTCTTTTGGCAAAGAACTCGGGAGCGAAGAACACCATTGCAAGGGTGCGCAATCCCGAATACACAAACGATCTGTTCAGGGTAAAGGACGCGATGGGACTCTCTATGTCGATCAATCCGGAGCTTACGGCGGCGCTTGAAGTCAGCCGCTTACTCAGGTATTCCGGAGCGCTTGAGATCGACAGCTTTTCAAAGGGAGCGGCGGAGCTTATAAAGGTCTGTGTTCCCGAGGGCTCGGTGATCGCAAATAAAGAGATCAGCAAGATAGATGTGATCTCGAGCAAGGTAAGGATCTGTACGGTCGAGCGCGGCGATGAGGTGTATATCCCGAACGGCGACTTTGTTATCAAGGCGGGCGACAAGATCTCGATAGTCGCAAAGCCCGAGGCCGCCGCCAAGTTCTTCAAAAAAGCCAGCATTTCAATCGGAAGATGCCGCGACGTTTTTATTCTCGGAGGAGGAAGGATTTCCTTCTATCTCGCGCAAAAATTGCTTAAATCGGGCGTCGACGTAAAAATAATCGAGCGCAATCCCGAACGCTGCGAGGAGCTTGCCGACGCGCTTCACGACGCGGTCATAATTAACGGCGACTGTATGGATCAGGAGCTGCTGCTGAGTGAAGGTATCGAGCACGCCGACGGCGTTGTGGCGCTTATGGACTACGACGAGGAAAACATCCTAATCTCGATGTATATCAAAAGCGTTTCAAAAGCAAAGGTCATCACAAAGGTCAACAACAATTCATTTGATAATATTATAGATAAGCTCGAGCTCGAGAGCGTTATAAACCCAAAGGGCGTTGCCGGCGAGTACATCGCGCGTTACATCAGAGCGATGCAAAACTCAATGGGCAGCAACGTAGAGACGCTTTACAGACTTCACGAGGACAGGGTAGAGGCGCTGGAGTTCAGAGCCAAAGCGTCAACAAGAGTCGCGGCGATCCCGCTTGCCCAGCTGAACTTGAAAAATGATCTTCAGGTCATCTGTATTTCAAGAAGAGGAAAGGTCATTCTTCCCACAGGAAAGGACTGCATTTTGCCCGACGACAGGGTGGTAGTAGTCACAAAACACAAGGGCTTGAGCGACCTTGACGATATTGTCGGCAGGCGTTGATTTTGGATTATGAATAAACGTATCATTGTTTATATTCTCGGATGGGTGCTCATTGTAGAGGGTGTCGCAATGCAGGTCTGCACGATAACATCCGTTATCTATCACGAGCACGAGGGAATGTACTTTTTGATCACGGGCGGCGCAAGCGTTCTTGTTGGCTTTGTCTGTGTCAAGTTCAAGAAAAAAAAGAATATGGTGCTGTACCAAAAGGCGGGCTTTGTAGCGACCGCGCTGAGCTGGATAGTGCTCTCGCTGGTCGGCTGTCTGCCGTTTTGGCTCAGCAAAGAGATACCGCACTTTACCGACGCGCTGTTTGAGACCGTATCCGGTTTTACCACGACCGGAGCTACCATTTTGGTCGAGGTCGAACAGCTAAGCCACGGTATGCTGATGTGGCGCAGCCTTATGAACTGGCTGGGCGGTATGGGCGTTATCGTGTTCCTGCTCGCGCTTATCCCAAAGCTCGGCGGCCAGCAGAACATCAACCTGATGAAAGCGGAAAGCCCCGGCCCGATAATCGGCAAAGCGGTACCGCATATGCGTACCTACGCCGCGCTGCTTTACGGCATTTATTTCGGACTGACCGCGCTGGAGTGCATACTGCTGCTCATTGGCGGAGTAGGATTTTTTGACGCGATCAACACCAGCTTTGCCACCGCGGGCACAGGCGGCTTCGGCGTCAGGAACAACAATATGGCGGCGTACGAGGGCTATTACCTGCAAACGGTCATCGCGGTGTTTATGATGTTGTTCGGCATCAATTTCTCGTTTTATATCCTGCTTATCGCGCGCAAGTTCAAGCAGGCGTTCAGGATCACCGAGCTGTGGTTTTACCTGGGTATCATCGCGGTGTCCACTATTGTGATCGGTTCTGTTATAATACCGCGCTATCACTATGATGTTCACGAGGCGTTCCACCAGAGCTACTTCTACGTGTCGTCGATCATGACCACTACGGGCTTCGGCATCGGCGACGTAAACGACTGGCCGATGCTTGCCAAGGCGATAATCGTAATTATCACTTTTATCGGCGCGATGGCGGGCAGTACCGGCGGCGGATTCAAGGTTTCGCGAATCGTTTTGCTCGCGAAAGAGGTAAGGAAGGAGATCAAGCTCCTTATCCATCCGCGCAATGTCCGCGCCGTAAAGATGGACGGCAAGGCGATCGACCACAACATTATGCGCACAACGTCGGTTTTCCTTGTGCTGTATATGATGATTTTTATATTCAGCTTTTTGCTTGTTTCGATAGAGGGCAGGGACTTTTTGACGAGCTTTACCTCGGTAGCGGCGACGCTGAACAACACCGGCCCGGGCTTGTCGCTTGTAGGTCCGGTCGGCAATTACGCTATGTTTAGTGACTTTTCCAAGTTTGTTATGATGTTTGATATGCTCGCAGGAAGGCTCGAGATCTTCCCGATGATAATGATATTTATTCCGTCTATCTGGAAAAAAGTATAGTAAAAGTATAGTAAAAAAAGGGCGTTTTTGCGCCCTGTTTTACTTTATAAAGAATATTTGTATTTGAGTTATGAAAAAGATTTATGTTGCGATATTACTGATAATGACCGCAGTGCTTATTCCTGCCTGCAAGCCGGCTGAAAGTAAAGTCAGCGAGAGCGTTTTTGCAATGGACACATATATGCAGCTCGATGTTTACGGAAAGCAGGAGAGCCTTGATAAGCTGAAAAGTGAGATCGAGCGGCTCGATGACCTGCTGTCGTCAACAAACGAAAAAAGCGATATTTACCGCGTAAACCAAAGCGGGACCGCAGAGGCGAGCGAGGATACCGCAAGCCTTGTAAAAAGGTCGCTCGAGCTTTGCAAGCATACAAACGGCAGCCTCGATATTACGGTTTACCCGATCGTGGAAAAGTGGGGGTTTATCAGCCAAAACTACACGATACCCTCAAAATCTGAGCTGAACGCGCTGCTCAAAAACGTAGGGTACGACCGCGTTAAATCCGACGGCAAAAAAATAACCGTGCCAAGCGGCTGTAAGCTCGACTTGGGCGCGGTCGCAAAGGGTTATGCCGCCGACAGGGCAAAGGAGATACTTAATGACGAGGGAGTCGATTCCGCGCTGCTGAACCTCGGCGGAACGGTGCTTGCTTACGGAAAAAAGCCGAACGGCGAAAACTGGAAGGTCGGCGTTACCGACCCCGAGAATACAGATGAATATATAGGCGTTATCGAGTGCGCCGACAAGATCGTTGCCACCTCGGGCAATTACGAACGCTACTTTGAGCAGGGCGGTAAGAGATATTGCCATATAATCGACCCTAAAACCGGTTATCCCGTTGATAACGGTATTGCCTCGGTAACGGTCATTTCAAATGACGGCACAAAAAACGACGCGCTGTCGACCGCGCTGTTCGTTATGGGCGTTGATAAGGCAAAAGAGTTTATAAAAGCCGACGGCAGCTTTGACTGCGTTATCCTGACAAATGACAAAAAGGCGTATGTTACGGAAGGGCTGAAGAACAGCTTTAGTTTGAAGAACAGAGAGTATGAAATAATTATTGTATGAAACTGATTTAAAGGCTCCCCCAAAGCACAACTGTGCGCTGGGGGAGCCTTTAAATTTATCCTATTTATTACAAATTCCAATCCGGGATGTATTCCTCCGACGCCGAGGACATATCCTGCGTGAAGCCGTCGAGGTCGAGGTTTAACAGCACGCGCTTGACCTTTTCGTACTCGCGTTTTGTGAGCTTTCTGCCGAGCTTAGGGTCGCTTCTTGCCTCGCCCCACGGAACGTACTGGCACATCAGGCTCACCATTATCTGTTTGCCGAACTCGCGCTCAAGGATATTGAGCGCCTCAATGCTGTTTTTTGTGTGAGCGGGAAGAATGAGCTGGCGGACTATTACGCCCTTTTGCATTATCCCGTCATCGTCAAACTTCGGCAGACCGACTTGGAAGATCATCTCTTTGATCGCGGCGAGCGCGGTGTTGACGTAATTCGGAGTTGACGACAGCTTGACCGCGAGCTTGTCGCTGCTGTACTTGAAATCCGGCAGATAAATGTCTACCAAGCCGTTGAGTATATTCAGTATCTTGGGCGAGGTGTAGCCGCTGCAGTTGTAAACAACGGGCACGGCGGGTCTGTAAATCTTCAGACTCTCGGCGACCGCGGGCGCGAAGTGGTCGGCGGTCACGAGGTTGATGTTGTGCACGCCCTCTTTTTCGAGCTCCTTATAACATTCGGCGAGCATATCGGGCGTCAGGGTAATACCCTGAATCTGTGACGATATCTCGTAATTCTGGCAGAATTTACACCTCATAGTACAGCCCGAAAAAAACACCGTTCCGCTGCCCTTTGTGCCGCTGATGCACGGCTCCTCGCCGAAATGGGGCGCGATCCTCGCCACCACAGGCAGGGTCCCCGCCTGGCAAAAGCCTTTTCCGACGTGTTCGGTCCTTATCGCTCCGCATTTGCGCGGGCATATATCACAAATCATAATATCACCGCATATATTCTACCACATTCACGCGTGATAATAAAGGCTAAACGTCAAAAAATGTGAGATAATCCTCAATTATATAATCAAGCTCGGACAAATCGGTGTCCATCTCGTTAAGCAAAGAGACGAGCTTGTTCAGGTTGCCCTTGTCATTGCCCATATCGGAAATATGCCGCACGCTTTTACCGCGGTCAAACACCTCTATCCCGTAGGAATCCCGCAAACCGTTCTTCTCCAAATAAAGCTTGTACTCCAAATGATCACGCTCTCTGTGAATTAATTTCACATAAATATTAGCACTATAATTCTTTTAAGTCAATAAAAATAAGTGAAGTTTTTTAACTTCTCCTATGTGCACAAAAAGTTGAGGGCATATTGTTTGTAATATACAAAAAAGCTGAGGGATATATTGATTGTTCCCTTTTGTTGTTGTATAATCAAAACACGCGGAGGTCGTTAGCCGCGAAAATACTATTCAAGATATTTGGAGTTTCGTGTCTCTTCCAATTATTCGGTGAATATCGGAGGATCATTATGATAAAGGTTGAAAATTTAAGAAAGGAATTCAAGAAGACGATCAAGGATCCCGGGCTAAAGGGAAGCTTTAAGTCGCTTTTCCGCCCGAAAAGCGAGAGGGTGGTCGCCGTAAACGACATCAGCTTTGACGTCCCTAAGGGCGAGATACTCGGCTTTATCGGTCCAAACGGCGCGGGCAAGAGCACGGTCATCAAAATGCTCACGGGTATTCTTACCCCGACCTCGGGAAGCTGCACAATCAACGGCAAAAATCCCACGGAAAACCGCAAAAGCTACGTAAAAGAGATCGGCGTTGTGTTCGGCCAGCGCACCCAGCTCTGGTGGGATCTGCCGTTGAGGGAGACCTACGGCGTATTAAAGGAGATATATGAAGTCCCCGAGGACAAGTTCAAGGAGCGTATGGCGTTCCTCAACGAGGTTCTCGAGCTTGACAGCTTCATCACAAGCCCCGTGCGCACCCTGTCGCTCGGTCAGCGTATGCGCGCCGATATAGCGGCGTCTATGCTCCACAACCCAAAGGTTCTGTTCCTTGACGAGCCGACTATCGGGCTCGACGTCGTGGTAAAGGACAATATCCGCAGGGCTATCGAGCAAATCAACCGTCAGGAGCAGACAACGGTTATACTAACCACGCACGATCTTGCGGATATCGAGCTTTTGTCCGACAGGATAGTTATGATAGACAAGGGCAGCAAGGTCTTTGACGGCACGTTGTCGAGCCTAAAGGACAAGTACGGTCAGATACGCGAGATGGTTTTTGAGACGGATTCGCAGAATGTATCGGAAACTCTCAATTATAAGGACAGGTTCGGCTTTGCAACCGATGATATCAGCGTTGAGCAGGAGGAATCGCGCGTAACGGTAAGGTTTAACAGCTCGGTCGCGCAGATCCAGGACGTGCTCGGCTATACTCTGCAAAGGGTAAACGTCAGCGACATCAGTGTTAAGGACGCGGATATCGAAGAGATAATCCGCCTGTTATACAAGCAGGGGGTGGAGCAGTGAAAAGAAAACTGAGGCTCTACCTGCCGTTTGTCGGCGCCGGTATGCAGGAGACCGCCACGTACAGGGTGAACTGGATATTCTTTCTGTTCGGCGAGGCTTTGGCCTGCGCGGTGTCGTTCTTTATATGGAATGCTGTCTACAACTCGGGCGGCGGAGGAGAGATGCACGGCTTTACCTTTGGGCAGATGATAGTGTACATCGTGCTGATGTTTCTTACAAACGGTATCATCGGCAGCGACGCTTCGTGGAGCGTGGGCGAGGAGGTTCGCGACGGCTCCATCGCTATGCGTATGATAAAGCCCGTCAGCTACAACGCGACGTTTTTGTTTCAGGAGATCGGCAATAAGATCTTGACCGAACTCGTGCTTTTGGTGCCGCTTGTTATAGTCGTCGAGCTTATCCGCTGGGGACTCTCGGGAGTTTTCGCGTTTTCGGCAGCTCACTTTTTGCTTTACCTATTAAGCTGCGTGTTTGCGTACCTGATAAACTTCTTCTTCAACATCTGTTTCGGCTTTATAGCTTTCGTCATAAAATACCTTTGGGGCGCCAATATGATGAAAAACTGCATAGTCGGCTTTTTGTCGGGCGCGATAATCCCTCTCGCGTTTTTGCCCGAGGGGATAAGGACTGTCTTTTTACTGCTCCCGTTCGCGTCGCTCAACTACACTCCCGTAATGATTTATATGGGCAAGTACACGGGGCTCGAAATGCTTTGGTATATGGGTCTGCAGCTTTTCTGGGTGCTCGCTTTCTGGGCGCTCTCAAAGCTCTTGTGGAAGCTCTCCGTTAAGCGCCT
>CACYQK010000003.1:0-26334 GCA_902776495.1 uncultured Ruminococcus sp. | reverse complement strand
ATTTTCTATACTTAGTATAGAAAATAACAAGAACAGGTGAGGGGTAGCAGAACAGAAAAATAGTCTGCTTATTTTTTAAATATGGTTTGATTTTTATAGTTGATTGTGTTAGTATAGTTACAAACAAGGGAGAATTGATTATAGCTGTGATAAAATGCTCAGAGTGTGGAAAAGAGAATGTTTCCGATTCAGCAATTAGCTGTCCTGAAAGTGGATTTGCGATAAAGAAGTATTAAGCTCTGAAAAGAGCAAAACGAAGAAGAGCAGGCAAGAATTAAAAAGTCAATCAAGCAAAGATGACTAAGTATCTAGTTCTGTTTATACTTTAACAAATCAGGGGTGTGATTAAATGAAAAAAATATCATATAGCTTTATGCTATGCTTTTTGATTATTGGGATGATCCTTTTGTTGTCTGCTTGTGGGGGGTTATCAGATTCTGAGTTGACTAACATAGCCTCAGAATATAAATTATCATTAGAAAATCTTTGTAATGAATATGGACTGACAGACGCAACTATTGAAGTAGGTAATAGTTTTGCTACAAGGGATAACGAGAATAATATATATGTTGAATCTGCAACTGTAAGATGTGATAAATTCAATGATTTATCAGCTGAAAAAGCATTTAGCTTTGCAAAGGATTTTGATCATTTAGGAAGCAATTATTATGATACAGACAAAGCGAATGTTAGTTTTACGGCTATACTATATGGACGGGATGATAAGCTATATTCATATGAAGTAAAGAAAAGTCCTACCAGTAGATACGAGTATTTAATGTTATATAATAATGCAGCGGTAACCTATAAGGACGGAGTATTAGTATATGATATTTTTAGTTCGAGTGAAAACTAAGATGGAATTGATATAATACATCTAATCCAAAAAATTTTAGACGTTCAGTTAGACTTGTTATCGGGGGCTGCCTTTTTTTTGGTGCTGCTTGTGCTTGATTTGTGTTCTTTATTTGTTCTTTACCGATTTGAAATAAGGTGAAACGAATTGAAATGAAGATACACAGAAAACGGCTTGAAATGTAGAGTATTGCTATATTATGAAATATAGTGAAACACAATTTATAACATTCAAGTCCCGTCACTCGCACCAAACAAGCAGCGATTGACGGGACTTGAAGGCGAGCGATCAGAAAACAGTCCTGTGGACTGTTTTCCGCGAGAGAGTAACGCAAAGTTTTCCAATTCAACACGCCGCAACAAACGAGCAGTAACTTTTCTAAAGCAGAAACACACGTCACTCATTCTTTGTTTTCGGATATATTCAGATTTGGCTTTACAAATCATTTGCTCGCTGAATAACTCGAAAAAAAGATTGAATAATTAAAAGCAATGTGTTACAATAACCTTAACGGAGGTGTTTTGTATGATGTACCCCTATTTGACTCTTGACGACGAAACCGAGATCGTTCATTCCGAGATGCTTGAAAACAATACTGTCAAAGTATATATCGAAAAGCCCGACGAAAAGGATGGTTTTCACTATGCCAGTTGCTTTTTGCCGAAATATGAATGGAAGGATATTTACGGCTTTTCCGAAGATGAGATTAATGCTTTTCAGACGATCATTGAAAATAACGCCCATTTGATAATAGAACTATCGCAAAACGGAGGTATTGACAATGCCTCAGGTTTTTAAAATCGGTTCCTATTGGGTGTACTTTTGGGCAAATGAGAACAAACCGCTTGAGCCTGTTCACGTTCATATTTCAAAGGGCAAGCCGACCTCAAACGCAACCAAGTTTTGGATAACAAAATCAGGCAAATGCTTACTTGCCAATAACAATTCGGACTATGACAGCAGAACGCTTAATTACTTGAGTAAAGCCATTGAAGCTAATATCAATATCGTTATTGAAAAATGGATGTCTTTCTTCGGAGAGATCAGCTACTTTTGCTGATTATAAGTCCATTATGATATTTTCACCAAACAAAGGGTGTCCGATCGGACATCCTTTGTTGTGCGCAAAAGTGACGGGACTTGAAGGCGAGCGATCAAAAAACAGTCATGTGGACTGTTTTCTGAGAGAGAGCTAAACTGCATTTGTCGATTATACATGCCGCAACAAACGAGCAGTAACTTTTCTAAAGCAGAAACACACGTCACTCGCACCAATTTTTATGTGGACAAACCCGAGCATTTCTGTTATGATAATATCAGAAAAATCAAAACCAAAAATATTAAATACAGGGGGTACAGTATGGACTTTTTAACACTTGCAAAGGACAGATATTCCGCGCGCAGCTTTGTCGGCGGAGAGATCCCGCCGGAGGACATCGACAAGATCATCGAGGCGGGCTTGTGCGCGCCAACGGCGGTCAATATCCAGCCGTTCAAGATCTGGGCGATCCAAAGCGATGAGGCAAAAGAAAAGCTGCTTTCATTTACAAAGATGAAATTCATCGAGCCCGCTCCCGTGATCTTCGTTATCGGTTCAAACTCAGACTACGCGTGGGTGCGCCCTTACGATCAAAAGAATTTTGCCGATATCGACGCGGCGATCGTAACTACCCAGATGATGCTCGAGATCCACGACCTCGGCTACGGCTCAACGTGGATCGGTCACTTTGACGCGGTGTCGATCAAGGATTTCTTCCCCGATATGGCGGACTACGAGCTTATCGCGCTCCTGCCCGTCGGAATCTTGGCGGAGGACTGTGCTCCGTCCGAAAGACACGCCCAGTCAAAAAGCAGGGACGAGCTTGTAGAGTTCCTTTAACGGCATAAAGCTCCATAAACGTATATTGATTGCCTCTGACAATGATTATTGCCGGAGGCATTTTTTGAATTCAAAGCTTTGAACAGCGCAAATATCAAGATATATTTGCTTGCTTTTTTGGCGTTGTTATGATAATATACTATATGTGTGTAAAAACCGCGAATTTGATGCGGTTACGGCGTTCTGATAAGGAGGCGTTATATGAAATATCCTAATGCCGCTAACGGCATAAACATAATTTTTATGTCAGAGGTAATCGCCCTTGCGGCTTCGGTAATTGTTTTGGTTTGTTCCGTTATCGGCGTGCTCTGCTTCGAGAATTCCGAGCTTGTTTTTTTGATGGGCATAATGGCATTAGTGGTGCTTTTTGCGCTGTTGATTTTTGTGCTGTCCTATATCTTGCAGATCGTCGGAATCGTCCGCGCTTCAAAGGACGAGCCCGCGTTCAGGGTATCATTGATCGCGATAATCGCCGCTTTGGTCATAACCGTGCTCGAGAGTATCTTCTATCAAAGTAACCACTTTGTCACGTTTATTATAGAGATCGCCGGAGATGTAGCGCGGTTCTTTTTGGTTCACTACATAATCCACGGCATTATGCACATTTCCGAGCACCTCGGAAGACATGACATTACAAAAAAAGGAACCCATATTTTCAGGGTTATTTATATCACCATCGGTTTTGAGATAATCGTGCGTATTTTTGAGTTGATCTTCGGCAAAGAGGTCGGAGAACAGCTTTCGCTGCCGTTCGGCATAGTCGCGGATATACTGAGTGTTGTCGAGTATATCCTGTTCCTGACTTACATCGGCAAGGCAGTTAAAATGTTAAAAGAAAAATAAACGACCGCCCTTTGGCAATAATTGGTTTGTAAATTATTGCCAAAGGGTGTTTTCTGTAACATCGCAGGGCGGTATTGCTCGTTTTTGCAACAGCTCCGTAAAAGATGATTAAGCGTAAATTATTACGGCAAATAAATCTGCCTGACATATAGACAAACGCGGTGTGATTTGATACAATAAAAGTATAAAATCAACGGAGGGTTGAAAATGGGCGTTATCGGAGAGCAGATCAAAAAGTACCGCATACAAAAGAAATACACACAGGAAAATCTCGGGAGCATTATAGGAGTCACTACCCAGGCGGTTTCAAAATGGGAGAGGGGAGGAACTCCCGACGCCGAGATACTGCCGGCGCTTGCCGACGCGCTCGGCGTCAGCATCGACGCGCTTTACGGCAGAGAGGATCAGGATATCCAGATCGTACTTTCAAAAAAGCTGAGCAAGCTGCCGGGTGACGAGGCGTTCAGCCTTGCTTTCAATTATTGCTGGTCGTTCATTGTGGGCTTGACCGGAGATGAGTCTATTTCGGAAAATTATGTCGAACCGTTTTCGGACCATTCCGCCGCCGAAGGTGATCGCTGCAAGGATTTCTTTGCCAAGATCCTGCGTGATGACGGTATGACCTTAGCCCGATTATCAAACGATTTTCGCTATTTCTTCCTGATGGTTCGGCCTCATGACGAGGGTATTCTTCCGTATTTTGAAAGCGAAGACGCGATCAGACAGGTTTTTGCTCTCTTTGCGGATAAAAAAATACTGAAAATCTTTTTTTATCTTTATAAGGTGTCAAACATTCCCGTTACCGCGCCGCTAATCAGTCAGGGAACAGGGCTTGATATCCGCGACGTCGATCGGTGTATGAAAACACTTTGCGATAAAAAAATCGTGCACCCGATGAAGATAGCCACCGTTGATGGAGAGATCGATTCATATATAATTCGCTTTGAGGCTAACGTACTGCCGATGCTTTGTTATGCTGATGAGATCGCAAAAGGGTGTCAATATCCGACTTTTGGTTTGTGTGACAGAGAAAAAACGATTTTCTAAACGTTCGGTTGCATTATTATCTTTTCTGTTGACTAACTTATTAAACAGTTGCTTGATTTTGTCAGGCAGCTGTTTTATTATATATGTATAAGGAAGAACGAATATTTAATTGGAAAGGATGGTTTTTATGAAATCAATCATTACAAAAAGCTTGTCTATCGTTGTTATAATTACAATGCTGATCACTGTTCTCTGTTTCGGTTCGGGTGTCAGTGCTGTTGCGTTGACCGAAGGGCAAAACGTGATAAGAATAAATGTCGACAGCGACACGTTCAGCGATTATCAGAAATTTTACTGTATGATCTACGATATGACCGCTGACGAACAGCTCACATCGTGGATGAGTAAAAAAGCGGAAATGACTCAAGACGGCGATTCCGATACATGGAGCTATGATCTTGACGCGCACTCAATCACGTTGGATCCCGAGCATAACTACAGCGTTTTGTTTGCCGTTGATTCCGCAAAAGCACAGACATATCAGATTTTGATTGAAGACTACAACAGCGCACGTGATTACACCGCCGTTTTCACCGAGCTTTTCACTGATGAAGCCTTTACAAGTAATCCTCAATATATGTACAAATGGATCGGTGATTATGAGTTTAATGTCGGCAAGGATATAATCAGGATCAACGCTGACAAAAGCACATTTTGGGAGCCTATCGACAGGCTGTACTGTCAGATAATTGATGTTACCGAGAATGTATTTGTTATTGAGCAGGGAAGAATGACACAAGAAGATTCCGATACTTGGTACTTCGATTTCGGCAAGCACGGTATCGAGCTTGATCCAAAGCACACCTATACCGTGTCTTTTACAGACGGCAGTGCTGAAACAGATAAGCTGACAATAGATGAGTATAACCGTGCCGACGACTATACCGCGGTATTTACGGGCGGGTTTATTTATGACGATGTTTCCGGTATGAACCGTTCGGAGTACAAGTGGTCAAACGACGTCGCTATCCTTTACGGCGACGCCGACTGCGACGGCGAGGTAACGATCCTTGACGCGGCTGCGATCCAGCGATTCCTTGCAGGATCAGACTGTAACCGCTTTAATGCAAAGGCTGCCGATGTGGACGGAGAGGGTTTGGATATCATCGACGCAACCTTTATCCAGAAGTACTCAGTCAATAAGATAGATCGCTTCCCCGTAGAGGGTCAGTTAGCATAACAGGAGGAATTGCAGTATGAAAAAATTATTAGCATTAATATTGAGCGCGGTTATGGTCGCCGCGTTCGCGGGCTGCGGCTCTAATTCAGAAGAATCATCAAAAGCATCCGATACTTCTGCGACCGAAGAGCAGACAACTGAGAAAACACAGGAAACGATCGCGCCGGGAATCAAAAGTAAGCTTGACGAAACTCTGGCAAAAGAGAAGTTCAAGGGCGTGGTGCAGATTACAAAGGGCGACGATGTGGTTTATCAGTATGTCGACGGTAACGACGACAACGGAAAACCGCTGACGATCGACGCTTCAATGCCGATCGCCTCAACGTCAAAGCAGTTTTGCGCCGCGGCTATTATGAAGCTCAGCGAGCAAAACAAGCTCAGCGTGGACGATACTCTTGATAAGTATTATCCCGATTACAAGTACGGCAAGAAAATAACTATCAAAAACCTGCTCAATATGAGTTCGGGAATCCCGAACTATTATATAGAGCTTCTTGATTCGTCTACACTTGGTTCAAATGAAGCAGAAAATACAAAAAAATGAAGGAAGCGCTGTTCAGTCAGGAACTCGATTTTGAGCCCGGCGGGGACTATGAGTATTCAAACTCAAATTACTTCCTGCTCGCAGATATAGTCGAGCAGCTCAGCGGCGTTTCTTATCACGAATATCTCAGGAAAAACTTTTTTGAACCGCTCGAGATGACCCGCACCGGCTTTGTTGAAGAAATATCAGATAACCCCGAGTGGGCGTCGGCGCTTTCACAAGCGGAACCGCTCGACGAAACCGTTAAACCGGGTCTTGCAAAGGGCGCAGGCGACATCGTATCAAACGCCGCGGATATGGACAAGTGGATGCACGGACTTAGCGGCGGAAAGGTGGTTTCGCCCGAATCGTTCAAGCAAATGACAACGAACATCAATCAATACAGTGCAGAGGATTACTCCTACGGACTTTGGCATATGCCTTATGACGGCGTAGGCCATGTGGGTCAGATAGCTCCCCATTTTGGTTCTATTGATTATATGAACCCCGAGCGCGATATTTATATTTTTGGTATGTCAAACAATGGGCATGGAATGTCGTATGTGCAGCAGCTGCCGCAGGCGGTGCTCGATACGATCTTTAATGGAGAATGATCAGGGATACAAAATGAAAAGACTGACAGCGATAATACTTGCGGCAGTGATCTTGATAATGCTGTTTGCATCGTGCGGGACAAACGGGGACGAAAACCTCCATACTGTTTATTTCAAAGATATCGAAAAGCATAATGAGGTCACCGCCGTTTTTTATAACAATAACAGTAAAGATACTAAAGAAATCAAAATGAACGCGGTCGACGAGGATGAAGACGGCTATACCTATTCCTGCAAGGGCGATACTTCTTTATATGATACGGTACAATTCAGTTATGAAGGGATCGAAACCACTAAAGTCGCCTTCAACAAATGCGTCAGCGGATGGTACAACACAGAACACGGTTTTTTGCCGTTTGCTTACGGCGCCGATGATCCGTATAAAAGCCGTAATAATAACAGTTTTGTTCCGGCTGATACCTTCGTTTACAAAAACGATATGTATGATGATGTGACCTTGAATTTCAACGGCTATGATAAGGTAGTGCACATTTGGACTCCTGAAGATTACGACCCGTCATCAAGTGAAAAGTATGCTACCGTGTATTTGCTTGACGGTCAGCAAATGATCTATCTGGGCTTTTCCGGAGAGACGCTTCTCAACAGCGAGCACGCGGACGTACAGGTTCAAAGTATGACGGCTGCGACCGGTTATAAGGCTATCGTGGTGGCTATTGATACCTTTGGTGACGCAAAACGCCGGTACAGCCGCTTGGATGAGATGGTTCCCGACTTAGGCGATCTCGCCTACAAGGAGGATACGAAAAAATTCGGTACTCTGCTCTCCGCTTTTATAGCAGACACCGTGGTTCCTTATGTTCAGAAGCATTACAATGTTTATACCGATGCGCAGCACACCTCTATCGCCGGCAAATCTCTCGGAGGGCTTGAAGCTTTCTATATCACTATGGAGCACCCCGAGCTTTTCGGTACGGCAGGCGTTCTTTCGCCTTCTTTTATGCTGTATAATGATGACGTATGGCGTAAATATCTCGGTAAAAAGAGCTTTGATGAGAAATCTCCGTTTCTCTATTTTTATTGCGGCAACGGAGAGGAAGACAACGGTGATACGGCCGATGAGATGGTGGCGCGGATAAAAGATATGGGGTATCCCGAGGATAGATTTACGTATCACCGCGCCGAGATAGGCGGTCACGAGGTGTCATTTTGGCGCAGTATTTTTTCCGAATTTTTAGATGCTATGGTTTATCAGAACTAATAATAAAGAATATAGGCATGGAATAAATGAAAAAGTTATTAGCTGTTTTTATGAGCGCAGTCGTTTTGACAGCGTCAGTGTCAGCGTTGTTGACGGGTTGTACAGATCCCGACAGCGAGGTCGTTGACGAAAAAGAAATAGATATAAATGACCTGCCGTCCAAATTTAATTTGAGAAACGCCGACGGCAAAAACTACGTCACACCCGTAAAAAGCCAGAAGTGGGGCGACTGCTGGTCGTTTTCTCTGGCGGGCTCTGCCGAGATCGCTTATCTTTACGCCAATGATATGGGCGTTCCCGCGAGCGAAAAAAACGAGCAGGTCGATTTTTCGGAGAAGTACATCGTGTGGTATATGTTCCACGGAATGACCAAGGACGACGTTGCAAAGGGCAAGGTTCGCGCTTCTCAGGTCGACGAGGGCTTTGACCTCTCGGAGGCTGATAAGTCGGACGAGACGACCGCTTATGATATAGGCGGACCATATGTTCATACGGCTAATCTGTTCGGCTCGGGCTTCGGCCCGGTCGATGAGAGCGTGAGCGTAAAGGACGAGAAGCCGTACGCATATAATGGCGATTCATCGGTCGGCTGGGAGCTGCCTCTCAATGCCGAGTACCGCAACGCGCCCGTATCGGCGCTGTTCAGGAGCAGCAACATACTTCCGTCTCCTTCTTCAACTGATGAGAACGGCAAGTATAAATTCAACGAGGACGGTATAAACGCGATCAAGGCGGAGTTGTATCAGGGCCACGGCGTGTCGCTTGCGATGAATGTCTCAAATTCGGGCTTTATTCACGCTAACCTCGCAGGCTATTATGACGGCGATGACAACGCCGACCACGCTGTTACCGTTGTTGGTTACGATGACGATTATCCAAAGGAGAACTTTGTCGAAAGGGACGAAAACGGTAAGATCACAAGGGGCAGCCTGCCGCCCGGTAACGGCGCGCTTATCATCAAAAACAGCTGGGGGATAGGTGACAGCGAGGAGGACGGATTTATTCATCTGTCCTATTACGACCACAGCATTTGCTCCCCGATGAGCTATGTTTTTGACAGTAATAAAACCGCGAAGCATACCGAGCGGAATTACGACCAGTACGATCTTATGATGACACAGTGGTACGGCACAACGGAATATGATGAAGAAACCAAAACGGCGAACATCTTTGAAGCCGAAGAGGACGAAAAACTGTATCAGATCGAATACAGAACAAGCTATCCCGACGCGGAAGTGAGCTACGAGATCTATAAAGACGTAGAAAAAAACGACCCCTCATCGGGTACGCTTTTGGAAAAGGGCGCTCATTCTCATAAATACGCCGGCTCACATATCATTGATCTTAAAAAGGAATACGACTTAAAAGAGGGAGATAAATACTCTGTCGTCCTCACGATGAAGCGCGGCGAAAAATACGCCGAGGTGTTCCCGTACAGCACAGAGTTTTATGATAAAATGACAGTGAAAGGTATCGTCAATGAGGGCGAGAGCTTTTTGTATAAGGACGGCAAGTGGAGCGATATGACAGAAGCAAAGGACAGCCTGCTAAAAAGGGCGTATCAGCAGTGCACAGAGACTTTCGCCTCCGATAGCGCTCTCCCCAAAATAGAGATCAAAGAAAATACATTTACATTTGACAACTACCCGATAAAAGCGATTTTGGCTTCGGATGGCAAATAGTATTAACATAAAAAGGAGAAATCAAGATGATCAAGGAAGAACTTTTTGAGCTCAGTCTGCCATACTATACGGGACGGAACAGGAAGGTGCGCGTTTATATCCCCGAGCACGAAGAAGCCGAAAGGCTGCCCGTTATATATATGACGGACGGACAAAATCTGTTTGATGATAACAACCAAGGGCAGTATGGTTGCTGGTACACCCGCGAAACGATCGGGGAAGTCGGCAAAGCAATCATCGTCGGTATCCATAACGATGAAAGCCCACTTCAAAGAGCAAAGGAGCTTACGCCGAAAAGCATTGGCGCGTTTCAGTTTCCCGATGAAATGCCGGAAAGTATCAGAAAACAGATCAAAGCCGAAGGTGAGCTGTTCGATGATTTTGTGATTAATACCGTTATACCAGAGGTCGAGAACCGTTTTCCCGTTAAAAAGGGCAGGAACGCCGCGGCTTTCTGCGGCAGCTCCTCGGGAGGCTTGCAGGCGTATTATACCGCTCTCAGTCATCCCGATATGTTCTGTATGTCCGGCGTTTTTTCTCCCACGTTCCCGATATACTACGTTGATGAAATCGTCAACTGGACGACTTCAAAGCTAGGCAGCTCAATGCCGTATCTGTTCGTATACAGCGGAGCGGCCGACAAGATGGAAAAGGAGATATGCGAGAGCACGCAAGCGGTATATGACGCGATCACGGAGTTTTATCCTTCAGAGCTTTTGAATGAAGTCATCCTTTTTGATCAGCCGCATCACGAAAGCGCGTGGGCGCTGATCTTCAAGGATTTCCTGTATACATTTTTGACTCGCAGAGAAGAGTTTTGAGCCAGGAGGTAAAAATATGAAAAGAGTATTATCATTCGCTTTAGCTATCATAATGATCGCTGTCCTGTTTGCCGCCTGCGGCGATACCGGCAGCAGTAATACAGAGGAAACAACTGCGCCTGAGCCCGTTACTGATTTGCCAAAGACGGATATGACCAAGTGGCGTTACAGCGAGGAGAACAAGCTGTACTATCAAATCGGAATCCCTTACTGCGAGACTCCCGCCGATGAAAAATACGAAAAACTCGCGTACTTTGTTCCCGCCGCCTATATGGACGCGACAAAGAACGCCGACGGAACATACACCTGCAAGCTAAACAACAGCGCGAAGGTCAACGGCTACACCGCGTCCGACGCGCCGATAGCGATGTATGTTGATACGACCGGATATTACGCCGCCGAGGCGGTGACCGATGATACGGTCGATATGAAAATGGGTATGAACCGCGTAGGGGAGTTCACAGGCGATGGAATGATATATGTTTACCCCGGCTGCCGCGGAATAGACGAGGGCGCGCCCTCGGGCGTTACCGACCTAAAGGCGGCTGTGCGCTACCTCAGATACTGCGATGACGTAAACGCCGGCGATGCCGAAAAAATATTCACCTTCGGTATGAGCGGCGGCGGAGCGCAGTCGGTTTTGCTCGGAGCTTCGGGCGACAGCAAAATGTACGACCCGTACCTTGAAAAGATCGGCGCGGTAAAGGGCGTTTCGGACTCTGTTTTCGGCTCGGCGTCATGGTGCCCCGTCACAAGCGTAGACACCGGCAACGCTGAGTATGAGTGGATGATGGGCTGTACCCGCACGGGCAGGAGCAAAGAAGAAAACGCTTTGTCCGACAAGCTCGCCCAAGCCTTTGCCAAATACGTAAACAGCGCGGGCTTTACCGATAAAGACGGCAAGGAGCTGACGCTTACGGAGTCCAAAGAGGGAATCTATCAGGCCGGCAGCTACTATGAATATGTCAAGAGCGAGATCGAACGCTCGCTTAACAATTTCCTCGCCGATATGTCCGACCCCAAGGCGGCGCAGGAATATGTCGACAGTATGAACAGCGACAAAAAGTGGATTAATTACGACAAAGCAACGAACACGGCGACGATCACAAGTATCGCCGATTTTGCAAAGGAGTGCAAGCATGCTAAGAATTTGATAACCGGCTTTGACCAGCCCGACGGACAGAACAACCTGTTCGGTTACGGCGACGGCAAGCGCGCACACTTTGACAAGATACTCGCCGACGTTCTGACCGAGCTCAACAGCCCTTACTCCGCCGATTACAAAACCGACCTCGCAAAGAAAGACGCGCTCGGCTATACTGTTGAGCAGAGGGTGAATATGTATTCGCCGCTCTACTTCCTGATGGAGAGCCGCGAGGGCTATGGCACTGCAAACGTCGCCAAACACTGGCGCATCCGTTCGGGAATCGAGCAGGACACCAACTCGGTAACTACCGAGATAAACATCGACCTCGCGCTTGAATCTTACGACGGCGTTGAGAGCGTTGATTTTGAAACCATCTGGGGACGCAACCACGACCTCGCCGAGCGAGATAACGGCGACAGCACAACTAACCTTATTGAGTGGATAAACAGCTGTATGAAAAAATAAACGACCGCCTCTGGCAATAATTATCACATATAATTAAGGCAATACCGCATAATTCAGGTGTGCGGATTGCGCGGAATATTTTTCGTCAGGCAGGACAAATATTCAGCAGGAATACTAATAAGGAAAACGGCAGATGCACCACATAGGTACATCTGCCGTTTTCAGTTTTCAACTAATCAAAGGTTACTGTAGCCCATAAGATCTGTGTCAACTTCTCTTGCGCAGTCGACGCCCTCGCGTATCGCGCGGACTACGAGCGACTGACCGCTGTGCATATCGCCTGCGGTATAGACGTTCTCGACATTCGTGCGGTGAGAGTTTTGCTCTGTTTTGACGTTTGAACGGTTGTCGGTATTTACGCCGAAGGCATTTGTAACGTAGCTCTCGCTGCCAAGGAAGCCAGCTGCAATCAAAACGAGCTGAGCCTTGACCTCAGATTCGCTGCCTTCAACGGGAGTCATCCTGCCGTCCTTTCCGCGTTCGAGCTTAACAAGAACAGCGCCGCGAAGGTCGCCGTTTTTATCGGTCAAAAACTCCTTTACGGTCGTTTGATATACTCTCGGGTCGCTGCCGAAAACAGCCGCCGCTTCTTCCTGACCGTAGTCGGTCTTGCTTATCCTCGGCCACTCCGGCCACGGGTTATCATCACGCCTCTCATCGGGGAGCTTAGGCATCATCTCAAGCTGTGTGATGCTCTTTGCGCCGTGTCGGACGCAGGTGCCGACGCAGTCGTTGCCTGTGTCGCCGCCGCCGATAACGATAACATCCTTGTCCTTGGCGGAGATGTATGTGCCGTCCTGCAAGCCGTTATCGAGCAGAGCCTTTGTTGTCGATTTCAGAAAATCAACGGCAAAATATATGCCCTTAGCCTCGCGGCCGCTTACATTTATATCGCGCGGATTTGAAGCTCCGCAGGCGAGAATAACGCTGTCGAACTGCGATAATAATTCTTTTGCAGAAATATCTTTGCCGACATTCGTATTCGGAACAAAGACAACGCCTTCCTCGCTCATAATATCAAGCTTGCGCTCAATTATCTGCTTTTCGAGCTTCATATTCGGGATGCCGTACATCAGCAATCCGCCGATACGGTCTGACCTTTCGTAAACAGTTACGCTGTGACCTCTGCGGTTGAGCAGATCAGCGGCAGCCAGTCCCGAGGGTCCCGATCCAATGACTGCAACGCGCTTGCCCGTGCGTACCTTAGGCGGCTCGGGCTTTGCCCAGCCCTCTGCATATGCCTTTTCGATTATGCTGTATTCGTTGGCTCTTACTGTGACAGCGTCGCCGTTAGCTCCGCAGGTGCAGGCTTTTTCGCACAATGCCGGACAAACGCGGGATGTAAACTCGGGGAACGGATTGGTGATATTAAGCCTTTGATAAGCTCTTTTCCAAGCCCCCAAGCTCACAAGATAATTCCACTCGGGAATTAAATTGTTGAGCGGACAGCCCGAGATCATTCCGTTTATTTTGAGTCCAGACTGGCAAAACGGTACGCCGCAGTGCATACAGCGCTCACCCTGTTTTTTCTGTTCACGCTCGGAGAGCGGAGTGTGGAACTCGTTGAAATTTTTGATACGCTCATACACGTTGTCGGCAGGCGCGTCCTGCCGCGCGTATTCCATAAATACAAACGGATTGTTCATCAGCTCTCAGCCTCCTTTGCGTGTATAAGTTGATAGAATGCTTCTATCCTCGATTTTTCCGCGTCCATACCGCTGCGCTCGTTCTGCTCGATAGCTTCCGTGACGTTTTTGTAATCGCGCGGGATAACTTTTTTGAACAAGGGTAAATATCTGTTGAAATTCTTTAGTATTTCTTCGCCTTTGGCGCTGCCTGTAGCCGCAACGTGCTTTGAGATCAGTGCCTGTAACTTTACAATGTCGCGCTGATCATTCAGCTCCGAGCACTCGACAAGCTCCTTGTTGAGCTTCTTGTAAAGATGATGGTGCTCGTCAAGAACATACGCTACGCCGCCGGACATTCCTGCGGCAAAGTTTTTGCCCGTTCTTCCCAAGATAACAGCGGTACCGCCTGTCATATACTCACAGCCGTGCTCGCCGACGCCTTCAACAACCGCGGCAGCTCCCGAGTTACGAACACAGAAGCGTTCGCCCGCGACACCGTTGATGAACGCTTCGCCGGATGTCGCGCCGTAGAGAGCAACATTGCCGATGATGATGTTTTCCTCAGCCTTAAATTTGCTGCCCTCGGGTGGATAAACGATCAGCTTGCCGCCCGAAAGTCCCTTGCCGAAGTAATCGTTGCTGTCGCCCTTTAATTCAAGCGTCAGGCCTTTGGGGATGAACGCGCCGAAGCTTTGACCTCCCGAGCCGTTGCAGACGACCCTGTAGGTATCATTCTCAAGCGAATCGCCGTACTTTTTGGTGATCTCAGAGCCGAACGCCGTACCAAGCGAACGGTCGGTATTCTTGACGTCGATCTTGATCGTCTTTGGTTCGCACGAATCAAAGGCTTTTTTCATTCTCTTTCCGATGACCTTCTCGTCGAGGGTATCGCCGAGCTTGAAATCGTACTTGTTTTTATCTGTATATGAAATTTTTTCATTTGCAAAATCGGTGTTTAACAATTGCGACAGATCTATTTTGCTTTCTCTGTCGTTTCTTTTAAGCAAATCAGTCCTGCCGACCAGTTCATCGACCGTGCGCACGCCGAGCTTTGCCATATATTCTCTCAATTCCTGAGCGATGAAAAGCATAAAGTTCATCACATATTCGGGCTTGCCCTTAAAGCGTTTTCTGAGCTCGGGATTCTGGGTGGCAACACCGAACGGACAGCTGTCAAGGTTGCAGACACGCATCATAGCGCAGCCCAGAGTTACCAGCGGAGCGGTCGCAAATCCGAACTCCTCAGCGCCCAAGATCGCCGCGATCGCAACGTCACGACCCGTCATAAGCTTGCCGTCGGTCTCGATAACTACCTTGTCGCGCAAGCCGTTGAGAATCAATGTCTGGTGAGCCTCGGCGAGTCCGAGCTCCCACGGCAGACCTGCGTTGTAGATCGAGCTCCTCGGAGCAGCGCCTGTGCCGCCGTCATAGCCCGAGATCAAAATTACCTCTGCGCCTGCCTTTGCAACGCCTGCGGCTACTGTACCGACTCCCGCCTCGGATACGAGCTTGACCGAGATACGCGCCTTTTTGTTGGCGTTTTTGAGGTCGTAGATCAGCTGCGCCAAGTCCTCGATAGAATATATATCGTGGTGGGGAGGAGGTGAGATCAGCGATACGCCGGGGGTTGAATGTCTGGTTTTTGCTATCCAAGGATAGACCTTGTTGCCGGGCAGATGACCGCCCTCGCCGGGCTTTGCGCCCTGCGCCATTTTTATTTGCAGCTCGTCGGCTGAGTTAAGATATGCCGAGGTAACGCCGAAGCGTCCCGAAGCGACCTGCTTGATCGCCGAGCAGCGGTTAGTTTCTTTTCCTTTTGTTGCGATACGCTCGGGGCTCTCGCCGCCCTCGCCGGAGTTCGACTTGCCGCCGAGCTTGTTCATAGCGATTGCCAGCGATTCGTGCGCCTCCTGAGAGATAGAGCCGTAGCTCATAGCGCCGGACTTGAAGCGCTTTACGATGTTGTCAACGCTCTCGACCTCGTCGAGCGGAACGGGAGTTTCCGCGTAATTAAAGTCGAGCAGTCCGCGCAGGCTGACGGGATCCATCTCCTCTGTCAGCATATGGCTGTATTTTTTGAACAGCTCGTAATCGTTGTTTTTTGTCGCGTTCTGTAACGCGTGGATCGTCTGCGGGTTGTAGAGGTGTTCCTCCTTGCCGCTTCTGATCTTATGACCTCCGCGCGAGGGTATCTCGTTGCTCACTGTTAATCCGAGCGGGTCAAAAGCAGCGGTGTGCAGGCGGTCGTTGTTATGCTCGACATCCTCTAAGGTGATGCCGCCGATACGGCTTACAGTGCCGGTGAAGTACTCGTCGATCAAATCCTTGCCCAGTCCTATAGCTTCAAAGTTTTTTGAGCCCTGATACGACTGAATCGTAGAAATACCCATCTTAGAAGCGATCTTGACGATACCGTGCAGTACTGCGTCGTTGTAGTCGTTTACTGCTGCGTAGTAGTCCTTATCGAGCAGATTGTCGTGGATAAGCTCGTGGATGGTCTCGTGCACCAGATACGGATTGACCGCGCTCGCGCCGTAGGCGAGAAGTGTCGCAAAGTGGTGTACCTCCCGCGGTTCTCCGCTCTCTAAAATGATAGACAGCGCCGTGCGCTTTTTGGTCGCTACCAAGTGCTGATGAAGCGCCGAAACAGCGAGCAGTGACGGGATAGCCAAGCGGTTCTCGTCAACTCCTCTGTCGGACAGAATCAGGATATTCGCGCCGTCGGCGCACGCCTTGTCTGCTTCTACAAACAGACGGCGGATCGCCTTGCTGAGCTTTGTGTTTTTATAGTAAAGCGTTGGGATGACGGCAACCTTGAAGCCCGAAAGGTTCATCTTCTTCAGCTTCAAAAGCCCTGTTGATGTCAAAATCGGGTTGCGCACCTTGATGACCTTGCAGTTGTCGGGCTGTTCCTCCAAGATGTTTCCGTCTTTTCCTATATATATAGTAGTCGAGGTGACGATCTCCTCGCGGATAGCGTCGATCGGAGGGTTCGTGACCTGCGCAAAGCTCTGCTTGAAGTAGTCAAACAGCGGCTGAGGCTGTTTTGAAAGTACAGCCAAGGGCTTGTCGCTGCCCATTGCCGCGATAGGCTCAGAGCCGTTTTGCGCCATGGGAAGGATGGTCGTCATCACGTCCTCGTAGGTGTAGCCGAAAGCTTTTTGCAGCTTGCGTTTTTCGGGACGCGCATGCTCCTCGACCTTTGCGTTGGGCACTTTAAGATATTTTAATCTTGTCAGATTATAGTCGAGCCACTCGCCGTAGGGCTGACGCGATGCGTACTGCATTTTGATTTCCTCGTCGTCGATCAAACGTCCCTGAACAGTGTCGACAAGCAGCATTTTGCCGGGGTGAAGCCTTTCCTTTTTGACGATTTTCTCCGCGGGAACAGGCAGCGCTCCGACCTCTGAGGACAGGATAAGATTGTCGTCGTCTGTGATGTAATACCTTGAAGGTCTGAGCCCGTTGCGGTCGAGCACAGCGCCCATCACGTCGCCGTCCGAGAAAAGGATAGAAGCGGGACCGTCCCACGGCTCCATCATTGTGGCATAGTACTGATAAAAATCCCTCTCTTTTTGCGGCATGGCGTGGTTGTTGTCCCACGGCTCGGGGATAGTTATCATAACAGCCAAAGGCAGCTCCATTCCGCTCATTACGAGGAACTCAAGCGTATTGTCGAGCCTTGCAGAGTCAGAACCGTCCGGATTGATAACGGGCAGAACCTTGTCAAAATCGCCCATCAGCTGCTCGCTCTGCATAGTTTCCTCGCGCGCGAGCATTTTATCTGCATTGCCGCGGATGGTGTTGATCTCTCCGTTATGGACGATCATCCTGTTGGGATGAGCCTTCTGCCAGCTCGGGAAGGTATTGGTTGAAAAACGCGAGTGGACCAAAGCTATCGCGGATTCGTAATCTTTATCCTGCAAATCAAGGTAAAAATTTCTGAGATCGCCGACAAGGAACATTCCCTTATATACGATCGTGCGGCTTGACAGCGATACAACATACGTATCCTCATTGCTCTGCTCAAAAAAACGTCTTGCGACAAACAGCTTGCGGTCAAAATCTATACCGCGGTTGACGTCCTGAGGACGGTCGATAAAGCACTGCTGAATGCTCGGCATACACTCCAAAGCCTTCGCACCTATAACAGCCGGATCGGACGGAACGTCTCTCCAGCCGAGCACGGTCAAGCCTTCTTTTTCGGCGATGATCTCAAACATCTTCTTTGCCTGATTCCGTCTGAGCTCATTTTGCGGGAAAAAGAACATTCCGACCGCGTAATCGCGTTCTGAACGCAACTTGATATCGAGCGATTTTGCAACTTTGTAAAAGAATTTATGCGAGATCTGCAATAGGATGCCTACTCCGTCGCCGGTTTTTCCCTCGGCGTCCTTGCCCGCGCGGTGCTCCAGTGTTTCTACTATAGTAAGCGCGTCCTCGACAGTCGAGTGTGAGCGGTTTCCCTTGATATTTACTACCGCTCCGATACCGCAGTTGTCATGCTCAAAGCTCGGCGAATAGAGTGAATTTTTTAACATTTGTTCTTCGTCTGCGCGTCCGTTTTCAGCGAATGGCATAGAAATCAATCCTTCCGTATTGCAGGAAATTTATTTTTGTCCTGCAAAATTCATTACATCAATTATTATATTACGCATATTTAAACTTGTCAATAGTGATTCTGCATTTTTTATTCAGTAAATATTCATAATTAAATAAAATACTTTATTTGATTAATAGATATTATTGTTAAATCTGCAAGAACTAAAAAAAATCTTGCAAAAACTCTTGACAAACTTTTAACGATGTTATATAATAGCGGCAATGATAGCAAAGGCGCTGACGACTAAAAAGCCGTCGGTGCCTTTTGCTTTTATCAACATAAAGATAGGAGAGATAATTATGACGAAGGTTCCCGAATTGTTCGGAAGTATGGTGTTCAACGACAAGGTAATGCGAGAGCGCTTGCCGAAGGCTACCTACAAGACCCTTAAAAAGACCGTGGAAAACGGCGAACCGCTTGATGAGAATGTAGCTAATGTTGTTGCCGCCGCTATGAAGGATTGGGCGGTAGAGCTCGGTGCAACTCACTTTACCCACTGGTTCCAGCCAATGACAGGAGTGACCGCCGAGAAACACGACAGCTTTATCCAGCCTGCCGGCGACGGTATTATTATGGAATTCTCAGGCAAGGAGCTTATCAAGGGCGAACCCGACGCATCGTCATTCCCGTCCGGCGGTATCCGCGCGACCTTTGAGGCAAGGGGTTACACCACGTGGGATCCCACATCACCCGCATTTGTCCGCGACGGTTCATTGTATATCCCCACCGCGTTCTGTTCGTATACAGGCGAGGTGCTCGATAAAAAAACACCTCTCCTGCGTTCTATGGAAAGACTCAGCGCAGAGGCGGTAAAGGTTTTGCATTTGCTTGGCAAAACCGATGTCACTCGCGTATCAACAACTGTCGGACCCGAGCAGGAATACTTTTTGATCGACAGAGATTTATACAATAAGCGTGTTGACCTGAAGCTGACAGGCAGAACACTGTTCGGAGCTATGGCGCCCAAGGGGCAGGAGCTCGAGGATCACTACTTTGGTTCTATCAAAACAAGGGTTTCGGCATATATGCGCGATCTCGACGAGGAGCTTTGGAAGCTCGGTATTTTGGCAAAGACAAAGCACAACGAGGTTGCGCCGTCACAGCACGAGCTTGCGCCGATCTTCTCCACCTCAAATATCGCGACCGATCATAACGAGCTGACAATGGAGATTATGAAGAAGGTCGCAAAGAAGCACGGTCTTGTTTGCCTCCTGCACGAAAAGCCCTTCAAGGGAGTAAACGGCTCGGGAAAGCATAATAACTGGTCGATTTCGACTAACACGGGAGAAAACCTTCTCAACCCCGGCAAGCGACCCGAAAACAACACCCAGTTCCTGCTGTTCCTTGCGGCGGTAGTCAAGGCTGTTGACGAGTATCAGGATCTGTTAAGGATCACCGTAGCTTCCTCGGGCAACGACCACAGGCTCGGCGCTAACGAAGCGCCTCCCGCGATCATCTCTATGTATCTCGGCGACAATCTTGACGCGCTGGTACATTCGATCATCAACGGAGAGGATTATCACAGCGACAAAACCGCGCGTATGCAAACCGGTGTTGATGTGCTTGCTGATTTTAAGGTCGATAACTCAGACAGAAACCGCACGTCTCCGTTTGCTTTCACGGGCAATAAATTCGAGTTCCGTGCGCTCGGTTCATCGCTCAATATCGGTTGCCCGAACTATATGCTCAACACTATGGTTGCCGAGGAGCTGTCACAGTTCTACGAGGTATTAAAGGACGCATCCGACATTGAAGCAGCTGTAAGAGCGCTGGTAAAGGATACGCTGACCGCGCATCAAAGAATTATTTTTGACGGCGACAACTACTCGGACGAGTGGGTAGAGGAAGCCGAGCGCAGAGGTCTGATGAATTTGAAGACTCTGCCCGAAGCGTTCGATCATTTCCTTGACGAAAAGAACGTCAAGTTATTTACCAAGAACAATATTTATTCGGAGAGCGAGCTCCGCGCACGCTGCGAGATCGAGCTCGAAATGTACTCAAAGCAGATCAACATCGAGGGTCTGACAATGCAGCAGATGGCGCGCTGCGATATTATTCCCGCGGTATCATCGTTCATCCACGAGCTTGCTGACACGGTAGTTGCCAAAAAGCAGGTGTCCGAATCCGTTCCCGTAAAATCGGAGGAAAGGCTTATCATCACCTTATCCGAAGAGCTTGAAAACTTTATCCGTCTGACGGATGAATTAACAGAACAGGTCGCTGAAGCATCTGTATTGACCGACCCGAATGAGGAAGCTCATTACTATCAGCAATTCGTTATCCCGAAAATGAACGAGCTGCGTGAGTCGGGCGACAAAATGGAAGCTCAGACATCAAGAAAGTTCTGGCCATACCCGAGCTATACCGATTTATTGTTCAGTGTATAAGTCGAGTAGCACTGAAAACAAATATTATTCGGATTTAAGCGATCCGATATTCTTAAATCTTAAATTATTAGTTTTCAGTTTTTAATCAATTTGCTATCTTCCGATAGGCTAACATAAGACAGGCACAACGGCGTGTTGATTCTTTTGAATCACTCGCCGTTGTGTCATATGAAATGGAGTAATCAATATGAATGAATCTTTAAAAGAACTTGTCACACAGTTGACTAACGAACAGCTTTTTGCCGTGTGGTTTTTGATCGGCGCTGCGCTTGTATTTTGGATGCAGGCGGGCTTCGCGATGGTCGAGGCGGGCTTTACCCGCGCCAAGAACACCGGCAACATCATTATGAAAAACCTGATGGATTTCTGCATAGGAACCGTGACCTTTATTTTGATCGGTTTCGGCTTGCTGATGGGTGAGGACTTGATCGGACTTATCGGCAAACCCGGCTTTGATCTGTTCTCATCCTACGCAAATTTCAACTTTTCATCCTTCGTATTCAACCTTGTTTTCTGCGCGACGACCGCGACCATCGTCTCGGGCGCAATGGCAGAGAGAACAAAGTTTTTATCCTACTGTGTATATTCCGGCATCATCTCGGCGGTAATCTATCCGATCGAGGCGCACTGGATCTGGGGCGGCGGCTGGCTGAGCCAGCTCGGCTTCCACGATTTTGCCGGCTCCTGCGCTATCCATATGGTCGGCGGTATCTCGGCGCTTATCGGTGCAAAGATCCTCGGCGCGCGTATCGGCAAATTTAAAAAGGAAAAGGACGGAACCGTCAAGGTCGGAGCATTCCCCGGTCATAACATTGCATTGGGTGCACTTGGCGTATTCATCCTCTGGCTCGGCTGGTACGGCTTTAACGGCGCGGCTGCGACATCTGTTGAACAGCTTGGATCTATCTTTTTGACGACCACTGTTGCTCCCGCTATCGCCACGGTCGTATGTATGATCTTTACGTGGATCAAGTACGGTCATCCCGACGTCAGTATGTGTCTTAACGCATCTTTGGCGGGTTTGGTTGCAATCACGGCGGGCTGTGACGTTACCGACGCTTTCGGAGCTATCATCATCGGAGCTGTAGCGGGCTTGCTTGTATGCTTTGGCGTATGGTTCCTCGACTATGTGCTTCACATCGACGATCCCGTCGGCGCAGTAGCTGTTCATATGATGAACGGTATCTGGGGAACTCTCGCGGTCGGACTTTTCGCTACCGACACAGCGCCCGGTTACGCGATTGCGAACGCTTCGGGTCAAAAGCTTGTCGGCCTGTTCTACGGCGGAGGCTTTGAGCTTATGGGCTTGCAGTTGCTTGGATTTGGTTCTGTTGCCCTCTGGACTGCCGCGACTATGACTGTAGTTTTCTTGGTCATCAAAGCTATCTTCGGTCTGCGCGTCAGCCGCGAGGAGGAAATGCTCGGACTCGATGCTACCGAGCACAATATGCCATCCGCTTACGCAGGCTTCAGTATGGTTCCCGAGTATGTTGAGGAAGGCGATACACCTCCCGTGCTCGTCAGCGGAGATACCCCCGTTGCCGACGCGGTACCGGTCAAGAGAGTCCCTGTTTTTGACGACGGACAGCCAAAGATCAGCAAGGTCGAGATCGTCTGCAAGGAAGCCCGTCTTGAGGCTCTCAAGAACGCTATGATGGAAATCGGTATCACCGGTATGACAGTAACTCACGTACTTGGCTGCGGAACCCAGAAGGGTAAGCCCGAATACTACCGCGGCGTTCAGATCGAGGCGAGCCTGCTGCCTAAGGTACAGGTCAATATCGTCGTTTGCACCGTGCCTGTCGGCAAGGTCATCGACACGGCAAAGACTGTGCTCTACACCGGTCACATCGGTGACGGCAAGATCTTCGTCTATGATGTCGAGGAAGTAGTAAAGGTAAGAACCGGTCAAACCGGAATTGATGCGATGAAGAATTTCGATTCTATTTAACGCAACAAAAAACGAAATAATGGATCACCGATATACAATGATCATATAAGTTTTGGCAGGCATATCCGGTGCGGTTAGAATAAAGTAATGCCGGCGATGTGCTGAAAACGCTAAAAACAAAAAGAGAAGAGAAGAATAAAACCCGCCCTTTGGCAATAATTATATAAAAACCCGCCCTTTGGCAATAATTATCAAATGGTAATTATTTGTCAGGGGCGGGTTTTTGCAGTATTCAAAGGTCGAGATCTGCGGGGTGAATATTTCAAATCTAAAAGTGTAGGGGAGGGGATGCCGGCTGTTTTCAGCAGCACTGTGAAAAAATACTGTTTGGAAATAGCATTATTTATCGTACAGCAATACAAAAAGCGTGCGCAGAATATGCGCACGCTTTAAGTTAATGATGATTTTTAGTTTGCTGCTGAAGATTTAAGCGCCATAGAGCTTACCTGGATAAAGCTGCACATACATCCGCCGTAGTTTCTATTGCCGCTGTAATTATTGTAAAATACACGGAGTTTGCCGTTTGCGTCATAGTAACGGATATATGCTCTTGCGTCGAGGCTCTTTGTGTAATCCGTTTCGTTCTCATCCGCATAATCTCCGTCAACATTACGATCGACCATGATCTTTACGGGGATATTTGCCTGATAATACTTTTGATCATCATTGGTATTTACTGTATCGTCACCCACATAGCGGTAATATCCGTTTTCATCGGTATATCCTCCGTTGACGGAGCGAATCTGAGCCGGAGTAAGCTCGTAGGTGATCTTGAACATCTGGTTTTGGTTTACGCCCTCTTTTAGTTCCTCGTAATTGGTAACAACATAGTAATCGGGATAATAGCGAAAGCGCCGTTTTACCATTATTTGTTAAGCCGATTACAGATATGACCCGTCATCGGGTGTAGATAAATCCGTGTCCTTTGGCTTGGCTGTTTCGGACCCCTTTGGCGGGACATATTCCGTGTTGTCGGGCCGGATAAAATCACTGTCGTCAACATTGACATGCTTAGTGCCTTTCGGCGGTTTATATTGCGATTCGTCAAAAGCGACAAAATCGGAGTCATCTATAATGACGTGCTTTTTGCCCTTGGGACGGTGTTTTTTTGGCTCGTCAAACCTGATGAAATCATCGGCGTCGGGCATAACGCGCTCGCTTCCCTCGGGCGGTACATATTCCTTGTCATCGGCAGGCTTGACGAACTCAGAGTCATCGGGCGGTTTATATCCCGAGGTCTCTTCTATTCGCGGAGGATAAAGGAAGTATGCGGACAAGCCGATAAAGCAAAGATAAAACAGCGGACGACTGACCACTGTTCGGATCATATTCGCTTCCAAGCCCAAATGGTAGATCACCAAAAGCAATATCTCCGCGACAAAGCTTAACAGGAACAATATCATAGCAGACAGCGGCATAATGACCGACACCTTTGGGTAGAGCGGCATATTACTGCGTATGAAGGTATAATACACGAGCAAAACCACCAGCGCTATCAGCGTCATAAAAAAAGCCGCGCCGTACAAGGCAACCAACAGGGCATATTCATTGGTAAAATCAAGGAACGCGAAAACTCTGCCTGTCAATCGCAGCTTGAGCAAAACTATCACGAGCAACGTGATGATGAACGTTATTCTGCGAACCTTGATGAATTTTAGATTATTCACCTCGGACGTGAACGCAAAACCGGCAAGCAAAGCGAAAAGCAGAGATACAAGCGCGTCGATGATCAGCCCCTGCAGGGACGAACGCCTGATGTCTCTGACGATCACAAAAATATAATACGCTGAATAAGCGGCTGATAATATGCCTGTCAGTCTTACAATGAACAGCCTGAGTTTTTGCTTTTTTCCCATTTTTTCCTCCCAAAAATAAACAGCGGCGTTTGTTATACTAAACACCGCCAAAACAAAATAAGGACGGCGCACTTTTGTCCGTCCTTTTTGCAAATGTTAGCTCCAACTGCCCGGCGCATCGTCGAAGTAGCTGTACGGATTGTAAGCGTTTTCTCGCTCATATTTAGTAACGTGCGTCTGAGATTCTCCCGAGGTAGTTATCTTATCTTCTATATCAAATTCTGTAATTATTAAGTTCGCGCGCTCATATTCGTACTTTATATGACGTTCTTCATAAAAATAGTGGCCTTACATCATGGTCTGAAAATATCGCGTCCCCAACCTTCTTCGTCTATCGGCCGCTGCGTCGGCGCTTGGGTAGTGGGTTCGGTTGTCTGTTCTGTCTGTTCCTCTGTAGGCAGTTCGGTGGTGGGTTCGGTCGGCGCTTCTATCCTTTTGCCGATCGGGTAAGGCGTGTCAAAATACGCCACCCGCATCTGGATATAACTCGCATCCGTTATGTTGATTTCTTCGTCCCCTGTAACGTCCGCGGCATCCAACGAAAAATCACAGTTGAGAGGAATACCCGCAACCGCCATTTGTATACATGTGACATCGCTTATCGTGACAATGCCGTCACTGTTAGCGTCTCCGAGAATGATCCCGGTTCCACCGCTTTCGGCATTTTCGGGGACAGTTTCCGCAACGGCGGTCACACTGCCGATAATTATCAAAACAGCCGCGCAAAACAGCATCAGCTTTATTTTGCACAGTTTAAAGGTCATTATAATCCACCTCGGCATTATCTCTTTCTTGAGGTTTTGGGGACGCTGCCGTAGTCGGCTGAGCTGCGTCCGAGTTTGAATTTTTACTGTTATTGTTTTGGTTCGTTTGGTTATTTGCTCCCGGATTTCCGTTTGACTGCGAGCCTGATTTATCGGCGCCGTTCTGAGCTGCTGAGCCGTTGTTTCCGTTTTGCGTCGATGAAGCCTTGTCACTTGCTTGGGCGCCGCTTGAGTTGCTTGCTTGGGCGCTGCCTGAGCCGCTGCTGCTTTTATTGCCGCTCGCTCCCTGAGGGTCTGATACCGCACTGCTTGCTTGTGAGCCTTCGCCGCTGCTTTGAGCGGAATCTCCTGCGGTGGGGGAGGTTGTCTGTTCGTTTGAGGCAGACTGCTCTGTGCCGCTTTGCGAAGATGACGCGCTTGTATCTTTGCTGTTACCGCAGCCGCACGCCGACAGGCACAAAACTAACGTGGCAAGCAATATAACCAATATCAGTTTTTTTATAGACATATTATTTCACCATTGTCCGACCCTTTTAGGGAAAGCTTTATTCAATCCGATATGACAGCTTGCTGTATTATTTTGCTAACTATCATCATAAATGTGATTCTATTTAATAAATTCTACAATATATCTAACAAAATGTCAACAGAATAATTATATTTAAGTTATTTTTAATAAAAGGTATAAAAATCAAAGTGTTTAAGCAAAGCGAATAAGTAAACACCTCAATGAACCGTTTTGGTCATTGAGGTGTTTTTGTTCGTTGTCGATCCCCTATGGGAAAGGTAAAAATAGTGCGCCGAGGCTCGGAGCCTCAAAATAACGACCGGCGAGGACGGAGCCGGGGAGTTCACGGAGTGAACGGAGC
>CACYQK010000002.1:0-25167 GCA_902776495.1 uncultured Ruminococcus sp. | reverse complement strand
AAAATGCCACCTCCCCCGTAACAAGTGACGGGGGAGGCTTTAAACAACAATCAAACGTTTCCGCTAAATAATTAAACTCTCAACTCTTAACTCTACCTGTATCCCTTCTCCTCCATAACCGAGAGGATTGTGTTTACGTTGGTGCGTTCTACCGCGCTGAGCACGTCCTCGTCAAAATCAGCCGCGGAGATTGTGCCCTTGTACCAGCTTTGCTTGTCAAAATACGCCTGTATACTCGGCGTGTTGAATTTTCTGCCGTGCCTTGCGAAAATTTCATTTAGCGCGAGCGTCATTTCGTTGTTGTCAAGTCCCGTGACCTCGCTTCGCGCGATTATGCGTTTATCCGAACCGTCGAGAATGTAATTTCCGCCGGTTTTCTTTTTGTCCTCTTTTTCGCCGTCAGCCTTTGTCGGCTCGGTCGAGAGCGGCTCGGCAGGCGCTACCGTTGCGGCAGGCTGGTTGTCGTAGCCCTTTGAAACGTGCAGAATAACGCGCTCGTCCTGACGGATTGTCTCCCCTGCCTCGGGCTCCTGGCTGATTACGTAATCGAGATGAACCTCGTCGCTGTACTCGCGAACGATTGTGTAGCGCAGTCCGGCGTCGTTGAGCTTATAATATGCGTCCTTGACGTAGTAGCCGTGAACGTAGGGCACTTCGACAAACGCCACGGTCTCGGGCTCGGTAGTGACCTCGGCTGTTGTGGGCACGGCGGTGGTGACTTCCTCAACCGTAGTCGGCTGGGTTTCCTCCTGCGGAAGAAAGTCTTTTATTAAATCGCGGTTAAAAAACCATACCCACGCCGCAGCGGCTGCCGCGAGCACGAGCACGATTATAATGATAACCGCGGTTATCTTGCCCTTTTTTCCCTTTTTCTTTGATGAATATATGTCAACGCTGTTTTGCTTGCTCACAACACCACATCCTAACAGTTAAATTTTATACGTTACCGCGTAAAAAGTCAATAGTTATCGAAAAACGAGGCTTTTGTGCTGACTGAGCGGAAAACGGCTCGCGGTTGAACATACGGAATTAATTGCATAGAAAAATTTTATCAAAAAATGTAGATTATTTCACTATGTTATGTTATAATGTCATTTGGTTGCGAATATAACTCTAAAGAACAGGAAGGTACTATGAGCACTAAATTAATGGACGGCGCGCTGTACGCAAATATGATTAAGAGCGGAGCGGCGGAATTAAGCGATAATATAAAGCTTGTCAACGACCTTAACGTCTTTCCGATTCCGGACGGCGACACGGGCGACAATATGTTTATGACAATCGACTCGGGCGCGGCTCATTTGACCGACGAGAGCGAAACTTCTATTTTTAAGATTGCCGACAGAGCCGCAGGCGGTATGCTGCTCGGCGCAAGGGGCAACTCCGGCGTTATTCTTTTGAGAATTTTCGCAGGTATCGCCAAGGGACTTAAGGACAAGGACAGCGTTAACGTTCCGATGTTTTCAAAGGCGATGGAAAGCGGAGTCAAAGAGGCTTACGGAGCGGTTTCCGTACCCGTTGAGGGCACAATCCTCACGGTTTACAAGGACGGCGTGCGCTACGCCAACAGCCGCGTTACAAACGGCAGCAGCTTTGACGACTACTTTAACGACCTGATTTGGGAGCTCAAGCGCTCGCTCGACAGAACTCCCGACTTGCTTGCGGTGCTTAAAGAGGCAGGCGTTGTCGACAGCGGCGGCGCAGGCTTTATCTACATTGTTGAGGGTATGAAAAAGGCTATCGGCGGCGAAATTCTCAGTGAAGGAGCACAGCCGCTTTCCGCGAGAAAGAACATCGACCTCAACGCCTTTACCGAGGACAGTGTGCTCGAATTCGGCTACTGCACCGAGTTTTTGCTCAGATTGCAAAAGGCGAAAATCGATATCGACTCCTTTGACATCGACGCGCTCATAAGCTGGCTCAACAGCGTGGGCGATTCGGTTGTCGCTTTCCGCGAGGGCACTATCGTGAAGGTTCACGTTCACACCAAAAAGCCCGGCGACGTGTTTAACTACGTTCAGCAGTTCGGTGAGTTCCTCACGATGAAGATTGAGAATATGACGCTTCAGCACAACGAAACTCACGCTCAAAAGCAGTTTGAGCCCAAGCCGAAAAAGCCGCATAAAAAGTACGGCATTGTCAGCGTTGCGACAGGCGACGGAATTAAGGACACCTTCCTCTCCCTCGGCTGCGACTGTGTTGTTGACGGCGGACAGAGTATGAACCCCTCGACAGAGGATTTGATTGAGGCGTTCGAGGAGGTTAACGCAGATATCATTTTTGTTTTCCCGAACAACGGCAACATTATTATGGCGGCAAATCAGGCTGCGGCGCTGTATAAGGACGCGGATGTTCACATTATTCCGAGCAAGACAATCGGTGAAGGTTACGCGGCGATTTCAATGCTCGACACAACCTCGAACGATATTGATACTATCATTGCCGAGCAAAAGGAGATTATCGCAGGCGTTGTCACCGGAATGGTGTCAAAGGCGGTTCGCGATACCGAGATGGACGGCGTGGAGATTAAAAAGGACGACTACGTAGGCTTTGTCGAGGATAAAATTTACATCGACGACCAAAACCGCAAGGCGGTAGCGTTCGGACTGACCGAAAAGCTTGGCGCCAAGCGCTACGACATTATGCTCGTCATCGTCGGCGAGGACGTTCCCAAGGCTGAAGCCGACGAGATTTACAAGGAGCTCAAAAAAGCCTACCGCAGAACCGAAATTGTTATGATTGACGGCGGACAGCCGATTTACGATTATATAATAATTCTTGAATAAAGGAGATTTTTACTATGAGACCTATTAAAGTTGTAACCGACTCATGCTCGGATCTTACAAAGGAATTAAGAGAGAAGTACAACATCGACTACCTTATGATGAACACCGTCAAGGACGGCGAGGAAACACCCGCGAGCCTTGACTGGGAGTTTTATTCACCGCAGGATCTGTACAACACTATCCGCGACGGCAAACGCGTTACCACAACTCAGGTTCCCGCGCCCACATTTGAGGAGTTCTTCAAAAAGTGGCTCGACGAGGGCTTTGACATCATCTATATCGCTTGCTCCGGCAAGTGCTCGGGCTCTGTAAATACCGGTAAGGTAGTAGCAGAGGAGCTGCTCAAGAATTATCCCGACGCTAAGATCGCGAGCATCGACTCACTTAACGCCTGCATGGGCGAGGGTCAGGTAGCTATCAAGGCGGCTAAGCTCAGAAATCAGGGACTTGATTTTGACGCTATCGTAGAGCAGACAATGGCTGTTAGGAACAACGTCAACCAGTTTGTTACAGTTCACAACCTTAACGCTCTTAAGGCGGCAGGAAGAGTAAAGGGTTCTTCCGCTTTCTTCGGAAACCTTCTCGGCGTAAAGCCTATCATTATCTCGAATCCCGAGGGTGACAACGTGCCCATCAAAAAAGCAAAGGGCAGAATCAACTCAATGCAGGAGATCGTTGACCTCACAGTTGAGGGTATCGAGAACGTTAAGGATCAGACTATCCTTGTAGCTCACGCCGACTGCCTTGAAGAGGCACAAGAGGTAGTTGAAATGCTCAAGGAAAAGCTCCCCGAGGCAGAGATCGTACTCGGATACATCGGTCCGATCATCGGCGCGTCTATCGGCGCTGACGCTATCGGCATCTTCTCTTGGGGCAAGAACATCGACAGGTTCGGCGTATGATGATCGCTATTCTGTGCGTATCGGCTGTTGTGTCTTACCTTTTGGGCGGACTTAACGGCGCGATAATGCTCTCTAAGCTCGTATATAAGCAGGACATCAGGGATTTCGGCAGCAACAACCCGGGCTTTACGAACTTCAAGCGCACCTACGGCAACGGCTTTGTGACATGGCTGGTGCTTATCATCGACATTCTAAAGACCGCGCTGCCCGTGTTTTTGACCGCACTTATAATGTGGCTGAACAAGGAGCAGTCCGGCTGGCAGTTCGGCTGGCAGTTTGGCGCGCAGTTTTCGGGAATGTTCTGTATGATAGGCCACTGCTTCCCCGTCTGGTACAAGTTCAAGGGCGGCAAGGCGTTTATCGCGGGCTTCGCGACGATTTGGTTCGTTGACTGGCGTATGACGCTTATGGCAATGGCGCTGTTCTTCATCCTGCTGTTCACGCTGAAATATATGTCTGTCGCATCCTGCTCGGCAGCGGCGCTGTGCCCGATCGCGCTGGCATTTTTGGGATACGAGTGCATATGGGTAGAGCTTATGGCGATAGCCTGCGCTCTGCTGGTTATTCTCAGGCATATCCCGAACTTCAAAAAACTCGCAAAAGGGCAGGAGAATAAATTTAGTTTAAGCAGTAAAAAAGCATAAAGAAAAAGAGCTGAGAGATCAGCTCTTTTTTTATGTAGGGGCGTGCATTGCACGCCCGTGAGTTAATAGAAAACGATGCGGTAATCAGCGGGCGAGCAATGCTCGCCCCTACGTATATCATTGCTTTTCACATATGACTAAATACCTGTCAAAGCCCTTGTCCTTGCTTTTTATGCAGGTGATGAGGGTCAGCATTTGTTTGCCGTTTTGGATAAGCAGATCGTTACATTCGGTTGGCTTGACTACCTTGTAGCCGGTTACCTTATAGTTGATCGTCTGCCAGTAATTGTGGACAGTGACGGTGTTGCCGACCTGAAGATTGCGGATATTATCAAAGAATATCCTGCCGATGTAGCCGGTGTGACCCGCTATTACCGCGTTGGTGTCCTTCATATCAATGGGCAGCGAGGTGCCGGCAAGATGCGCGGCTCCGCAGCTCATCATACTGTCGTTTGCGCCGAGGTAAACCGGCAAGTACATATCAATGCTCGGCGCGCTAATGTAGCAGTAAAAGTTTGACAGACCGTAGTTGCTCATTTTCAGCGCAGCTGCGGAAAAGTTCGTAGTTTCTACCGTGCCTTGGTGATTGACAAGGCTCTGGTTATATTTTACGCTGTCGCGGTACAGAGCGTTGAGGTCGTACTGAAAAACGATTCTTTTGCCGGAAACGCGTCTGCCGTTGCTGTCGACCGCGTAACCCTCGTCGTCAACCTCGCCTTTTTTTACGGCGTCTGCGTGCTTTTTAGAGGTAACGCTCGCGGGAACTTTATCATTTGTGCCGCTTTCGGGTACAATGTAGTCGAGCGTATCGTTAAAGTCTTCGATAATGCCGTTTGCCTTTTGCTGCCCGACAAAGTTTGAAACCGGCGGGAACGATAAAAAGACTATACCGGTTATCAGCATAAGGGTGGCAATTATCAAAACTATCTTTTGCCACAGCTTAAAACGGCGTTTTTCTTTTTTCTTCTTAGCCACTGTCATCACCGTCCTTTTTTACGTGAGCGAGCTTTTTGGTGCGCCTGCGTGAAAACGTGATTAGAAAAACGACTAAGCTTACGAAAACAACGAAAACAGCTATTGCGATCCCCGCTGTCAGATAGCTGATACGGTAGCCGAGGATGTAGATGTAGTTGTTATCGGATGCAAGACCCGTGGTGTGGCTTTCGCCCGCGCTCGGATCATACGGCACGCGTTTGCCGCGAACGAGCAGTCTGTGCGTGTTGATCGAATAGGGCGTACAGGTCAGCAGGGTAACGTGATCCTCGCCGTTTATGACATAAAGATTGCTGACGTCATCAGGCAGGACAACCTTGATTTGGTCAACCTCATATTTGAGCACACGGTCAAGCACGTGGATGTAAAATTCGTCGCCCTCTTCCATATCGGTGAGGTAATCAAAAAACGTTTCCGTCGGAAAAGCGGAGTGAGCGGAGATAACGCTGTGCGTGCTCGGGCCTCCCACGGGGAAAGAGGTGTTGTCAAGGTGTCCTGCGCCGCGTGACAAAACCTCGGACGATACTCCGTGATAAATCGGCAGATAGACGTTGATTTTCGGGATATCGACATAGCCGATAAGACCCTTTCCGTCAACGTCAAAGGTTTCCTGATAATGAGCGCCGATTTTTTCATACGCTTCCTCATCGAACGGGTCGGTGAGGATAACGGTGTTTATAAGGCTGGCGTTGTAATCATCTGCTTCTTTGAACAGCTTTTTGATCTCGGGCTTGGGCTTTTTTGCCGCTTCTTTAACTTGAACCTCGGCGTTTTGCCGCATATTGTAATTGTTGATTACCGAGCTAACCAGCGGATATGATAAAACACCTACGCCGATTATAAATATCAGTATTATTGCTATAATTGGAATGTATTTTTTCATATTGAGTCCTTTGCGCATATAATATAAATATTATAATACAAATTTATAGGAAAATCAATGTTTGTAAAGTGAATGTATTGTGAATAGTAGGGGCGTGCATTGCACGCCCGCCAAAACGAATTGTCCTATTTAAGCGATTCTATATTGGAAACCGGTGTTTCCTATCAGCGGGCGACCAATGGTCGCCCCTACAAAAAAATCACGGCGGCTACATTAAGTAACCGCCGTTTGATATTAAATGAAGTTTTTGATTTTACAGATTACTTGCTGTTTCTTCTCTTCTTCATTACTACTACAAAGAGAGCACCTGCGATAAGAACGAGGCTGCCGCCGATGATTGTGAACATCATTGTGCCTGCGCCACCGGTTGAAGGAGTCTTAGTCTTTGTATCCTTGATAGTAACTGTAACTGTGTCTGTTGTGTTGTCGCCGAGAGTAACTGTTGTAGCAGTTGTGTTCAGCATATAGCCTGTGGGCTCCTTTGTCTCCTTAACAACATATGTGCCTGCGGGGAGGAGCTTGTTGAAGTTAGCGATACCTGTTGTAGCGTCAGATGTTGCAGTTGCGATAACTGTTGTACCGTCAGCCTTGTAAAGTGTGAATTCAGCGCCGCCGAGCTTAGCGTTTGACTGAGCGTCGAGCTTGAGAGCCTGGATCTTGTAGGTCTTGAAGTTTACTGTGGGGCCGGGAACTGTCTTGCTGCCGCCTGCGTTTGTGTAAACAAGAGCGTCGCTGTTGGGAATGTTTGTTGCGATAGGAGCAGTAGCCATATCGATCTTTGACTCGAAGGTTACAACAACCTTGTTGCCCTCAGCATAGAAAGCTTCCTTAGTAAGCTCAACAGCCTTAAGCTTTACGCCGAATGTAGCTGTATCGCCGATCTCTGAAGCGTTTGTAGTTATATCATAAGTAAGGGGAGTCGTGTTTGAGCCGTTCTTGAGAACAACACTTTTTACGTCGTGAGCAGTCTTGTTAAGGCCTGTGCCCATTGTATCTGTGATGATGTACTGTGTAAGCTGGTTTGTGAAAGAACCGGGAACGTCAGCTGTAAGAACATATGTGATAGGGTCGTCTGAGCCGTATGTCTGATCAGCCTTTGTAAGAGAACCGTCAACAGAGAAATCCTTGTCAACTGAAGGCTCGTTACCGTTCTTAACCTTAGCGGAGAGGTCAACCTCTGATACTGTCTTGTCAAGAACTACAACAGCGCCGCCGAGAACGTCTGTATTCTCAATGGGGACACCTGTTACTTTTACAAAGTAGATGCCTGCGGGCTGTGTGTATGTCTTTGTGGGTGTTGTTGCGCTTGATGTGAACTTGTCAGAAAGACCCGATCCGATGCCTGTTGATTCCTGGCAAAGATCCATAAGGTCGGCTGTGCTTTTCTTGCTTGCGTTGATCTCAGCGGCAACAGCAGTGTCTGTAACTGTGCTAACTACTGTGTAAGCGCCTGTTGTGTCGTCGATCGTAGCGAGGGGATAAACAGTGAATGTATATCCGGGCTTTGTGCACTTTAATGTAAAGCTGTACTGCTTTGTTGTAGCTGCTGTTGCCGCAACAGAAGCAACCATAGCGATCATAAGAACTGCCAGAACGACAGCAATAACTCTTTTGGTTGTTTTCATAGTTAATTAATCTCCTTTTTATTTTTTATAATGCCTTGCGTTTTTTGCGCGGCTTAATGAAAACTTTCTTTTTCTGTAAAGAACAAATCCTGCGAGAGTAAGCAGGGCAAGTCCGATAAGGATCAAACCTACGGTTCTGAAGATCATCATACCGTTACCGGCTGTGTTGGGGTTCTTAATCATTCCGTTCTCATATGAGAAGGTGTAATTATACTGACCCTGAGTCGGGAACTTGAAGATCTGAGGCGTCTTGTTGAGTCGGTAATCAGAGTTTCCTCCGATCTCTACCAAAGCGTAGTTTTGGTAAACGGGAGCGGAAGAGTTTATGTAACCGTTCTCATAAATCTTAAGATCATTGAATCTTGCAACGCCGTTTGTGTCGGTTACAGCTTCGCTAACCTTTGTACAGTTAGCAACGATATAATCGTATTTTTCAACGTCCGAGGAGGTTTCGAGATCTTCAACTTCGATCTCATCAAGTTTATACAGAGCGAAGGTAATGTCCTGTACCCTTTCACCTGCCTGGTTGTTCTTTTCGATCTGAACGCTGCCGGACTGAACTACATTCGTAAAGGTAGCTGTATTTAATGACGCTCCGCCGAGATCGGCAGCCGTTATGTCAGACGCCGACGTCTTATTGGTGCGGGTAAATACAGGATTGGAAGCTGTCAGTGTTATTCCGCTTCTTGTAACGGTTATAGTCGCTACATAGTTAGAGCTTGTCTGCAAAATATCCTGCGCGTAGGTCGTATGTTGCAATGCGTCTTTTTGAGCAAGATAGTTCGGATCCTCATATACAAAGTAGCGGTAAACGCCTTCGCTTCCAAATGTAAGCGCGTCAAAATTAACCGTACCGTTTGACGCTGATACCTTCTCCTGAGGTGTTACGCCTGTTGTATCCTTTGCGTTTGCGGCAGGATCATTGGCGATATTTAAACCTTCAAGACGGAACTTGAACAGCGTACCGTTATAGTTTTGACCGTCGAGCGTCTTTTTAACGCTGATAGCCTTTGTTATTTCTCCGGGTCTGTTCTTTTGGTTTGTAACGGTGATCGCTCCGCCGTTTGCGCCGACAGGGATACCCGATGTTCCGCCTGATACGCTTACAAAGCTGTGCTCTTCATCGGTAGCGTCCTCGGTAAAGCGAACCTTTGCGCCCTGCGGAAGTCCCGCGAAAGTAAGCGTTCTGCCGTTGCGAAGCTTAGCGTTTGTCGCAAGCTTTCCGGCGGAAGTCAGCGTGTGCGTGTAGGTGCTGCCGTTGAATGTGTAAGTCAACGGGTAAGCTGTCCACGTGCTTCCGTTATCCAGGCTGACCTCGACCTTACCGTCAAAGTCGGTATTGTCGGTTTCGCCCGTATTAAGACCTGTAACTGTCTTTGTTATCGTTACAGGCGCGACTGCCGGAGTGTTGACATAATCCGCCTCGACCTCTGCAAAATCGTAAGTATCGCCTGATGGATTGAGTAATCGTATATTGGCAGAAGTTGTGGTCGTTCCTGATTGCTTTGTTCCGGTTTTGTTCGCGGTATTATAAATGTCGTAATTCGTTGTGTAAGTCAATACAGTTTGGGGGTGGGTTTGAACAACGTGAACATAGTCGCCTGTGACGCATTTTGTTTCGGTCGCCATTCCTCCGTCGCCCAAGTCATAATGGCCTTTACTTGTGTTACCGTCATAAACATCAAAACCAAATGTGCTTGCAGCAGTAACCGCGTCCTTGATACCCGCGTTTACATCAGCGGTGTTGATCTTTTCCGTAACGATCACGTTGTTTCCGAGGGGAACCATTGTAAACGCCATTTTACAGTTACTCTCAAGCATACCGCGTTCCATATAGAAAATGCTCATCTTGTATGTTTTTGAGTAATCGTAGTTAAAGCTTGTTGTTACGCTTCCTCTGCCGTAAACGTCATTTGCTTTTGACTGCTTTGTCTTAAAGTTGATCTCGCCTGTTGCCTGCTTGTGGTTTCCGCCGAGGTCAAGAACAAGCTGAGATTGATTTGTAGTGGTATCGGTGATATAAACCCAAAGGTCGTCGTCGCCCGAATACGAGAATTTAATATCGTTTCCGGCGCTGTCGATTCCGCCCTGGGGAACACGGAAGTTCATTTCCGTCTTTATACCGAAGCCGTAGTCAAGGTTTTCGCTGACACCTGCACCCGCGTCAGCCGGTATTTGGGACCATTCGTTAACATTCAAGCTACTATCAAGCCAGTATGCGCCCTTGGAGAGATCGTTGATATTTGTTGTTTGAGCGCCGTTATTGTTGTTGAAAACACAGCTTGTTGCTCCGTCGGGAATGGCGATCCTCAGGTTTGTGCCGCCGCCTGAATAGGTGCTCATCTTGGAACCCGGCCAAGCAGTTCCGACTGTGCCGCTCGAGTTGAAGAAATAACAGTAGGTATCGCCCCAATCTGTATCATCCTTATTCAGGTAAATATAGCGGGTTTGACCGGAGTTGGAGTTTCTGTTGTTGAACGGGAAAATACCATAGCCGGAATGTTGTCCCTCAGCCGGATTCATAAAGTAATCGATGCCGTCCTTTACGCCGTAGCTTGTGCCCGCACCGTAGTTTACCTGTGTTGGGGTCGTTCCGTTCCAAGTAAAGTAAACGTTATCCTTTGCCCCGGTCGAATCGAACTCGTACTTAGTAACGCCGTTCTCAACATATGACCTGAACGGGAAACGGCTCTTGAACACCTTTGCGTAATCGCCGAGTTGACTTTCGTCAAAGTAAGGCGCTTTCAGCGATGAGGTAGCCATCAGATTTCCGTTAGAATCCAAGGTGCTTTGCATCAGCCCTTGATAGCTTTGGTTATAATTGTTCAAGCCGTTCGAGTTGTTTGCTGCGTAGTTGAATCTTGTTGTTTGGGCAACGGCTTCATCATAACCGCTGTTCCAGGTCGATCCAATATGGTGCCTCGATGTAGCGTAAGCGCCCGAAGTGTTACAGAAGTTACCGAAATAAAGCGGCGTAGACCATGCAGAATTGCTGTCGGCTATATCTTTAATCTTATTATTAAATTGATAATAAGGATACCACTCATCAATAGAGCCGTTGAAGCCGGTACCGTATTTTTTAATACCGGTGAGCCAACTGCTGTTTTTCTCATCATCTGTCAAATAGTCAAAATATGTAGCATTTGTCCAGAAGATGTTGTCTTGAGTGTTGCCTATTGTGGTAACATTCGTTGCTCCCGTTGCTTCGTCATCCACACTTGCAGCATTTGCCGAATTAAATCCTGTTATGATCGCAGGAACAGCGCTTGAAACAACAAGAACCGCAGCTATTGCGCAAGCAATAACCTTGCTTTTTAGGCTTCTGCTTTTGTTGTGGTTGTTTTGCAAATATTTTCCTCCCTTTCATAGTTATTGATAAATAGTCAAAACAGCAAAATTTACCGTGCCGGCAAATTAGTGCCCAAGGGGCAATGCTGCCACAAGGGCAAAATCCGCCATAATGATTATTTCCTTATATATCATAATAAATCGTGTCTTTTTGTCAAGAAAAATTTATAAAAAAAACGCAAGATTTGTTTACAATTTCGCCATATTTACGGCGACATAAACAACTTACCAAAATTTACATTAATTTATCCTTGTACACTTGTGCGTTATGACAAATAGTGAATATTTTAACGATTTCAAACACAAAAAAGCAGGCTCAAATGAACCTGCCTTTGTATCATTTAATTTGCGTCTGTTTTCTTGGTGAACATAAACGATGTGGTCTCGTTGTTGTAATTGAAGTTCATCGTAAGCATACCGTCGGAGTAGAGCAGCTTTTCCGATTTTCCGCCGTAATCTATATCCACCGAGGTCTCGTTAAAGGTGTAGGTACCGTTGTTTTTTGTGCCTGCGATGGTGATCTCGCAGCTTCCGTTTTCTTTGAAAACAAAGCCGAATTTATCCGAGTCAACATCGAGGTCGCCAAACTGTACAGTTTCGCCGTTGATCGTAGCGGTGGCGGGGACCCATTCGCCGACGATCTCCGAGTTTTTGTTTTCACCGCAGCCCGCAAGCGTAAGCATAGCCGCGAATAACGCGATCATCAAAACCGCGCATACCGATTTTTTCATAATAACCACCCAATCTCATAGTGTAAAAACATTTTATCATTTATTACAGTGTTAGTCAATAGGTTTTAAGCCTTAACATATGAATGGTGACAGGTGGATTTATTCAAAAAACACCACTTAATTCATTTTTGGAACTATAATTCGTAAATAGTGCAACTATTCAGCTACAATACTGCAATATTACTTGCAAAACGCAACTGTAAATGATATAATAGGCTTTGCGATAAAGCATACATATATATATTAGTATATAAACGGCGGGGTTCCGCCTTGGAAAAGGAGTAATGAATATGTCAACAAAAGCTTACTACCCGATCAGCGAGATCGGCAAGGGTAAGGTCGGTTTTTCAAAAACCAGATCTATTATCGAGGCTGCCTTTTATGGCAACAACGTGGTTAAGGTAAACACACTTAAAGAGGCGTATAACCTCGCAAAGAATTCACCCGGTACTATAGTTACCGATATGCCGGTTTACCGTGGCGAAGAGTTCGGACTTGAGCCCGACGCAAAGGTCCTTCTGTTCAACGACGGCGCTATCACAGGCCGTTACGCTACAGCAAGACGTATTGCCGGCGAGCCCGGAGTTGACTGCGAGGCTCTTGACAAGGTCGTTATGGACGCGGTTTACAGCGCGCGCTGGAAGAAGCTCTACCACGCTACCTGCTACGCCGGTCTTGACACAGAGTTTATGGTAAAGGTTCACCTTCTTATTCCCGAGGGTGAGGAAAATATTATGTACAACTGGATGCTCAACTTCCAGTATATGTCGGACGAGTACGTTAAGATGTACAAGGAATCCAAGCCTGTAGGCGACGGCAACGAGCCCGATATCTACATCTTCTCGGATCCCCAGTGGACTCCCGTAGAGAACCCCGGCGTAAGCTTTGACTGTCTCTCAGACCCCGCAAAGAAGACGCTTTGCTACTTTAACACAGACACAAACTGCGCTTGCATCCTCGGTATGAGATACTTCGGCGAGCACAAGAAGGGCACGCTAACAATGGTTTGGGCTGTTGCTAACCGCAACGGCTACGCTTCATGCCACGGCGGACAGAAGGAGTACACACTCGACGACGGCAGCAAGTACGTTGCTTCGGTTTACGGACTTTCGGGTTCGGGTAAATCTACTCTTACCCATGCTAAGCACGGCGGCAAGTACGAGATCAAGGTGCTCCACGACGACGCGTTCATCATCAACACCGACACCTGCGCGTCTATCGCTATCGAGCCGACATACTTTGACAAGACAGCCGACTATCCCACAGGCTGCCCCGATAACAAGTACCTGCTCACACTTCAGAACTGCTCGGCTACTCTTGACGACGAGGGCAAGATCCAGGTAGTTACAGAGGATATCCGCAACGGCAACGGCAGAGCTATCAAGTCAAAGCTCTGGTCACCCAACCGCGTTGATAAGATCGACGCTCCCGTAAACGCTATCTTCTGGATCATGAAGGATCCCACACTTCCGCCCGTTGTTAAGCTCAAGGGCGCGTCGCTCGCTTCCGTAATGGGCGCGACACTCGCGACAAAGAGATCCTCGGCAGAGCGTCTCGCTCCCGGCGTTGACCCCAACAAGCTCGTTGTTGTTCCCTACGCTAACCCGTTCAGAACATATCCCCTCGCGAACGACTACGCAAAGTTCAAAAAGCTCGTTGAGGAGAAGAACGTTGACTGCTACATCGTAAACACTGGCGACTTTATGGGCAAGAAGGTACAGCCCAAGGATACTCTCGGAATCCTCGAAGCTATCGTTGAGGGCAAGGCGGAGTTCAAAAAATGGGGTCCCTTCTCCGACATCGAGATCATGGAGTGGGAAGGCTTTGTTCCCGATATGCAGGATGAAAAGTATGTTGCTCAGCTCAAGGCTCGTATGATCGACAGAGTCAACGAGATCAAGTCATTCGAGACCGAAAAGGGCGGCTATGATAAGCTTCCCGACGATGCTCTCGAGGCTATCGAAAAGGTTGTTGAGGAGCTCGGTCCCAACTGGTTCGACCACCTCAAGATGAACCTGTAATAGTAAAATACTTAACAGTTAATTAAAATAAACGCTTTTGACATCATTAAATCGGTGTCAAAAGCGTTTTTGTTTGTCAGTTATTTGCTTCCTTGAGCAATTTTTCCCATTCCTTGATGATAGAGCGGTCGGCAAAGTAGTCTATCCTCATTGCCTTTTGAACTTTGGCAAGGGTCTCGTTGGTCGTTTCCCTCGCCTTGGCGGTTCCGGCTTCAAGGATATCGTAAACCGACGCGATATCCTTTTCCCATTTAGCGCGCTCATTGCGTATGGGGGACAGGGTTTCCTCGAGCACTTGGATAAGGAACTTCTTGCACTTGCCGTCGCCTAAGCCCCCGCGACGGTAGTGAGCCTTCATCTCTTCAAGGTTAGCGTACTCGGGCAGATACTCGGCAAAGTGATCGTCTGTGCAAAGCGCGTCAAGGTAGGTGAACACCACGTTGCCTTCGGTGTGGCCGGGATCCTCTATTCTCAGGTGGGTCGGGTCGGTGAACATCTTGCCGTTGACCTGCTTTTTGATCGTCTTTGCCGTGTCGGAAAGATAAATGCAGTTGCCCAGAGACTTGCTCATTTTTGCCTTGCCGTCAACTCCGGGCAAGCGGCGCTGAGTTTCGTTCTCGGGGATCATAGCCTTGGGAAGAACAAGGGTCTCGCCGTAGAGACGGTTGAATTTTTCAACGATCTCCCTTGTCTGCTCTATCATCGGCAGCTGATCATCTCCGACGGGAACGACCGTGGCGTTGAACGCCGTGATGTCCGCCGCCTGAGAGACGGGATAGTTAAAAAATCCCACGGGCAGTCCCTCGTCCGCGAAGCCGCGCATCTGGATCTCCGCCTTAACGGTAGGGTTGCGCGCCAAACGGGCGGTGGTGACAAGGTTCATATAATAAAAGGTAAGCGCGTGCAGCGCGGGAAGCGCCGACTGTACGCAGATCGTTGTTTTTTCGGGGTCAAGACCTACCGAGAGGTAATCGAGAACAACATTTATTATGTTTTCGCGGATCTTATCGGGGTTGTCGGCGTTATCGGTCAGCGCCTGATCGTCCGCGATAAGAATGTTTATCTCGTCAAAATTGCCTGAGTTTTGCAGCTCAACGCGTCTTTTGAGCGAGCCGACATAATGGCCGAGGTGGAGCCGTCCGGTTGGACGGTCACCGGTTAAGATGATTTGTTTTTGGTTTTCCATTTCTATATCCTCCGTTTATTGCGCTAAAGCGCAGCTGATTGTTTAATAAGCTTGCGGAGCAAATTTAGCTTGGCGAAAGCCAAATTTCGCTACAGCGAAAGCTGTAATTTAGCTTTATTGATTTGCGAGCTTGCCTAAGATTTTGATGCCCTTTTCGAGCTGCTCGTCCGTCGGGGTCGTAAAGTTGATCCTGAAGCCGTGACACTCGTCGTTTTCGTCGGTCAAAAAGGCATTGCCGGGCACTACGCATACCTTATTAAGTACGGCGGTCTTGCAGAACTGCGGCATATCGACGTCCTTGGGCAGATCGCACCAGATGAACATACCGCCGTCGATCTTGTTATAGGTGATTCCCGGCAGGCAGTATTTGTCGAGCAAGTCCATACAGAACTGCGCCTTTTTGGTGTATAGCTTCCTGAGCTTTTCAAGATGTGCGTCAAAGTCGTATTTAGTGATGAATTCATCGCAGATGTACTGTGACCAGATGTTCGTGTGGACATCGTTACCCTGCTTGCAGACAACGAGCTTTTGGAAAACCGGCTTGGGCGCGATCGCGTACGCCACGCGCATACCGGGTGAAATTACCTTCGAGAACGAACCTGCGTAGATAACAATTCCGTCTGTATCAAAGCTCTTGATGTTCGGCAGATCCTCTCCGCTGTAACGCAGGTCGCCGTAGGGGTTGTCCTCGATTATCATAACGCCGTACTTTTTGGCGAGCTCATAGACCTTTTTGCGCTTTTCAAGGCTCATCGTAACGCCCGAGGGGTTCTGGAAGTTCGGGATAGTGTAGATCAGCTTTGCATTTGGGTTGTCCTTTAGCTTTTGCTCAAGCTCAGCGGTGTTCATACCGTCGGGCTCAACGGTGACGCCCACGAGCTTTGCGTTGTAGCTGCGGAAGGTGTTGAGCGAGCCGATAAATGACGGAGCCTCCGTAATAACTACCTCGCCCTCGTTTACAAGCGCCTTGGTACATAAATCCATTATCTGCTGCGCGCCCGTGGTGATGAGGATATCATCGTTGTCGCTGCCGGTGTTGTGGTTCTTCTGCATATACTCCATCATATGTTGCCTGAGCGGAGCATAGCCCTCGGTAACGCTGTACTGTAAGACCGAGATCGGGTTTTCGGCAAGCACCTTTGCCGAGATCTCGGCGATCTCCTTTGAGGGAAAAGCGTCGGGCGAGGGGTTGCCCGCCGAAAGCGATACCACCGTGGGATCGGCGGCGTATTTAAAAATCTCTCTTATCGCGCTTGGCTTGAGAGTCTGGACTCTGTCTGAAAACTTGTACTCCATATAATCATCTCCATATATAATAGTATAATAAATGCCAGTCACTATTATATCACGGTTTTAATTTGTATTCAAGGCTGAAAACCGAAAGAATCCGGTTTTATACATAATAATAACGCCATTCCGTTTTGATCGATCCGGAATGGCGTTTGTGTTATACTAATGTTTTGACCCGCCGTCGCGACTTAACCGAAGAATTTCTCGTGAATAGCGGCAACAGCCTTGTCGGCGTACTTAGCGTCGATAAGAACAGAGGTCTTGATCTCGCTGGTAGAGATCATCTGGATGTTGATCTGAGCGTCGTAAAGAGCCTCAAACATCTTTGTAGCAACGCCCGCGTGGCTTTCCATACCCGCGCCGACGATCGAGATCTTGGCTACGTTATCATCGTAGAGGATCTCCTTAGCGCCAAAGTCATCAACATAATCCCTGAGCGCCTCTACAGCCTCTTCGCCTCTGTCTTTTGCAACGGTAAAGCTTATATCCTTTTTGCCGTCGTGACCGATAGACTGCAGGATGATGTCTACATTTATGTTCTTCTTTGAAAGTCTGGAGAACAGCTTGAACGCAAATCCGGGATTGTTGGGAACACCCACAACCGAGATCCTCGCTACTTCGGTATCCTTGGCAACGCCGCTGATTAACATTTTTTCCATTCTTGTCTTCTCCTTTACTATTGTACCCGGAGCTCTTGTAAGGCTTGAGAGCACCTCGAGCTCGATGTTGTATTTTTTAGCCATCTCGACCGAACGGTTGTTGAGCACCTGCGCGCCCATTGTCGCGAGCTCGAGCATCTCGTCATAAGAGATCTCCTTGAGCTTCTGCGCGTTGGGTATCTTGCGCGGATCAGCGGTGAATACGCCCTCAACATCGGTGTAGATCTGGCAAAGGTCGGCGTTCATTGCCGCCGCGATAGCTACAGCGCTCGTGTCCGAACCGCCTCTGCCCAAGGTAGTAATGTCGCCGAAGCGTGAGATCCCCTGGAAGCCCGCCACTACAACGATATTCCTCTTGTCGATCGCTGCCTGAATCCTTGACGGATCGACCTTTTTGATCCTCGCGCTGGTGTGAGCTGACGAGGTCTCAAAGCCTGCCTGCCAGCCCAAAAGTGATACGGCGTGATAGCCGAGCTTTTCGATAGCCATAGCGAGCAGAGCGATAGAGATCTGTTCGCCCGCGGCAAGGAGCATATCCTTTTCTCTGCGCGAGGCGTTGGGGTTAATCTCCTCCTGCTTATCAACCAGAACATCGGTAAAATCGCCCTGAGCCGATACGACAACGACAACATCGTTGCCCTTTGCGTAGGTGTCGGTGACGATCTTCGCCACGTTCATCACGCGCTCGGCGTCGCGGACAGATGTTCCGCCGAATTTTTGAACTATTAAACTCATTGTTCTTCTCCCTCTTTGTGCTTGATTTTGATTACTTAAATTACATTACCCAATATATTAAAGCTAAATTCGCCTTCGGCGAGCTAAATTTGCTTCGCAAGCTGTTGTGAAAAATCAGCTGCCGCAAAGCGGCAATTTCGCTATTAAAGCTCTCCCATACGGATAGTAGAGAGTATCTTGACGCCCTCTGCGGAAAGCTTCGCGCATTTTTCGCTGAACTGAGCAAGCGTCATAGCCTCGGTGATAACAGCGCCGCGTCTGTCGTCCTCGATCGCGGTGACTTTTCCGAACACTGCCTCTGCCTTTTTAACGGCATCCTTGCCCTTCAGGCGTAGATACATTCTGAATACGCTGTCGTCAACGCTGATGATGTTGCTGCCGTCGCCGTCAGCCCAGAACAGGAAGCGGCGCTTTTTGAGGTGCATACAGCAGTCAACGATGTCGGCGCATACCGCGCTGGCTGTGGGCAGCTTGCCCGCGCCCTTGCCGTAGAACACAACGTCGCCCGTGCAGTCGCCTCTTACCATAATACCGTTGAACTCGTAGTCGATGTTCGCGAGCTGGCTTTTGTTCGGAACAAGCATCGGAGCAGTAATAATGTCGATCTTGCCGTTGTCAAGCTTTTTGACCCTGCTGATAAGCTTGATCACACAGCCGAACTTCTCGGCAAATTTAACGTCCTCAAGGGTGATGTTTGTGATACCCTCGGTATGTACGGCGTCGGGATAAACGTGTTTTCCGAACGCCAGAGAAGCGAGGATACAGATCTTGCGGCACGCGTCGTGACCCTCGATGTCCGCCGCGGGGTTGCGCTCCGCAAAGCCGAGATCCTGAGCGAGCTTGAGCGCGTCGTCAAACTGCATACCGTCTTCTATCATTTTAGTCAAAATAAAGTTTGTTGTTCCGTTAAGGATTCCGGCGATCTCGTCAACATTGTTTGCGACGAGGCACTGGTTCATCGGGCGGATGATTGGGATACCGCCGCCGACAGAAGCCTCAAACAGGAAATTCACGTTCTCCTGCCTTGCAAGCTCCAAAAGCTCAGCGCCGTGAGCGGCAACAAGCTCTTTGTTAGAGGTGACAACGCTTTTGCCCGCTTTGAGTGAGCGCTTAACGTAGTCGTATGCGGGGTTGATACCGCCCATGACCTCAACAACGACCCTGATCTCAAGATCATTGATGATGTCATCAAAGCTCTTTGTGAACCTGTCCGCTATGGGGCTGTCGGGGAACTCGCGAAGATCGAGAACCTTTTTTACATAGATCTCTTCGCCAAGGTGCGAAAAGAGCTTTTGCTTGTGAGTCAATAATATTTCAACGACGCCGGAGCCGACAACTCCGTGTCCCATTACTGCAATTGATACCATGTTCTACCTTACCTTTCTGTAATAGCTAAAATATAATTAGCCTGACAAAGCTCTATTGAGCCTGCGCGCCGTCGCCGCCGGGGCCTTCGCCGCCGCCTGCGCCGCCTCCTCCGGAAGCCTGACCGCCTCCGCCTGCGTCGGAGCCTTGGCCGCCACCGCCGCCACCTGCGTCGGAACCTTGGCCGCCACCGCCGCCTCCTGCGTCGGAAGCTTGACCGTCTCCTCCGCCCGCAGCAGAACTGTCGGCACCGCCACCTGCGTCGGAAGCTTGACCGCCACCGCCGGCTGCGCTTTCAGCGCCACCGCCGCCGTCACCGCCGGCGTAATCGGAAGAGTAACCGTCGCCGTAGTCGCCGCCGCTGTTGTCTCCATAGGATACATCACCGTAATACGGCGAACCGAACGCGGGCATATTATCCTCGGTATAGAAGCCTATATACTTGCCCTGAATATCTTCGGTCGAGATAATAAGACCGGATATCGGGTTATATGTCGCCGCTATAACGTTTGGTGACGTCTGATATTTCTTCTGATCTCTGCCTTTCAGGTATTCGCCCATTACCGTCGCGAAGAACTTGGCAGAATGTGTAGTATCCGAAATCGTATCCGGACTGTCAAAGCCTGTCCAGGTGGCCATTACGCAGTACGGAGAAAGTCCGCAGAACCATGCATCCTTATCGTCGTTGGTCGTACCTGTTTTGCCCACGATATCCCAGCCGGGTATCTTTGCGTATACCGCGCGGGTGTGTTGGCTGTTTTCTACATTGTAGTGGAGCAGCCTGTTCATGATCGTAGCGGTCTCGGCAGTATAAGCCTGTTTGGGGACCTGCTCGCGGTTATCTATAATAATGTTGTCCTCGCTGTCTGTCACATAGTAGTAGGTATAGGGCTTGTAGTAAAGTCCGCCGTTGCCCATATACGCGTAAGCCGCCGCCATTTCTCTGACGGTAACGCCTCCGCGCATACCGCCGATAGACAGCGCACCGGTCATATTCGCGTCTTCCTGGTCAAGGTGTTCAAAGCCCATTTTTGTAACCGCCTGCTCATACGCCACGGACGGACCGCCGATAAGCTCCATTACCTGTACCGCGGTCGCGTTTGAGGAGTACTCGATCGCGTCGGGCAAAAGCATATTGCCAAAGTAAGAGCCGTAGGCGTTACGCGGACCCGAGATATAGTTGCCGTTGGCGTCGGCCTCATACTTGTCGATCGGTTCATCGAGCACGGTCGACGAGTAGTAAAGCTGTTTTGTGTTTATCGCTATCGGATATACAAACAGCGGCTTGATCGCAGAACCGGGCTGCAGCACGGAATGGGTCGATCTGTCAAGCTCAAGGTCACCGGTTTTTCGTTTAGAGCTGCCGACGGCTGCGATCACCCGCCCGTCAAAGCCCATCATGACCGAGCCTATCTGGAGGTCCGGGTCGGGACCTTTGTCCATATTCAGCGCCGCCTGTTCGATGTAGTTTTGCATACTCTCGTCCATTGCGCTGTATATTTTAAGACCCTCGGTATATATCTTCTCCGACGCCGCGCCTTCGCTGATATTATAGTACTGGGCAAGGTCGCGTCTGAGATCGAATACGATCTGGTCTTCGTACCAGTTCTGAACGTTATCAGCGTCTTCGTCCTCATCCTCATCCTCGTTAGGAGCCTTGAAGCCGACGAATTTCATATTCGCGCTTTCCTTTTTTGCCTTTTCGTACTCTTCGTCGGTGATGATCTCCTGATCATGCATTTCGGCAAGGATAAGCTCACGGCGCTTTTGATTGTTTTCGGGATAGATCAACGGGTTATACTGCGAGGGGTTCTGAGTGATACCCGCGATCGCGGCACATTCGGCGAGCGTGCAGTCCTTTATGCTCTTGCCAAAGTAAAGCTGAGCTGCCGCTTCTACGCCCTGGCAGTTGTTGCCGAAGTTTACAACGTTAAGGTACGCCTCAAGGATCTGATCCTTTGTATACTCTTTTTCGAGCTTCAGCGCTTTGCATATCTCGCGCAGCTTACGGTTGATGGAAACCTCGTTGTCATCGGTTATGTTCTTGATGAGCTGCTGGGTGATCGTTGATCCGCCGTATGAGTCTGAGCCGGTCGTAAGGGTGGCGATAGCCGAGAGCGTACGCTGCCAGTCAACGCCGTTGTGCTCGTAGAAACGCTTGTCCTCGATCGCGACCTGGGCTTCCTTCATATAAGCGGGGATGTCCTGGTTGCTAACCCAGATACGGTTCTCGGTGCTGTAAAGCTTACGCTTTTCAACAAATTCGCCCGATTTCTGATCCTTTACAAGGATCCGGCTTGTCTGGTTCATCGACTTTGCCTTCAGGTCGATGCCCGTCGGCTCGTTAGCCAGAGTAAAGATGTAGATCGAAAGCGACACTCCCGTAATAACGCCCGCTATCAATAAAATAGAGAACACCGTCAAAAGGAATTTACCGATCGCTTTAAAAAATCGCGCGGCTCCGCTTTCGCTTTTCTTTTTTTCCGGAGCAAGCTCGGGTATTTTGCCCGTGTAGTTGCTGATATCTGTTTCACGTTTGTTACGCATATTTTTACCTCTGTTCGTGTAAAAAATTTTATGTTTATAATTTATACAGACTCCCGTAAAACTTACAAGAGCGTATTTATAACTTATTATAGCACTTTTATAAAAAAAAATAAATATCTAATTTTAATTTTATATTAGAAAATATCTGTTGTACGTGGTCTAATTTTATGTAAAAGGGTGAATATTATGTTGATTTTGTGAAAAAATAAACCCAAAGCTACAGTTTTGCGGAGGGATTTGCTTATGAAAAAAATTATTTTGATCGCGGTAACAGGAGTAGTGTTGATAAGCTGCGTGCTGATAAGTACGCTCGCAACGGGTCCGGCAGCGGCGAAAAACACCGGCGTCGAACAGACCGTGACAGAGGAAAAAGCGTTTGTTATCGGCATAGAAAACAGCAGGGTCGCTGTGTTTATTGAGGGAGAAGAAAAACCGTTCATCGTGACGGACACCTACGCCAACACCCTGCCGGAAATCGACAGGGACGAGCTTAAAAAGGGAGTAAAGGTCAGCGGCGAAAAGGAGCTGCAAAAAGCGATAGAGGATTATTGCAGTTAAATAGCTCTGACTCGATTTGAATAGCTGACGTTATTAGGCGAATTAAACAAATAACTCACGACTCATAACTCATAACTCTTAACTTTTTTGATTGACTTTTTTGCCGTTTTGCGGTATGATAAATTTAATAATGCGCTAATTATATTTTTAGTTTAAAAACCCGATTTTTACTTGTTCGGAAATAACAATATTTTGCGCGAAACTATGCGGTTTTTACCGAATTTTTTCGCCGGAAAAGGAGAATGTACATATGATATCTACGGTAATCGACCAAAGCCTCGGATTGGAATTTCCGATTTTTCAGGGAGGTATGGCTTGGGTAGCCGACGCTTCTCTCGCCGCGGGCGTTTCAAACGCGGGCGGCTTGGGACTGATCGCGGCGATGAACTCTAACGGAGAGCAGCTCCGCGACGAGATAAAAAAATGCAAGGAGCTGACCGACAAGCCCTTTGGCGTCAACATTATGCTTATGAGCCCGTTTGCCGACGAGGTCGCTGACGTTGTCGTTGAAGAGGGCATAAAGGTCGTCACAACAGGCGCGGGCAACCCCGGCAAATATATGGAAAAATGGCTTGCGGCAGGCATCAAGGTCATCCCCGTAGTTCCGTCAACGGCTCTTGCAAGAAGAATGGAAAAACTCGGCGCGTTCGCGTTGATCGCCGAGGGCGGCGAAAGCGGCGGACATGTCGGCGAGCTCACAACGATGGCTCTCGTTCCGCAGATAGTTGACGCGGTGTCTATCCCCGTTATCGCGGCAGGCGGTATCGCGGACGGCAGACAGCTCGCGGCGGCGTTTATGCTCGGCGCGGTCGGCGTTCAGGTCGGCACCAGATTTTTGGTAGCAAAGGAATGTACCATCGCTCAGGAGTACAAGGACAAGGTATTAAAGGCTAAGGATATCGACTCGGTCGTAACGGGCAAGCGCCTCGGCCACCCCGTTCGCTCTATCAAAAACGCCTTTACAAGACAGTATCAAAAGGCTGAGTACGACTCCTCGAATGTTTCGGACGAGGAGCTCGAAAAGATGGCTACGGGTGTTCTCAGGATCGCCGCCCGTGAGGGCGACGTCAAGAACGGCTGCGTGTTGGCAGGTCAGGTAGCCTCAATGGTAAAAGAAGAACAGACCTCGCGCGAGATCATCACCGAGATGTTCGCGCAGGCTGAGGAAGTATTGAACGGAGCGTCAAAATGGGTAAAATAGCATTTGTTTTTTCCGGACAGGGCGCCCAGTACAGCGGAATGGGCAGCGAGCTTTATTCGGCTTCTCCCGCGGCTAAGGCGGTCTACGATATGGCGGATTCCGTCAGAGAAGGAACCTCAAAGATGTGCTTTGAGGGCGCACCCGAGGAGCTCAACAGGACGATAAACACACAGCCGTGCGTTTTTACCGCCGATTTGGCGGCGGCGCGCGCGCTTGAAGAAAAGGGGATAACGCCCGACTGCGTTGCGGGCTTCTCGCTCGGAGAGATTGCGGCGCTGGCGTTTTCACAGATACTTACCGACGAAGAGGCGTTCAAGCTCGTATGCAAGCGCGGCGAGCTGATGGACAAGGCGGCGACGGAAAACCCCGGAGCTATGGCGGCGGTGATGAAAATACCGCCCGAAAAGGTCGAGGAGATTTGTGAGAAATTCGACAAAACATATCCCGTAAACTACAATTCTCCCGCTCAGACGGTTTTGTGAGAAATTCGACAAAACATATCCCGTAAACTACAATTCTCCCGCTCAGACGGTTGTTGCCACGACAAGCGAAAACGCCGAGGCGTTCTGCGAGGCGGTAAAAGAAGCCGGCGGCAGAGCAAAGCTGCTCGCGGTCAGCGGAGCGTTTCACTCGCCGTTTATGTCGGCGGCGGCGGAAGGGCTTGCGGAGTATATGCAGGGCGTTGAGTTCAAGCAGCCTAAGACAGAAATTTATTCCGATGTGACCGCTATGCCCTACGAGGGAGATTACAAGGCTCTTGTAAAGGCGCAGGTCGAAAGCCCGGTGCGCTGGCAGAGCATTGTTGAAAATATGATAGATAACGGCGTCGACACCTTTATCGAGGTCGGCGTAGGCAAAACCCTGACAGGATTAATCAAGAGAATCAACGGCGACGTCAAGGCGTTCAAGGTTGAAACTCCCGAGGATATAGAGGCTTTAGAGCTGTAAAGAAACGAGGATTGACTATGAACTTTGAAAATAAAACCGCGGTAATCACAGGCGGTTCAAGAGGAATCGGACTTGCAATTGCAAAGAAGCTTGCCGAGGGCGGCGCAAATATCGCAGTGCTCTATGTGGGCGACGAGACCGAGGGCAAAGCCGCTAAGGCTGAGCTTGAGCAGTACGGCACAAAGGTTGAGCAGTATTTCTGCGACGTATCCGACTTTGAAAAGTCAAAGGCGGTTTGCGAGCAGGTAATCGCGGAATTCGGCAAGGTTGACATCCTTATCAACAACGCCGGAATCACACGCGACAAGCTCGTGCTCAATATGGACGAAAAGGACTTTGACGCGGTAATTAACGTTAACCTTAAGGGCACGTTCAATATGATTAAGCACTTTTACAAGCACTTTATGAAGAACCGCGGCGGCAGAATTGTCAGCACATCTTCAATCGTAGGTCTTATCGGCAACGCAGGACAGGCTAACTATTCCGCCTCAAAGGCAGGCATTATCGGGCTTACAAAGTCAGTCGCTCGTGAGCTTGCCGGCAGAAACGTAACCGTTAACGCCGTTGCTCCGGGCTACATAGGAACCGATATGACAAACGTGCTCCCCGACAAGGTTAAGGAGACTATGAAGGCTCAAATTCCTGCAAAGAGGATCGGAACTCCCGAGGATGTTGCAAACGTAGTTGCCTTCCTCTGCTCCGACGAGGCGGCTTACGTAACAGGCGAGGTTATCCGCGTTGACGG
>CACYQK010000001.1:0-27244 GCA_902776495.1 uncultured Ruminococcus sp. | reverse complement strand
GTTTGAGGACATCAGCTAATATAAAAAGAACAGAAAACAAAAGAAAGAAAGTAAAGAAAAGAAGAAAAAAGATAAAAAAGAAAAAAAGGAAGATCAAAAAAGAGAGGGGGATCCGGAATGAAAAAACTCTCTCTGACGCAAAGAATACTTCAAAAGAATTATCTTTTGCTGATTATCGCTGTTTTGATCTCATTCGGTATTTGGATTTATATGAGTATGAACTCAACGAGTGATACTACAGTTACCGTAAATGACGTACCCATCCAGATCGAAATATCCGACAGCGCAAAGGAGCTTGGGCTCCAGGTTTTTTGTGAGGATGACTCAAAAGCTTCAGTCACGGTTTCGGGTATGCGCACTATGCTCGGACAGATATCAGAGGCTGATCTGCTCGTTACCGCTTCCGCGGGTTCGATCTCAACCACTGGTAACCACACCCTGTCTGTTTCGGCGACAAAGGCGAATCCGTCAAGTAACTTTCAGATCGTCAGCTGCGCGCCTTCTCAGATAAATGTAGTTGTAGACTACCTCAAGGAGAGTACTTTTGATATTCAGGAAGATATTACCTATAAGGTAAAGGACGGCTATAACGGTTCGGTCACACTGGCTAATAATCAGGTTACTATTTCAGGACCTACGACCGAGGTTTTGAAGATCAAAAAGGTTATGGCAAAAGCCGAAGTCAAAGGCGAAATGACCGAGAGCAAGGATCTTAAAGCGGATATCGTTCTTTATGATGAAGGAAACAATGTTATCCCTAAGAATTTGCTCACACTCAGTTCCAACACAGTCGACGCGCATATTGAAGTTGTGCACGAAAAGACTGTTCCATTGGAGCCTGTGTTTATGAACAAGCCGAGCGGACTCACTCTGACGGAGGATATGATAAAGATAGAACCTTCCGAAATCAAGATCGGCGGTTCTCAGGACGCGCTTGACAATATCAAGTCGGTCAATCTGGAGGCTATTGATTTTTCAAAGATCAGCAACCAAAAGATCGTACTGAAAGATATTAGTATTGATGTTCCCGATACCTGCAAGAATATCAGCGATACTTCTACTGCTACGGTGACTCTTGACTTGAGGGGAATGACATCAAAGAAATTCGATGTAGAAAACTTCTCTGTTGAGGGACTGCCATCCGGCTACAGTTGTGAGGTGACGTCCAAGACAATCAGTGTTACCGTAATCGGACCGAAGGACGAGGTAGAAGCCCTCAAAGCAGACGACATTGTTGCGGTGATCGACGCCAAAAGCATCAGCGGTAAGGTCGGGTCGGTCGATATGCCTGTTACGTTCAAGTTCAGCACGTCAAAGAGCTGTTGGGCTTACGGAGAATACAAGGCAAATGTGACGATAACCGAATCATAACAATTACAAATAAAAAATTAAGGAGTATCCGTTTGGGTACTCCTTAGTTTTTGTTATATACACTTTGAACCAGCCCGATACAAATCATAATACTCATCAGCGAGCTTCCGCCAGAGCTGAACAGCGGAAGAGTGACTCCGATTACAGGAAAGAACCCGAGAACCATTCCGAGATTTATTATCGTCTGTGAGAAGATCAGCGCGAACACGCCTGTGCAAATCAGCTTTCCGCCACAGTCCTTTGAAAGCTTTGCATCTTTTATGATCCGAAGTATTATAATAAGCAGCAGAATAAGGATCAGCATACAGCCGATAAACCCGAGCTCTTCGCCCGCTACGGTAAAGATAAAGTCGTTTTCCTGTTCGGGGACGATGCCGTTTTTGACCCTTGCGCCGTTAAAGAGTCCGCTGCCGAAAAGCCCTCCTCCGGCGATCGAGAGCTTACCCTGATATTGCTGCCAACCGTAGTCCGTCATAGTGCTGTCACCCGGGAACAGCAGGGCTGTAAGGCGGTTTCTGTGCTCGTTGTTGAGTATAAAGTTCCAGATTATCGGAACAGCGGCGGCTATCGCTCCGGCGAATATTGCGAAATATCTTAGTTTTATTCCCGTCATAAAACTCATTGTTAAAAATATCAGGCCGAAAATCAGCACTGTCCCGTCATCACCCTGAATGTGGATGATAACCATAGGTACCGCCGTGTGAAGACAAAGACTAAGCAAAGCCCAAGGCTTGTTTAAGTGCTCCTTTTCTTTAAGATAGGACAGGTGTTTTGTAAGCGTAATAATAAAACATATCTTAATAAACTCCGACGGCTGGATCGTGTATCCTAAAACGCTTATCCAAGCCGTGTCGTCCGTTCCGCTTACTCTGATGCCGAAGATAAACACAAGCAAAGCAAGCAACGCAGCGATTCCTGCGAAGACATACCATTTTCTGATAAGAAAATTATAGTCCGCATTTGAGATAAGCACCGCCGCTGCAATGCCTATAAACAAAGCGATAAGCTGGGTTTTGATATAATTATAGCTCCCTGAGCGCTGCATACTCGCTATTATCAGCAGGCTGTAAAGAATAGCCGCGAGCGTTGCAGCCCAGAGCTTTAGGTCTGTGTTTTTTAAGTAAAAACGCACCCTTTGCGCTATGCTTTTCAGTTTTTTCACTTCCTAATACCAATTATTACCAATTACATTATAATAAAATATCCGCACAATATCAAGTATATTTTCAAATTGGAATAATATAAATAATCATTTTTGATATAATGGACTAAATATGAATTGGAGGTAATACTATGCTTTCTGATATTGAAATCGCTCAGCAGGTGACTCTTTTACCGATAAAGGAAGTTGCCGCAGGCCTTGGTATCACCGAGGACGAGCTTGAATTCTACGGTAAATATAAGGCTAAGCTCTCGGATGAGTTGTACGAGAGGGTGGATTCAAACCCCGACGGCAAACTGATCCTTGTGACAGCTATCAATCCCACTCCCGCGGGCGAGGGTAAAACTACCACCACTGCGGGTCTTGGTCAGGCTATGGCTAAGATCGGCAAAAAGGCGGTCATCGCTCTGCGCGAACCGTCACTCGGTCCCGTATTCGGAATCAAGGGCGGAGCAGCAGGCGGCGGCTACGCTCAGGTTTTGCCTATGGAGGATATCAACCTGCACTTTACCGGCGATATGCACGCCATCACTTCCGCAAACAACCTGCTCTGTGCAATGCTTGACAATCATCTTCAGCAGGGCAACGAGCTCAGGATAGACGAGAGAAGAATACTCATAAAGCGCTGCCTTGATATGAACGACCGCGCTTTGAGGAATATCGTTGTAGGTCTCGGCGGCAAGGTCAACGGAATCCCGCGCGAGGATCACTTTATCATCACCGTTGCGTCCGAGGTTATGGCTATCCTCTGTTTAGCAGCAGATATTGAAGACTTAAAGCTCAGATTAGGAAAGATACTTGTAGCTTATACATACTCGGGTGAGCCCGTTTACGCAAAGGATCTTAAGGCTGACGGAGCAATGACGGCTCTGCTCAAGGACGCTATCAAGCCCAACCTTGTGCAGACACTCGAGGGAACTCCCGCTATAATGCACGGCGGACCGTTCGCGAATATCGCTCACGGCTGCAACAGCGTAAGGGCTACAAAATTAGCTCTCAAATTGGCAGACTATACTATCACCGAGGCAGGCTTCGGTTCCGACCTCGGAGCAGAGAAGTTCCTTGACATCAAGTGCCGTTATGCGGGCTTAAAGCCTTCGGCTATTGTTCTTGTAGCGACCTGCCGCGCACTAAAATACAACGGCGGCGTGCCTAAGACCGAGGTTTCCAAGGAGAACCTTGATGCGCTTATGGTAGGAATAGAGAACCTCGGCGTCCACATCGACAATATGCGCAAGTACGGCGTGCCCGTGATCGTCGCTATCAACCGCTTCGGTACAGATACCGATGAGGAGCTTAAATACATTGAGCTTTATTGCAGGAACAAGGGCGCTGAATTCGCATTTTCCGAGGTGTTCGCAAAGGGCGGTGACGGCGGAATCGAGCTCGCTCACAAGGTCGTTGAAGCGTGCGAGACACCCTCGTACTTTATGCCTGTCTATCCCGATAACGCTACTGTTAAGGAGAAGATCGAGCTCATCGCTAAGAATATCTACAGAGCTTCAAAGGTCAACTACACGACTCAGGCGAACAAGGCTATCGCCGAGGTACAGAAGCTCGGCGCGGATGATCTGCCTGTCTGCATAGCAAAAACGCAGTATTCACTGTCTGATGACCCGACGCTGCTCGGCGCTCCAAAGGACTTTGAGATAACCGTGCGTAATGTTTCGCTTTCAAACGGCGCGGGCTTTGTAGTAGCATATACGGGCGACATTATGACAATGCCCGGACTTCCTAAGGTCCCTGCCGCTCACAGCATTGACGTAGACAACAACGGCAAGATCACAGGCTTGTTCTGATATGGAAAGAATTATTTCCAACAGTCCCAATGAGACCGAAAAAATAGGGGAGAAGCTCGCCCAAAGCCTAAAGGGCACGGAAGTCATCGCCCTGTTCGGCGGACTCGGTTTGGGCAAGACCGCTTTTACCAGGGGCTTGTGCAGAGGCTTGGGTGTTGACGACGGAGTTTCAAGTCCTACCTTCGCGCTTGTTAACGAGTACAGCGGCAAGTTCAATATATATCACTTTGATATGTATAGGGTTACCACCTGGGACGATTTGTATTCCACGGGATTTTTTGACTATATCGACACGGGCGTGCTCGTTATTGAGTGGAGCGAAAACATCGAGGGAGCTTTGCCCGACAACGCGCTCAAAATCACTATCTCGCGCGGAGAAAACGATAATCAAAGGATTTTTGAGATCGAGGGAACGGATAAATGAAGATTCTCGCAATAGACACCTCGGCAACGGCGGCATCAGTCTGCCTTGCCGAAGAAAAAAAGATACTCGGCAGTTTTTATACAAACACCGCCCTGACGCACAGCCAGACGCTTGTTCCTATGGTCGAGCAGGTGTTAAAGACGACACAGACCGATGTTGACGAGCTTGATTATATAGCCGTAAACGCGGGTCCCGGCTCATTTACGGGAGTTCGTATCGGCGTTGCGGCGGCTAAGGGTATCGCTTTCAAAAATGATCTGCATTGTGTTTCGGTTTCTACGCTTGAAAGTATGGCGTACAATATGCTCGGCAATGACTGCGTTGTGTGCGCCGTTATGGACGCGAGGTGTTCTCAGGTATATAATGCGCTGTTCAAAGTCAGCGGCGATAAGATTGAGAGGTTGTGTGATGACAGAGCGCTCGCGCTGTCCGATCTCAAGCTCGAGCTTGAACAAATCAAGGATAAGATAGTACTTGTCGGCGACGGTGCGGATCTGACCGCCAAATACCTCGAAAATTCGCTTTCTAACGTATTTTTGGCGTCTATCAATAATCGGATACAAAATGCGTCTTCGACCGCTATGGCGGCGTTTAAGAGCATCTGTGAGAACAGAACAATAACGCCCGCGGAGCTTATGCCGACATACTTGCGGCTTCCGCAGGCTCAAAGAGAGTTAAATAAAAGATTAGGGAGAGTAGAGTAATGATAGCACTTGGATGTGACCACGGCGGATTTAATCTTATCACCGCCATAAAAAAGTATCTTGACGAAAAAGGTATCGAGTACAAGGAGTTCGGAACTTTCAGCGAGGACAGCGTGGATTATCCCATTTATGCCTACAAGGTGGCAAAGGCTGTCACAAGCGGTGAGTGTGAGCTCGGTATCCTCTGCTGCGGAACGGGTATAGGAATCTCGATGGCCGCCAACAAAGTCAAGGGAGTACGCGCGGCGGTAGTTAACAATGCATTCGGCGCAGAGATGACCAGACGCCATAACCACGCCAATATCCTCTGTATGGGCGGACGCGTTATGAGCGAGGAGGACGCGGTAAAATACACCGACATTTTCCTCAACACCCCCGAAGAAGGCGGCAGACACGACAAACGCGTCGCGATGCTAACGGAGATCGAAAACGGGACTTTTGAGGTTTAACGTATTAGTAATAAGGATAAGAAAAGCTGTCATTCGGTGATGCCGAATGACAGCTATTTTAATATTTTACTTGTATTTTACCGAGTCAATGATCGTCTTGTTTTGAGCGTCAGCGGCGGGCTCACTTACTTCCGCGTCGTCGGTAGTTGTGTAATATCCGGTGGAAGCGCCGCCGAGCATATAGATGTGATCTCCAATATAAACGCACCTGTCAACGGGACAGTTGTTTTTGCCTTCGCCGAATACCTTTGAAGTATATTCGTCGGTCACTTTGATATTTCCGTTTTCTACTCTGAAGTTAAGCGTGCCGCTGTGAGCGTCATAAGTATCGTCAGGGTAATAGCTGTCTCCGGTTTGGTTGTCGATGTAGTTTAGCGGAATGACGTAATCCTTGCGCTCCGGGTTGCAGACAAGCGCTTTTTGGTTGCTTTGAACTGCCGAGGAGCAATGCTTGAATATTTTAGTGTCAATGACCTTAGGGTTATTTTTGTCGCTTATATCAAAGGTAACAAGCTTTAAGCCGCTCTGCGCTTCACCCCATGTTGAGCTTTCGGTGTCATATCCGATACCGAGCAGAGTTTTATCGTCAACAGGTACGAGCATTGTGGAAAATCCGCTTATCTTCACTTCTCCGGTGATCTCGGGATTTTTGGGGTCTGACAAATCAATTATAAACAGAGGGTCTGTCTGCTCGTAGGTGATAACGTATGCTGTATCGCCGATGTATTTTACAGCCTTTATGCTTTCGTTGCGGGCAAATCCGGAGACGCTTCCGATTCGGTTCAAATCTTTATCGAGTACAAATAGGTTGTTTTCATCTTTACCGGTGTTTCTCTTTGTTGTTGTGGCGATCCTTAGATTTCCGTCCTTTTCGTCAAGCGCGTACTGATCGTCTATCTCGCCTTCGACTTTTGCGGTCGCGGTAAAATCAATATCGTTTTTGAGATCAACCTTGACTATTTGGGTGTAGCTGTTGTAGTTTTCGGGCGGCATATAGCTGTCGCTTTCATAATAAGTGCGATCGTAGTTTTTTGCAAGGATATATAGATTTTCGCTGCTGCAATAAACATCCTCTGCAGAGCCTAATATGGCCTTTGATTTTATATCCTGCGAGGGCTTTACGGTGTCGACCTCGCTCACGACCAAAAAGTCAGCGCTTTCGGGTTCGTCAACACAATAGATGCAGTCGGGAGGGAGCTCTTTTGATCCATCTTTATCGTCTGAGGTGTTTCCGTAGCACTCGGGGATACAGTCGCTGTTTTTCGCGTAATAGGTTGATACAGTGTATACCTTGCCGTCTATCATCCTTGACGAGCAGTATTTTCCGCTCTGGGTATAGCAGTCTTCAAGCTTGATATTCTTTTTGTCGCTTATATCATATACGCATACGCTTGTAAGGTATTCAGAGGAGTAGGGGGTGCCGGCGATAGCTGTCAGCTTGCTGCCGTTAACGTAAAACTCCTTGAATGAATATTTTTTGTTTTTGAGCTGATCGGGGATAGGGATAGTTGCTGCCGGTTCGGTTTTGCCGTTATCAGCCTTGAATATCTCTATAGTATCTTTGCCCTTCTTTTTGCTGTAATAAATAAATTTTCCGTCGGTCTTGATCGTATCCGCTTCATCAACGCCCTGAGTCTGGATATAAGTTTCGCTGTGCGGATCGGATGAAGCTGAGCCGGATGTTCCGCTGTCGGCATCGCCGGCTGATTTGTCGGAATTTCCAGCCGCGGGAGCTTCTGCCGCGTCTTCCGCGGGAGCCGCAAAGTAATCAAAGGGATTTGACTTTGCGGTTCTTTTTGACCTTTTAGCGATTATATTGTTGATTTCGGAGGTTATCTCATCGCGCGAGTCAAAGTTCTTTATCTTCGCTTCGGTCACGGGCGCGTTGTTGTTTGAACCGAAATTAATAAACGGATCATTTCTGAAAATGCCTAACAGATTTGTTATCAGTAACGCGTTAACAAGCAGAAAAGCGACCGAAGCGGCGATTATTCCGCCCACAATAAACTTCTTCTTGCTCTTTTTGACCTTTAACGGTTCGATGTTTTGTATTCTATCTTTAACAAATTCTTCGTTTAACTCCTCGGGAGCGTTGATTTTGCTCTCGTCAAATTTTTGCTTTATAAAATCAAAATCATTGTTCGTCATAATTATCACTCCAAAAACTTTCTCATTTTGGCAAGAGCCCTGCTTTGCTTAGAACGGACCGTTGACGCCTTTAGTCCGAGCATCTCCGCGATCTCTTTGCTTGTGTAGCCGGCTACGACGGATAAAAGCACGATGTCCTTCTCGTCCTCATACAGTATAGCTAGGGCTTCCTTTAGCTCAGAAGCGACCACTGTGTTGTCGGGAGCCTCTATATCGATATCAAATAAGTTCAGCGTTCCTGCGTCAGTAAACCTTTTTTTGAGAATAGTGCAACATTGGCGATAGAGGATCTTGAATATCCAGGTCGAAAACGCTTTTTCGCTTTTCAGCGAGGCGATACCGAGATAAGCTTCGGTTATACATGAGGATACCGCGTCCATAGCATCGTCGGGATCATTGAGTTTAAAATACGCGTAGCGGTACAGTTTGTCCTTATAGGCAGTGTAAAGCGAGGCAAAGGCGTCTTTGTCGCCGCTTTTAGCCCTTTTGATTAATTCGTTATCCATAACTGACCTCCAACGATATCGTTCATATATATAGTGTAAAAGCAGGGGTGAAGTGTTGCATTTGTTTTAAAAATTTTTAGATTATTTTGAGAGTAGATAAGGCTCAAATCTGATTACAAACCGTTAATCTTTTGTAATATTTTGTCAAAATCAGGGCTTTTTAACATATCTAACAATCTTCCACAAAGAAAAACGCGAGTTTTAACAGACTTAACAAGTTTTAACAGGGGCAAAAATTATAGTAATAATATACAAGTGAAAGCGTAAAAACACCTAATAGAAATGCATTATGCACAAGTTATGCTGTGCTTGTAACTAAAAAAGATAAAAAATTTCATTTTTTTAAATTTATTTACAAAAAACCCTTGTTTTTTTTCTTTGAAAGTATTATAATAGGTTCATAATGTTTTTGGAGAATTTTTATTTAGAATTTTTCAAAAGAAATAATAAAGATTATTTGGATATGGAGAGAGTAAAAAATGAGATTACGTAAGCAGGAATTGGGAGACAGAAACCTTGTAGGTAATCGTGTTGAGACCGTGAGGAAGCAAAAGGGTATGAAGCAGAAGGAGCTTCTGGCACAGCTTCAGGTAAACGGTGTCGATATGAACGCCTCCGGTCTTTCAAAACTTGAGGGACAGATCAGATTTGTTACAGACGTTGAGCTTGTAGCTCTTGCCGATATTCTTGAAGTGTCGGTTGACTACCTGCTTGGCAGAGAGAAGTAATATATATTTTTGGGTACAATTTTAAGATCAACTGTAAGGCTGCTGACGGATGCGTCGGCAGCTTTTGTTATATTCAGAAAAAGTTTAAAACAAAAAGAGAGCTTTTGTCAGCCCTCACAAATAATATTATATCACATATGTTTTAATTCTTCAAGAGATTTTTAAAAAATAAAATTTAAAATATTTTTATAAAAACTATTGACAATGTTAATTTTATTTGGTAAAATATAGACAAGATAAAAGACAGGAGGTCTTAGATATGAAAGTTAAGATTCCTTTTATTATTCACATTAAAGATTTTTTGCGGAGTTTACCGCCCAACTGTTAAGCCCCAATGGCTTTGGGGGAGATTTAGATTATTTAGCTAAGTCGAAACAGATGATTATTTTTTAGATGTTAAAAAAACATATTGTGTATAGTGAGTCAGACGTGTTTTGTTCGTGATAAGCTTATTTGGTTGGTTGTAACTTAAATACTTTCATAATGTATATAGATATTTAAAGCTTGTCGCCTTGGTTAAAGAGTTTGGATCAGAACCGGATGTGATTGGGCGTTTCGGAATTTTTACAATTTAATATTTCAGGATTTATGTTAAATATGATTTTTTAGGTATAGTCCAATGAGAGTATAACTTTTTCTTTAATATAAAATCTAAAGACAGGAGAATTAGTCCTATGTACAGTTAAATTGATTTCGTTGATTTAACGAAGAGAGTACGGTTCGATGTAATACATTAGTTTTTCTTTAGATATTTTATTTTCGGAGATGAGTCCAAAGAACAGTTTAGTATAATTCGACCGAGCCCAATAGGGTAAGGATTAATTGAGAATCCAAGGGGCGGCAGCGTTTGCCGCCCCTTTTGTCGCGCGCGGTTTTCTTTTTTTAAGCTTTCCTTAACGATGTAGGGATGGACTTAAATGTCCGTCCGCGGATAGGAAGTATTTGGTTACCGAATGATGTAATGGCTTGATAGGAGAGTGGCGTTCGGCAGGCGGACAAATAGATCCGCCCTACGAAAAAAGGATATTAACAGTTTTCCGTTATTATTTATCAATTAAAAAAAGCCCGCTTTTCAGCGAGCTTTTCTTTGTTATATTCCAAGTATTCCTTTTGACGATGTTACGAGTTTGTCGCAAATATCGAAAGCGCCTTGTTTATCCTTGCCGACTGCGGTGATATAGAGCTTGATCTTGGGCTCTGTGCCGCTCGGGCGGATGATGACGCCGTTGTCGCCCTCGAGGTTGAGCGCGATAACGTTTGAGGTGGGGAGGGTGATGTCTGTTTCTTCACCTGTAACAAGGTCTTTTTCTATCTTTGTCCGGTAATCACTTACCTTGACTACCTTGTAACCCGCAACTTCCGTGGGGATGTCGTTTCTGACAGCAGACATAATGTCGCTCATCTTCTGCATTCCCGCAGAGCCCTCAAATTCAAAGGCAAAGGTCTTGTTGAGGTAGTAGCCGAACTCCTCGTAGAGATCGTCGATCATATTTGCAAGAGAGATACCCTGCTTTCTGTAGTAAGCGGTCATCTCGCAGATAAGCATAGAGGCAACGACAGCGTCCTTATCTCTTACATAAGTACCTGCGAGGTAGCCGTAGCTTTCCTCAAAGCCGAACAGATAGCGGTTCTCTTCGCCCTTTTTCTCGAGGTTGAGTATGACTTCGCCGATATACTTAAAGCCCGTAAGCACGTTTTTGAGCTCACAGCCGTACTTTTCGCAGAGCTTGTTGATGAGCTTGGTTGTAACGATAGTCTTTACTACAACGGGATTTTCGGGGAGAACGCCCTGTTCCTTTTTGTTGGAGAGGATGTAGTTCGTCAGCATTACGCCGTCCTCGTTGCCCGAGATAAGCCTGTAACTGCCGTCGGAATCCTTAACTGCGATACCTACACGGTCGGAGTCGGGGTCGGTTGCGAGAACCAAGTCGGCTTCCTTTTCCTTTGCGAGTTTTATAGCGAGGTCAAGAGCTTCCTGATACTCGGGATTCGGCTTGGGACAGGTCGTAAAGTTGCCGTCGGGCATTTCCTGCTCGGGAACAACGGTAACGTCCTCGACGCCGATCCTGTTCAAAACCTTTCTGACGAGCTTGTTGCCCGCGCCGTTGAGCGGGGTGTAAACGACCTTGATGCCCGAACCTTTGCAGATACCGGGATTGACCTGCTGCTCAGTTACCTTGTCAAGATAGCTCTCGTAAACGTCATCGGTTACGTACTCGATAAGACCCTTTTCAACAGCCTCGTCAAAGTCCATAGTCTTTACGTCATTGAACATATCAAGCTTCTGGATCTCGTCATAAACGGCGTTTGCGGCAGCGTCAGTCATCTGGCAGCCGTCCTCGCCGTAAGCCTTGTAGCCGTTGTATTTGGCGGTGTTGTGGCTTGCTGTTACCATAATACCTGCCTGACACTTAAAGTAGCGTACAAGGTAGGAGAGTACAGGTGTGGGCTGCAGCTCGGTAGTGATGTAGGTCTTGATACCGTTTGCCGCCAATACCCTTGCAGCCTCGTTCATAAAGAGGTCTGCCTTGATCCTGCTGTCGTGAGAGATAGCAACAGCGCCCTTGCCGTATTTTGCCAGCACATAGTTTGCCAAGCCCTGAGTAGCCTGGCGGACAACGTAGATGTTCATCCTGTTTGTTCCTGCGCCGATAATGCCTCTCAGTCCTGCGGTGCCGAACTTCAGTGTGGTGTAAAAACGCTCGTAGATCTCTTCCTCATTACCCTTGATGCTTTCAAGCTCGGTGATAAGGTCCTTGTCCTCAACGGCGTTTTCAAGCCATGTGTTGTACAATTTTTGGATATCCATACAATCGCCCCCAATTTAATATTTTAAGTATATAGTGTGTTTATTATTTCTGTCATTATTTGACAGTTAACTTATTATTTAGTACTTTTTTTCAAGCTGATAGCTGTTCTCGGTCTGCTTCACCTTATACCCCAGCGCTTTTGACTGCATTTCTATCCGTTGGGTATCCCACTTTGAATCCTTGGGGATATAGATATACTTAGGCGCTTTGTCGGGATTTAAGGTGTAGTAATCGTTAAGCCTTTGAAGCGTTCCGTCATTCTCGCCTGAAAGCCAAGCCGAGAAGGTGCCGTAATCCATATTGTTTGCAGCAAGGTAAAGCCAGGTTTTTTCGCTCATAACGAGCAGATTGCCTTTGTCCTTATCCTCATATGCAGCAGCGATGTCGTCATAGAGTTTTTTGTAATTCATGGCATTAGCATCGTTAGTGTATATGCCTGCGGCGGGACCATCCTCGATTTTCGCGGTGAGGGTATCGGGTTCACCTTCCCAGAAAACGTGATGCGCCTTTGTGCTTATCTGTAAAGCGCCCTGTAAGAATACCGTGAACACGACTAACGCAAAGGCTGTCCTTTTAAGCCAGACGGCATAGGTGATGTTGTCGGGGTTTTCCTTCATATCTCTTATCAACTGAGCCAAGAAGATATAGCTTGCGACATTCGACGAAGCAAGCGCCATTGAGATGATATAGAAGTACTGGTTCGACTGGACATGAACGCATATTGAGTAGATTATTCCGAGAATAAACAAGCTTACAAACAGCTCCCTCGGCTTGTTGTCGCACAGAATGTACGATGTGATACCGATGAAGATCATCGGGAACATAATAGCGTTGTAGTACGTTGAGTGAAGTTTTTCCAACAGCAGAACATAGGTGAAAATAACGATACCTATGGTAACAAGCAGGTACAGCGAGCGGTGAAGCTTTCTTTTGCGGTCGAAGATGAGCACTATCATCATAACCGCGTAGGCGTATACCGCGTACTTGAAGTTCGGATGACAATTAAATATGGTCTCGAAATATTTCGGGAGCTTCGCGAAGAACGAAACATTGCTGTGCTCGGGATCCTTTAGCATATACGGCAGGTTCTCGAATACTCCGCCGAATCCGCCTTTCGGAATAATGAATATCACAAGGAAGATCACAGCCAAGATACCCGCGCCCAAGGTGAAGAACAGGAATGTCTTCAGCGAGAACATCTCGCTTTTGAGTGCAAACTTAGCGTTTGAGTTCTTCATCATAATATGCACGAGCATACAAATTGCGTAAAGAACATACGCGACCGCGAGATACGGACAGCAGAGCACCGCGCCCGCAAAGCACAGACCGCTGAAGATTATTTGCAGCTTCTTTTCGTAATTCGCCGTGGCAATAAGCACACCAGCAAGCGTTACGAGTCCGAGTCCCATAGAGTCATAGCTGAGCGCCATAATGTCATAGGGAGTGTAGATGAAGAACAGTGCCGAGCCGATTACGGCGAGGATACCGTACTTTCTGAGTTTTGTGTAAATAAGTACGGAAGCCGCGCAGTGTAGCACGATGTAGAATATCCTCATGGCGTAGATGATTCCCGTGGTCGAGCCTGCAAAGGTCGTGTACAGCCACACAAGCGGAAGCTGCAAAACACCGGACATCTGAGAAAGGTGCCACTCGTCAACAAACAGCCCGTCGCCTTTGAGTAAACGCTCGGGGATAGTCAGGTAGAACGCCTCGTCGTTGCCGCCAAAGCCGAACTGCGCCTTCCAGACAGAGAATATAATTCCTGCGACGATAAGCACGGCAAAGAATATATCCTGCCAGAACAGCTTGTCCTTGAGCGACTTCTGCTTTATTACATAAGCCTTTATCTTTTCGTACAGGAAAACGATGAGCTTTTCGAGCATATACAAGATGAACGAAGCCGTCATTGAACAAAGGAAGCACAGCGGTACACAAATGAAGTAGTACGGCAGTCTGTCAACCATTATCGGAACTGATTTTTTCAGTAGATCGTAAATCTGCGAGTCGAATATGAACGACATAAGGTAGATTCCCAATGCCAAGTCAGAAACCAACCACAGGATTTCTTTTACAAAAGGCGACCAGTTTTTGGTCTTTATCCTGCTGAGCAGAACAAACAGCAGTGTGGCAAGCACACAGGGCTCAAAGCCGTACCAGTAAACGTATATGCTCGATTTGAATCCGCCGCCGTAGCTTCTGAAAAAGCTGAACGCGCCGAACAAAAACTCACAAATCAAAAAGAGTATAAGGGTGGGCTTTGTTTTGAGCCTGATCCCGTATTCTCTCAGATACGCGCCGATATAGTAGTAGGTGATGGGGTAAATGCCCATCCAAAAGCTCGGTATCAATTTTTGATATGTATCGTTTTCTGTGGGGTTCATCCACCATGAAGCGCTGTCAAAGTTAAAGATATTGAACACGGTGGGGATTACGGTCAGGAAAACGAAGGTGAATACCAAAACCTGCTTTTGCCTTTTGCTTTTGAGCTTGTTGTAGCCGAGGTTCAGGAACGGCGCCATCAAAAACAGACCGATGTACATCTCTATATACCAGGAGTAGTTTGCTCCGGTAAAGTCGAGTGTTCCGAAGATGTAGTGCTTTAGGTCGTATTTTCCCGTGCCATTTATCGCTTCAAACATCTTTTCAAAGTTGAAGTTATAAAACGCTGCATTTGCGGCGGGGGTCTCGTGTATCGACTTGAAGATCATACAGGCGATTGTCGCGAGTACGAAGATTATCAAGGTTTTGCGAATACCCTTGTAGTAGCCCTTGCTCAGCTCCTTTTTGCTCATAAGGTAACCGGTAAGGATCATAAATAAAGGCACACAAACGCCGAACAAGACGCGCATTTCCACCATGATAAACATCTGCGGTCCGTGCAGGTCGGCAACATTGCCCGACGAGAAAAAGGCAAACAAGCCTTCAATCGGACCCTTGCCGCTCACGGGTTCGCTGTAGAACCCGTTGTGCAGGAAGAAATGCACAGATAAAACGGTAAACACCGCAACGATTCTGATTATATCAAGTGAGCTGTTGCGGCGCTCAAGCTTTTTAATATCCATAGATACGCTCCTATATTTCATATTCCCTTATATTTTAGCATAAACCGCGCGAGGTTTAAGTACTTAATAGAATTATAATAATTTTATGTTATGAGTTTTGAGTATAAAGGGCGACAGTGCGGCGTTGGTGTGATCCGCTCCCAATAAAAAACGCTGTCATCCTTTGCTAAATCTCAGGATGACAGTGGATTTTTAAGTATTAAAATATTATTGACCGTTATTATACGGCGGCTGATAATCATTTTGCTGAGGAGGCTGAGGCGGAACATAATCAAAACGGTCGTCGTTTCTGCCGTTTCTGCCTCCGTTAGGGTAATGGGGAGTAAAAGGCTTCTGTGTATCCTTCGGCTGTCTGCCGATAGCGTAGAGAAGCGCGCCGATTCCTATATTTTGCAGCATTGAATAGTACATCAACACATACATTAAACGTATTAAAATAGAAATTTGTCCGCCGGTACTTAAGGCATAGGACGATTTTCCGGTTAAGTAGCTCGACAAATTGAACGAGTTGGTGAACGAAAAGAACATCGCGATAGCTATTACTAAAGCAGCTCCTATTATTCCGAGCGCTTTATTGGGGTTTAGCAAAATGCCGTCAATCGCTATCATAGTAAATCCCGCTGTAAGGAAAAGATCTCTGATGACATAATCAATCGACGTTTTACCGCCTGAGCTGATGATGTCGATGAAAAGTCCGAGCAGTGAAATCCCGGCAATAATAAAGAACGCTGCCGGATAGATTTTTGTGTTTTTGGATGTCGCCGCAAGCCTTACTCCGACGATCATAAGTACAAGTGAAACTATGGTCGGAATTGAGCTTGTGAGTAATACCTTCGCTACAGCGCTGACTGCGGGATCTATGCTCGAAAGTGCTCCGATCAAGTACATCACAATATACATTACTTGCGAAAACAGAGCAAGAATGAACAATACCATAGCTATTATGGACATAACTTTTGTTTTTTTCATTTCATCACCTGCTTTTTGGTTTGTTGATTATAATATACCAATTATTAGTAAAAATATCAATATCTTTTGAAACGATTTCCAAAAAAGCAATAAGAATCAGGTTTTGAGTTAAGCCGAAAGATTATGGTAACATAGCTCCGATTAAAAAAAGTCATCCTTTGCTAAAAGCTCGGGATGACGATTCTTTTAAGTTTCAATTGTTATTGACCATTATACGGCGGTTGGTAATTGTTCCGGTCGGGAGTCTGAGGCGGTTGGTAATTGTTCCGGTCGGGAGTCTGAGGCGGTTGGTAATTGTCCTGATAGGGAGTCTGGGGCGGTTGGTAATTGTTCTGATCCGGAGTCTGGGGAGGTTGGTAGTTGTACTGATTATTGAACTGACCGCCGTTGCCGCCGTTGGGATAACTCGGAGGAGCGGGGATGTTCGGTACATCCTTTGGCTGTCTGCCGATCGCGTACAGCAAAGCACCTATACCTATGCACTGGAGCATGGAATAATAGGATAGAATAGTCATTATGTTTACCATAAGAACAAAAGCATCGCTATCATTTAGAGGATCGCTTGCTATCTGGAAAGAGTAATAGAATGAATAGATAATGGCTACAGCAATAATGACTGCCGCACCGATAATTCCGAAAGCCTTGTTGCGCTTTAACAAAACAGCGTCTATTCCTATAAGCACAAATCCGAACAAAGTAAGTATTTGCCTAATATAAAACTCCATGTTCAAAGGCGAATGGTTATTTAATAACTCTATGATATCTATCACAAGATTAATGCACATAATTGCGGCGTAAATAAAGAAAGCTATCGGATAGATCATTTTGTTTTTAGATGACGCCGCAAGCCTCACCCCGATTATCATTAGGATGAACGCCGCTATACTCGGAATAGAGTTTGTGAGCACTGCTCTTGCGATGATGCCGCCATCAAAGCTGTATTTTACGGCTTGGATGTAGTAGATTGTTTCGTCCATTAATTCCCAGAATAAAGCTAAAATAAACAATACCATCGCAATGATCGACATTACTTTTGTTTTTTTCATAATGTTACCCCTAATACTTTTTAATCTTTACTCGTCTCCGAGATACGTTTCTACAATAAACCTCGGTCTGCGTTTGGTTTCGAGGTATATCTTTCCGATGTATTCGCCGATAATACCGATAGCCAATAACTGCAAACCGCCGAGAGCCCAAATCGAGCATAGCGTGCTTGCCCAGCCGCTTACCGTCCAGCCGGCTATGAATGAGATTATTGAGTAGATGACCATAATAAGGCTTATCAAAAAGATGATAAGTCCCGCCCAGGTGATTATCCTGATAGGCTGAACGCTTAGAGAAGTAACGCCTTCCCACGCCAGTGCGAGCATTTTTTTGAGCGGATATTTGCTTTCACCCGCGAGTCTTTCGCTGCGTTCGTATGTTACTATATCGGATTTGTAGCCGATGAGAGGTACCATACCTCTGAGGAAAACGTTGGTTTCTTTATATTGCGAGAAAGCTTCAAGCGCCCTCTTGCTCATAAGGCGGAAATCTGCGTGATTGAAGATGACCTTTGCGCCCATACGGTTGAGTATCTTGTAAAAAGCCTCGGCTGTAAAGCGCTTAAAGAAAGTGTCGGTCTCTCTTTTTGAGCGAACTCCGTATACAACGTCGCAGCCGTCCTCGTATTTTGCGACCATCTCGTCAAATACGTTGATGTCGTCCTGCAAGTCCGCGTCGATCGAGATCACGGCGTCAGCCTTGTCTTTAAGGGTCATAAGTCCGCACAAAAGCGCGTTCTGGTGACCTCTGTTGCGGCTTAGTTTTATACCCTGAAACACGGGGTTTTCGCTGTGGAGCTCGCATATTATCTGCCAAGTCCTGTCCTTTGAGCCGTCGTCGATAAAGACGATCTTGCTGTCAAACGAAATTTTATGCTCGCTCATCATCGTGTTGTATTTATTAAGTAATTTAGCGGCAGAATCCCTGAGTACTTCTTCCTCGTTGTAGCAGGGAATAGCCAAGTAGAGCTTTGTCATTGTTTGTCATCCTTTGGTTTTATTTTTTGCTATGTGTATATGATAATATTTATTCGTGAAAATGTCAAGGATTTGTAGGGTCAAACAGCGCTTGCCGGTATGGTCGGGACGGGTGTTGCCGTTATCCGCGGGCGTGCAATGCACATCCCTGCAATTTTAAAATAAAAATATTCCAAAACTCTCTTGTAAACAAAGCTTATTTGTATTATAATGTAAAAGGAATAAAATCTCACAGGAGGTATAAATATGTCAGAAAAATCTATTGCGGTATTAACAAGCGGCGGCGACGCTCCCGGTATGAATGCGGCTGTAAGAGCTGTTGTTCGTTCGGGAATAAATATGGGTATGAAAGTATACGGTATTTATCGCGGCTATAACGGACTTCTCAACAAAGATATTGAAGAGATGGATCTTCGTAAGGTTTCCGATATCATAGGTAACGGCGGTACTATGCTATATACTGCCAGATGCTTGGAATTCAAGGAGAAGCAAGCTCAGGAGAGAGCTGCCGAATTTTGCCGTGAACTCGGTATCAGCGGAGTTGTCGTTATCGGCGGCGACGGTTCTTTCAGAGGCGCTCAGGCGCTCACCAACGCCGGTATCAACTGTATTGGCGTGCCCGGCACTATCGACAACGATATAGCTTGCTCCGAGTACACCATCGGTTTTGACACTGCTATGAACACCGCTATTGATATGATCGACCGTATCCGTGACACCGCGCAGTCTCACGACAGATGTTCTATCGTTGAGGTAATGGGCAGACGCTGCGGCGATATCGCTTTGCAGACGGGTATTGCTGTCGGCGCGACGGCTATCCTTGTACCCGAGGTGGAGTTCAAGATTGAAAAGGATGTTATTCAGAGGATCCTCAACACCCAAAAGACCGGCAAAAAGCACTTTGTAATCGTTGTTGCCGAGGGTGTAGGTTATGAGGAGCATAAGTACAGTGCGCCTAAGCTTGCTACATATATTGAACAGAGACTCGGTATCGAAGCGAGAGCGACTGTTCTCGGTCATGTTCAGCGCGGAGGATCTCCCACAGTTCGCGACAGAGTAGTTGCCAGCCAGATGGGCTACAGAGCTGTTGAGTTGCTCAAAAATGACATCGGCAACCGCGTAGTTGTTATGAGAGACGGCAAAATCACTGATCTCGATATCGACGAGGCTCTCGCTATGGAGCGCGTATTTGACGAGAAGCTTTATAAGGTAGCGATGACTATCTCTATCTGATTATTCAATAATTATAAGGAAGAAGTTCGGTCGGGAATCTAAAACTGTTCCCGGCTGAATTAATATGGAATGATATTTATGCTTAATGAACTTCAAAAACTATCCAAGGGTTTGATCATATACTCGGCTTTGATGTCGCGATTTGAAAAGCTCGATTTTAAAAACGACGCTTTGGCGGGAGTCAGGGCAAACTATTTTAACTCCAACCATAATCCCCAGACCGACAAAACCGAGTTTTTTACCGATAATCGCAGCTACAGCCTGTCATATACGATGAAAAACGGCGAACCGCTGCTTTGGAAGGTCACGTCCAACAAGAGTCAGATACAAAAGGTAAAGCGCGTTTCGGACGATGTTTACTGCGTTTTGTCTTACGGTGAGAACGGCATTGTAAACAAGCGGCTGTACTTTGATAATTACCATAACTGGCTTGCTACCGAGTACTACGACAACGAGCGCGAAAATATCCTTCTGGCTTCGGTCAAGCCTGTGACAATTGATGGGATAGTCTGCATCAAGTTTGACAGAGTCGATGATAACGGAGATAAGACTTCCGAGTATCTGTACCCGTCGCTCAGCTCACAGAGCAAAAAATGTGCCTGCCTGATTTATTCGAATTCGGGTATGATCTGGTACGATGCGACCTTCAGACCCGCAGAGTTTTCGGGTATAAGCTTTAAGCCTAACGACGGCAAGGGATTCAAATTCACTGTTGAGGACTTCACAAAGCCCGCTGTAAAGCCGCTTGATCTGCTGAATGCCGATTATCTGAGTGAGGATGATTATGAGCAGATCGAGGATGCAGCTGAAGCTCCCAAAGCCGAGACAGGCGAGTATTCTGCTTACGACAAGATAGAAAATATCCTTTATGAAGCTCACAAGACGAACAAGAATATCTTCGGCGAAGTGGTTTCGCAGTCGCAGGGTGAGAAGCCCGAGGAAGCTAAAGAGGAAACGATCGAAGAGGTTATCGAAGAAACTCCCGAGGAAGTTGTTGAAGAAAATATTGAAGAACCTGCCGGAGAAGCAGCAGAGGAAGCTGTCGAAGTGTCCAAGGAGCCTGAAAAGCCCGAAGAAAAGCCCGAGCTTGAGATCAAGTCTCAGCCCGAGCCCGATTCGGTCATCGAGAACAAAAACGGAAAATATTCCTATTTTGGTTCGCTCGATGATGCCGGACAGAGGACAGGCAACGGCAGAACGGTTTCTCCCGAGGGGCTTACGGTCTATGAGGGAACTTACGCGGATGATAAGCGCGAGGGCTTTGGCGTGAGCTACTACAAGGACGGCAAGCCTAATTATATCGGAAGCTGGACGGACGGAAACAGAAGCGGCTGCGGAGTCGGTTACCGCCACAGCGACGGCACTATGCACGTCGGTAACTGGACCGAGAATACTCCTGATGGTGTTGGCGCGAGGTTTATGTCTGACGGTATGTTCCTTGACGTCTGCTCGTACTCTATGGGAACGCGCGAGGGAAAATCGGTATCATTTGACGAAAACGGTAATGTTGTTATTACGGTTTACATCGCAGGCGAAAAGGTCGCAGAGAAAATCATTAAGGATGAAGATATTTTTCCGATAAAGAATAATGAATAATTAAATGGTTTTTGAAAATAATAGTGGTGTCTGATATTGACGCCACTATTTTACTTTTTTAAAGGATTGATTTTAATGAAAAGATTGATTGCAATAACATTTGCCATTGTTATGGCGGCAGCCGCCTTTGCGGGCTGCAATGAGGGAGAAAAGGCGGGATCTGCCGTATCTCAGGTTGCTTCTGACGCCGTATCCGGCGCGGGAAGTGTAGTCGATGACGCCGGCGACGGGCTCAAAAAAGCCGGCTCAGCCGTTGACGATAACGCCGAAAAAATGAAAAACAACGGCGAAGTCAGTGACGGAGACGGAATAATCGGCAACGAGGGCAAGCACGTTGAGCAGGATGTTGAAACTACGGAATAGTTTTAACAGGAATAGGGAAAAAGAAAAGCTGTCATCCTGAGCTTTAGCGAAGGATCTCATACCTGTTATACAAACCTATTATGAAGAGGTATGAGATTCTTCGGCAGTGCCTCAGAATGGCAGCTGTTTTATTTAGATCGCTTTTTGCAACTCTGATTTAAGCTGCTTTATTATCTTTTTCTCCAGTCTTGATATATACGACTGCGATATCCCGAGCTTATCGGCGACTTCCTTTTGCGTATGCTCTTTTTTGCCGTTGAGCCCGAACCGCAGCTCCATAATGCTGCATTCTCTGTCTTTTAGCTGAGACACCGCCTCGAGCACAAGCGTTTTTTCGACCTCGTTCTCCAGATTTATGTTTATCTCGTTAGCGTCCGAGCCCAAGATGTCGCACAACAAAAGCTCGTTGCCGTCGTAATCGGTGTTTAGCGGTTCATCGATAGAGATCTCATTTTTGAGCTGAGATGCTTTGCGCAGGTACATCAGTATCTCGTTCTCTATGCACCGTGAGGCGTATGTCGCTAATTTTATGTTTTTTTCGGGAGAAAAAGTATTGACCGCCTTGATAAGCCCGATCGTGCCTATTGAAATCAAGTCCTCCGTGCCTGCGCTCGGGGATTCGAACTTTTTGGCTATGTAGACCACAAGCCGCAGGTTATGGACGATAAGCACCTCGCGCGCGCGGTTGTCGCCGTTTGATATCCTGCTCATTATCTCGAGCTCTTCGGCTTTGCTCAGGGGCGGTGGAAGGGTCTCGCTCCCGTTTATATAAAAAACCTCGTTGAAATTTAAGAGTATCATTTTGATTTTAAGTATTATTCCAAGCATTAAAAAACCTCACTTTATTAGCTCATACGGCGCGATCGCCTTGATCTCGCTGTTTATTACGTTTTCGCAAATCCCGATGTACGCGTTTACTTCCTTGCCGTTTACTGTCAATTTGTCCGGCATATAGCCCTTTAACAGCCCTTTTCCGCCGAGTGAATCAAATGGTATCACTCTCATTTTATCTGTATCAAGCGTAATATCCTTTAGCAGCTCCTTTTCGGCGATTATTACATATAGTGAAGAAAACGGCTCTTTGACGTTGCAGCCCGTGTCCAAAACGGCACTGAACGTCACAGACTGTCCGTTGAACCATGCTTCGATACTGCATACACTTTTGCCGATATCACCCTTTGTCAGCCGCCTTATAAGCCTGAGAATATAGTAGCAGATAAGGGTTAGAATAATCAGCAGGACAGGGGAGATGTCGAAGTACACTACGTCGTTGAAGATCGCCATTCCTTTTGGTTTGAAAGCGGTATAGATAAATATCATAATTCCGCAAAAGAAAAATGATATACCGAAATACACTGCAACCCGCTTGATATAGTTCTTTATATTAGTTCTGCCGAACGAAAAAAAGACTATGATCGAAGCGAATATAATGTCGAGAATGATATTCAGTCCCGTCGGTAGCTTCGGCAGCAGAGCCGTAAGGCTGAGTATTCCGCCGATCAGGCTGCCGAGTATCAGCCGGAACAGCCTTGCGCGGATGCTCAGAAACCGCTTTACGCATAAAAGCAAAAAGAAGTCTGTAAATATATTTACCGTAACCAGCACATCTATGTATACAGTCACACGATCACCGTTACCATTATCGCACATTACGTTAATGATAATTGTCAAAAAAGGACAGGAGGAAAAATATGCTTTTGGGAATAATAATAGGCACGTTCATAGGCGGCTTTTTTGGAGTTGCCGTGATGTGTATGCTGTTTATGTCAAAGGAATAAGAAAAGCTGTTATCCTGAGTTTTGCTCAAGATAACAGCTTTTCTTTATGTTTAATTCAATTAAACTCTATTTAAGATTTCTTTCTCCGAGGAACAGTACTGCAAGCATTCCCGTGCCTACGTGCGAGCCGATAACAGGACCGATCTCGCATATTATTACATTTTTGCACAAGCCCTTTATCGCCTTTTTAAGCTCCTTTGCACCTTCGGGGTTGTCAGCGTGGGCTACAAAAGCGGTCTCTTTCTTCATATCTTTGCTGTCGCGCTTGAATCGTTCAACAAGCGCGGGGATAACGTTGCTCGCGCCTCTGATCTTGCCGACATTAACAAGCTTTCCGGTTTCGTCAACGCTGATGAGCGGTTTTATTTGCAAAGCTTTGCCGAAGGTAGCGGCGACTGTCGATATCCTTCCGCCCTTTTTGAGCAGGTCGAGATCGTCTACAACAAACCAGTGGCCGATCTTTTGCTTTGTTTCGTCAATAAACGCCGCTACTTCGTCTATATCGGCGCCTTCTGCGTACTTTTTGCCGGCGAGATATACCAAATATCCGAGTCCGGCGGAATCGCAGCAGGAGTCGATGAGAACGATCTTACGCTCGGGATACTTCTCCATAAGCTCATCTGCGGCTATCTTGCAGGTGTTGAACGTGCCGCTGAGTCCGGTGGGTATACCGGTGTAAAGGATGTCCTTGCCCGCCTTGAGGTAAGGCTCAAAGTAATTCTTGAAGCCGTCGATGTTTATCTGGCTGGTTTTGGGGACTGCGCCGTTTTTGATGTGATCGTAGAACTCATCGAGTTTCATCATACAGCAATCGGGGTAATGCATATAGATGTTTCCGTCTATTTCAAACTCCATCGGAATGACCCTTACTCCGATTTCTTTTACAAGCTCTTCGCTCAAATCGCATGATGCGTCGGTCATAAATATATATTTCATATCTATATACTCCTTTCTTGAACGTTTATATTTTATCACCATAAATACTAAAAGTCAATGAATACATCTTGCATTTTCGACATATAAATTTGTGAGGAGGCGAGGGTATGGAGTGCAGATTTTCCGACCTGAGACGCAAGGAAGTCATAAGCGAAGTCGATGGTGTTAAAATTGGCTATATTGATGACCTCATATTGGATAAAAATAGTGCAAAAGTTGTAGCAATTGTAATATTTGATCGAAATTTCTTATTTGGAATATTCGGAAGACGTGAAGATTATATTATTCCGTGGGAGAAAATTAGGCTGATCGGAGAAGATGCGATCATAATTTCGTGTGTAACGCCGAAACCTCGAAAAAAGCCCAAAAAACGGCTGTTTTTCAGGGAAAATTGAAATTTTTTTACTTTCTAAAGTTTCGGCAGAATATACATCAAACCGACTCGAGAATTGTATAAAGTGCACAAGTTATTATTTCTTAAAGCAATTAAAAATCGAGTTGTTACAAAAGGGTGACAAAGGTTACAAGCGATTTTGGGCAAGGCGACTTGCAATTTGACAAATTATGTGTTTTAATACACTTGAAATTGTGTGTTTGATAAAATTTATACGAACTAAAGACGTTGCGCTGATCAAATGAGGCATTCGCTTCCTATTATATACGCGAGAACGCGAATGTGATTTGCGCATCAACCAAAGGGAGGACAAATTTTTGAGAACTTCAAACCTTAAACACTACGGAAAAAAAGACAAGGCTGTTAAGCCGGTAAAGATCAAGAAAAGCGTAAAGATCGCTTCTGCTGTTTCAGCGGTAGTAATCGCCGCAGCGATCCTTATCATCCCCACAACAACCTTGGCACCCAATGTTGACGCTCACGAGGACAGCAAGGCTGCTTCAATGTCAGTTGGCGGCGCAGATCAGTTTGACGCTGTTATCACAAACAACTGCAAAGAGGTAACCGTACCGCCCGCGACCGAGCCTCAGACAACCGTAGCACCCACAACCGCAAAACCCGAGGAAACCTCTAAAGAAGAAAAAGAGGAAAAGAAGGTTAAGGCAACCGAGGCTGCAACCGAGCCTAAGGAAGAAGAGACATCCGAAAAGTCTGACGAGAGCAGTGAGTCTTCAGAGAATGAGACTTCTGAGACTTCACAGGGATCATCAGGCTATGCTGCAGGCGGATTAGGTCTTTCTTCATATGACAGAGCAAAGGTTGAAAGACTCGTAACACAACCTCTATTGACCAGATCATTTCAGATTACGGATATTACGGTTCAACCGCAGGCGAGCCCAACTCAGCTGCAAAGGAAGCTGTTTCTTTCATCTTTGACCAGGGCGGTTCAGCTGTTGACCACAGGATCATCGTATTCTACATCGGACAGAGTGACTGGCACGAAACTCAGACATTCGTTACCGAGTATTGCGGAATGAGATTCTTCGATCTCAACGAGTAATTAAAAAGAAAATTTAATTAACTTAAAGAAATCAAGTGTTTTGCTAAAAAGCACTTGATTTTTTTATTTATTATGGTATAATATATAAGCATTTCGCACGCTGACGCCGTCGGCAAGGTGGCTGCGCTTTTTTTGTGCAGCTAAATATCCCGGCAAAATCAAAGGCGCAGCGGAGGTTTTAACCTAAGGAGGAAATAAAAATGGCAGTAGTTTCTATGAAACAACTCCTGGAGGCCGGTGTACACTTCGGTCACCAGACAAGAAGATGGAACCCCAAAATGGCAGAGTACATCTTCACAGAACGTAACGGTATCTACATCATCGACCTTCAGAAGAGCGTTAAAAAGCTCGAGGAAGCTTACAACTTTGTTCGTGAGATCTCCGCAGAAGGCAAGAACGTACTTTTTGTAGGTACAAAAAAGCAGGCTCAGGATTCCATTAAGGAAGAGGCAGAGCGTGCAGGCGCATTCTATGTAAACGCAAGATGGCTGGGCGGTATGCTCACAAACTTCTCAACTATCCGCAGAAGGATCGCTCGTCTTAAGCAGCTCCGCGCTATGCAGGAGGACGGCACATTCGATCTTCTTCCCAAGAAGGAAGTTATCAAGCTCAACCTTGAGATCGACAAGCTCGAGAAGTTTATGGGCGGTATCAAGGATATGACAGAGATGCCCGGCGCACTCTTCATCGTTGACCCCAGAAAAGAAAGGATCGCCGTTCAGGAAGCTAAGAAGCTTAACATCCCGATCGTTGCTATCGTTGATACAAACTGTGATCCTGACGAGATCGACTACGTTATCCCCGGAAACGATGACGCTATCCGCGCAGTAAAGCTTATCGCAGGCGCTATGGCTAACGCTGTTATCGAGGGTAAAGAGGGACAGATGGGCGCAGCAGCTCAGGAAGAGCCCGAAGAAGCTCCCGTTGAGGAATAATTTATACTAATATATATCTATTTGAAAGGATGTTTTTATAATGGCAGCATTTACAGCTCAGGATGTAAAAGCACTTAGAGAAAAAACAGGCTGCGGTATGATGGACTGCAAAAAGGCTCTCGTTCAGGCTGAGGGCGATATGGACAAGGCTGTTGACTTCCTCAGAGAGCAGGGTCTTGCTAAGCAGGCTAAAAAGGCAAGCAGAGTTGCAGCCGAGGGCGTAGCTTACGCCACAACAACAAGCGACCTTAAGGTTGGCGTTGTTATCGAAGTAAACGCAGAGACAGACTTCGTTGCAAAGAACGATTCATTTATGGATTTTGTAAAGGCTTGCGCCGATACGGTTATCGCGGAGAACCCCGCTGACGTTGACGCTCTCCTCGCTCTCAAGGCTGTTGGTTCAGACCAGACAGTTGCAGAGATGCTCCAGGAGAAGGTGCTCACAATCGGTGAGAACATCCAGATCCGCCGTTTTGAGCGTCTTGAGGGTGCTTGCGTTGCTTATGTTCACGCAGGCGGCAAGATCGGCGTTCTCGTAAACTTTGACACAGACGTTGCAGATAAGCCCGAGTTCGTTGCTTACGGCAAGGACATCGCTATGCAGATCGCAGCTCTTAACACTCAGTACCTCACAAGAGACGATGTTCCCGCAGAGGTCGTTGAGCATGAGAAGGAAGTTATGCGCCAGCAGGTCATCAACGAGGGTAAGCCCGAGGCTATCGCCGACAAGATCGTAATGGGCAAGATCAACAAGTATTACAAGGAGAACTGCCTTGTTGACCAGGAGTTCGTTAAG